>JACNJM010000058.1 GCA_014382605.1 Anaerolineae bacterium
CTGCGTTCTTGGCGTTCTCTGCGGTGAAATTGCTTTTCTGTTTCGACTTTAAGAAAGCCCTGGAGGTTGAGCCGACTAATCTGCCCAATTTATGTTATTCTTGTAGTATCCAATTTTCGCTTCACATTGAGAGAATAACCTGAACAGGCCAAACTACTATTGCGCTGCAAAGACACTGTATTTTTATCCTTTTTTGTATTTCCGGTATCATCTCAAAAAAAACGGGGAAGGTGACAGTCACCTGTCATTTTCAGGCGAAGTTTTGCTCAAAACCAGGTGACTGTCACCTTTGACCCCAAAATATTGAGATGATACTATTTCCACATCTCAGCAAAATAGCCCCCTGAACCGTGTATATGCCAGAAAAAACCAATATAAGGAGTGTGAAAATGCGACTAACAACGAAACCACATGAAATCGGTCAGGGATTGGTGGAAGTGGCCCTGATCATTGTTCTGGTTGGTGTTGCCGCCATGGCAGCCCTTTCAGCTACAGGAACCAGCCTGCAAGATATTTATTGCGATGTTGTGATCGGCGTCGGCGGGACTGGCGGCTCAACCTGTTCGGGCGCGCTTTTTTCTGATAGCTTCGAGAATATGGACAATTGGTATGTTCCCTGGGGCAAATTCAATATTTCAGACGGAGCGCTCTTCGGCGAGAAATATAGCGCAATTTTCGCCAAAGATTTCACCGGCGATGATTATATGCTTACTATCGACAAAGCAAATCTGACCCAGGGCAATGGCTACGGGGTCTGGTTCCGGGCGCAAAACCTGGATAAGCCTGAAGGCTATATCTTCCAATATGATCCCGGCTATGACGGTGGCTCGTTCCTCTTCCGCAAATGGGTTGATGGTCACGAGTTAGCGCCCTTTGCCCGCGTCAAGGCTCCCGGCTACGATTGGCACGGCGAAGATCATCAGGTGCAAATCAAGGCAGAAGGGGATACGTTTACAGCGTATGTAGATGGCGATGAAGTATTGTCTGCATCCGACAGCGCCTACACAGAAGGTACAGTTGGCCTGCGTACCTGGGATAACACACAAGCCACTTTTGACGATATTACGATTACAAATCCTTAGGAGCAATGTTATGTCTCTCGAACGATCGCCCTCACTGGATCAATTTAAGGATGGGATGCCCGACAAACTCCCGGATCACAAAAAACAGCGCAATATTCGCTGGGTGTTAATGATCGCAATTCTGGTCATCGGCGCGGGCTGGGGGGCGCTGACCTTCTTGCAAAGCAACGCGGCAGCCGTTATGTCGGGCACGGGCAGCATCAGTGGCAGCGTGACCGACGAAAACGGCAAACCGGTCGCCGCGCAAATCTATGTGCTGGGCACAAATATCAGCGGGCAGGCGCTGGAAGATGGCAGCTTTAGCCTGGAGGGTGTGCCCGCCGGGCAGCAAACGATTGCGATTGCCCATCAGGGCAGCGGATTCGAAGTTCCGGCTCAAATTCGCAGCGGTGAAAATACGCTTCTGGGGCAGGTACAGTACACATCGACGCTGGAACCCCAGCAGTAGGTTTAAAACGAACTGGCTCAAATGAGATCGGGTTACCGCAGCGAATAAAAAATGATCAATACTATGGGACGGGGAAAGTTTTATTTTTATGATCGGATACCTATACGCCCCCACAGAAATTCTTTTTTGTGGGTTGTCGTTTGGCTGCTGGTCTCTCTGGGATTGGTATCGCCCTCGTTAGCTGCCACTCCACTTCGAGTGGGTGTGTATGCCAACCCTCCTTTGCAATCCTTCTCGGAGGGCGGCATTCCCGAGGGGCTGGTGATCGACATTCTGGAAACTATCGCCCAGGAAGAAGGCTGGCAACTGACTTATGTGCCCTGCATCTGGGAAGAGTGTCTGGCAATGCTTGAAGTCGGCGATATCGACCTGATGGGCGCCATTGCATATTCGGCAGAACGCGCCCATCGCTTCACCTTCAACCAGGAAACTTTGCTCAATAATTGGGGGCATGTGTACACGCGTGACGCCAATCAACTGGAATCAGTTTTAGCTCTGGATAGCAAACGCATTGCTATTCTAAAGGGTGATATTCACGCGATCGCGCTGCAAAATATGCTGACCGATTTCGACATTGCCGCGCTATGGGTCGAAGTTGATACGTATGCCGATGTTTTTACAATAACCGCCAATGGCGATGTGGATGCCGGAGTCGTCAACCACTTTTTTGCAATACAACACGCGGAGAACTATGATCTCCATGCATCGCCGATTATTTTTAACCCCATCGAAATTCGCTTTGCAACTACATTAGGAACGCACGCTGCCATTCTCGAAAGCATCGACAATTACCTGGGCGCGGCAAAAGCCAATGAAAATTCAGTCTATTACTCAACGCTCGATACCTGGTTTGGTGTAACAGCTACTCGATTTAAAATGCCCGATTGGGCGCGCTGGCTGGCTTTTGGCATTAGCGGCGCAGCACTGCTGCTCCTGCTCATCAGTCTTGGGTTACGCCATCAGGTGCGCGCTCAAACCCGCCAACTACGCGAAAGCCAGGAACGCCTCGATTTAGCGATTCGCGGCACCGATGTTGGTTTGTGGGATTGGAATATCGAAAGCGGGGAAACAGTAATCAACGAAAAATGGGCCAGCATGATCGGCTATACGCTCGATGAGCTTAGTCCGGTCAGCATGGAAACCTGGAATGGCATGGCGCACCCGGATGATCTGGCCGAATCACAACAGCGGCTGCAAGCCCATTTTTCGGGCGAAAACGAACAATATGAATGTGAAGTCCGCCTGCGGCATAAGGATGGGCATTGGGTCTGGGTACTGGATCGCGGACGCGTGTTTGAGCGCGCCAAAGATGGCCGCCCGCTGCGCATGGCCGGCACGCAACTGGAAATTACCCAGCGCAAAGTGGCCGAAGCCGATCTGGCCTATAATAAGCAACTTTTTCAGGCGCTCATGGAGCAATCGCGTGAAGGCATTGGCGTTACCGATCTGGATGGGAAGTATATCCTGGTCAACCCGGCTTTTAGCGAACTGACCGGTTATAGTGAAAGCGAATTACTCACGATGCAGGTCGGCGATCTTATGCTTGCTGATGATGAGATGGAATTATTTCCAAAAACTCAACGGGGCGAAAACGGCGTGCGCGCATTACGGTTACAGCGCAAAGATGGCAGCGCTTTTTTCGCCGAAGTCAGCGGTTCAGCCATTACAATTGAAGGCCAGCGTTTTGTATTAGGTACTGTACGAAATATTGATACGCGCATCGAGTGGGAAGCTGCGCTGCAACAGCGCGCTGATGAATTGGCCGCGCTGTACACAACCACGCTGGATATCATTGCGCCCCACGAGTTGCCCAAACTATTAAAGACCATTGTCCGCCGCGCCATGGACTTGCTCAAGGGTACCAGCGGCGGCATGTATCTCGCCGACGAAGAACGCCAGCGTCTGCGCTGCGTGGTCAGTTGCAACACGCCCAGAGACTACACCGGCGTTACCCTGGCCTATGGCGAGGGCGCAGCCGGAACGGTAGCCGCGACCGGCGACCCCCTGATTGTGGACGACTATCGCACCTGGGATAAACGCGCCAATATCTACGAAAGCGAACAACCCTTTAGCGCCATCATCAGCGTGCCAATGCGCTGGCAAGAGCGCGTCATTGGTGTTATCCATGTGATGCATGATACGGAAACGCGCACATTCAACCCGGATGATCTGAATTTATTATCTTCTTTTGCCAACCAGGCCGCCATCGCAGTTGAAAACGCCCGTTTGCTCGATGAACTGCACAAACATACCGAGAAACTCGAAGCACGCGTGCGCGACCGCACCGCCGAATTGCAGATTATGGTGAACGCGATGAGCGGGCGCGAAGTACGCATGGCCGGGCTTAAGAAAACCATCAAAACGCTCCGACAACAACTTATCGATGCCGGCATTAAACCAGCGGCTAATGATCCCTTACTCGAACAATCTTCGGGAGGTACTACAATATGAATATCGGCCAGGGATTCACAAAGTTTCGCGATGCACTATTTGAACCTTCTGCCGCGTTAACCGATCCAGTTGACCGCCATCGGGCGCGCCTGTTTGCCAAATTAATGTTTGGAAGTTTCCTTGCGATGGTTTTGCCCGCACTGGGCTTTGGCCTGGGCGATAAAATGCCGCTGACGCCCTTCTATGCTATTCTTGCTGCCATGCTATGCGCCTATTTTTTAAGTCGCAGCGCTTATTATCGCATTGGGGCGGGGCTGATTACAGCCGGTTTATATGTGCTGAGTATTTGGGTTATCTTCAGCGCACCCAGCTATAGCGCCAGTTTCGTCGCCATCACCCTGGTGTGGATGGTTATTCCTTTTCTCATCACCAGTATGTTCTTTAGTGCGCGTACCACCACCATCACTATCCTGCTTGCCTTCGTCAGCATCTTACTCTTGCCGCTGCTGATCCCCGAACTGGAATATCGTTTTCTGGCGCCCACCTGGGCCTTTATGTTCACCTGGGCTGTGATGCACGCTGTTTTTATGTATCATACGCGCAAGCTGGAAAAGGGTCGCCGCTCAGAACTTGAACAAGCCCACTTGCAACTACAAAACGAAATCGAGCAACACCAGCGTACTGAGGAACGCTTGCACATTGCCATTACGGGCAGCGGCGGCGCTTATTGGGACGAAGCCCTGGACCCCGATGCAAATTTTGATGAACAGCCCGGCGACGTATTCTACTCGGCTGAGGAAAAAACGCTACTGGGTTATGATGAAAACTCCAACTTTCCGGGGACCAGCATTGAATGGAGCCAGCACGTTTTGCCCGAAGACCAACCCCTGAGGGAGCAACGCCAACGCGAACATTTTGATGGGCAAACCGCGTATCTCGACCACGAATACCGCGTGCGCCGCGCCGATGGCGAAATCCGCTGGATTCACGGACGCAGCCGTATCCTCCGCGACGAGAATGGCGCGCC
>JACNJM010000057.1 GCA_014382605.1 Anaerolineae bacterium
AAATCTCGGCGGACTCAGCGTTCTCTGTGGTAAATACCCGCCCTGGCTCTACTTTATGAAAGCCGTGGGCGTTAGCCCGAGCAGTTACGCGCAGCCTATGCTATATGCTAAAATGGATAGGCCACAAGGAAAAGCCCCGTAGGTTGGGGAACTCCCCACAAATTATGATAACCTAAACAAAAAAATATGCAGCCAGAAAACGAAAAACGAATCAATTTATTAAAACAAGTTCTCATCTTTAACGAATTCAGCGACGAAGAACTCGCCGAAGTTGTGGAGCGGTTGAAAGACCAGCAAGTGAACGCCGGGGCAATTATCTTTCACGAAGGAGATGCGCCCGACGCGATGTATATTATTTACGGCGGCAAGATGGAGATCACCCATCAGGGCGAAGATGGAACGGATGTATTTCTGGCGAGCGTCGATGATGGCGATACCTTCGGCGCAGATGGTTTGCTCAAACAAAAACCCCGGTCAGCAACGATCAAAGCCCTTGAAGATACCGATCTGCTCTACCTGGACACCGATGATTTTAACTGGCTAATCACTGTATACCCAAGCGTCAAAGCGTATTTAGATGCATTTACCAATACCTACAAATTTCGCGACCAATTAAAGATTAGTTGGCTTGGCAATGGCGAAGTACTAAACCTGGTACAGCGTCGCCATGTTATCCGGCTGATTGGCGAATTTTTCTTTATCTGGTTCTTTATCTCAATTGCCCTACTGGTTGTCATTATAATTGGCGTATTGTTCAATCAAGCATCAATTGTTTTGATCAGTGTCGGGGTGATTGGCGGGGTGATCCTGTTGGCTGGTCTGGCAGGGAGCTTATGGGCATTTATGGAGTGGAAAAATGACTACTTCTTTGTCACCAATGTGCGCGTCGTCTGGCGCGAGCGCATTTTACTACGCAGTTCCAGCCGACAAGAAGTACCCTTGCGCACCATCCAATCGCTTGGCGTGCAAACCGGCAATGTGCTGGCACGCGCCATCCAAGTGGGCGACGTGGTCATCAAAACCTTCAACAGCGAGATGCGCCTAACCGATGTTCATAACCCTGAGCGTATGAGAAATATGATCAGTGCCTTTCTGAGTAAAACAAAGACCATTTCAAAACGGGCTGAAATCAACGCCATCCGCCAAACCGTGCGCCGCCGCTTAGGTTACGAACCTGAAATTATCGAACCCGAACTGCCCGAAGATGTGCCTGTAGCTACCGATCGAGCCAGAGCCGGATTTTGGCTTTTCAGAGCGCGCACTGTAGATGGCGACACAATCACCTATAATAAACACTGGTCCGTTTTTCTGGTGCGCGCCTGGGCACCTACCACGCTGCTTTTTTTTAGCAGCATTATCACAATATGGATGATCCGTTTCATGATTAGTAATCCAATTTTGCTGATTCTCGGTGTTATGCCCCTGAGTATCTTTTTTTGGTGGCTGTATGAATATGTCGACTGGAAAAATGATATTTACTGCCTCACACGCGATCGCATTATTGACCGTGAAAAAAGCCCCCTGGGGCAAGAATCGTTCCGATCGGCGCCCATCAAGAATATTCAAAGCGTTGGGCACGCGATTCCCAACACTATCGGGCTGATCCTGAATGTTGGCCATGTTGAAATCAACGTTGGCGATCAAACGCTGACCTTTGAAGGTGTTTACAACCCGGCGTTGGTGCATCAAGATATTTCGCAGCGTATGGAAGAAGGCATTGCCAAAGCCGAGAAAGGGCGTATCGCAGCCGAACACGAACGCATGGCAACCTGGCTCGAAATTTACCACAACCAGGTTGATGGAAGCCAATCTGCAGACCATGAACCCGATTTATTTTAGATCGAGTAAAATTGCAGTATCCACCCCCTAAAACAGAACCAACTCGCGAGCGAGTCCGAAAACCTATACATCATTATGGCACTCCTAAATATTGTTACCAATCCCGATCCCGTCCTGCGCGGAAAAGCGAAAAAAGTCACTCAATTTGACGATAATCTGCAAAAATTAATTGACGACATGATTGAGACGATGCGGGATGCGCCCGGAGTGGGGCTGGCGGCCCCACAGGTGAACCTGTCTCAGCGGCTTTTCGTGGCCGAATTTGGCGACGAAAACGATGAAGATACCCTGCCCGAAGTGTATGTGTTTATCAACCCCAAGATTATCTACACCTCGAGCGAGATGGATACCGGCGTAGAAGGTTGCCTCTCGATCCCCGGGAAATTGGGCGAAGTGATGCGCCCGATTGATGCCACACTGGAGGGCCTCGACCGGCATGGCGAATCCCAGCGCATTGAAGCCAAAGGCTGGCTGGCACGCATTTTCCAGCACGAAACCGACCATCTCAATGGTGTTTTATTCACCGATCACGCGCTAAGTGTTTGGGATCAGGAATTGCCCGAGATCGAATAGACCTGACAGGTTTTGGAAACCTGTCAGGTCTGCGCCTCTATGTATCTAACCCATCTCTCTTTATCCAACTTTCGTAATTATATCCGCCTGGACACATCCATGCCGCAGGGTACGCTGGTTGTTATGGGCGATAACGCGCAGGGCAAAACCAGCCTGCTCGAAGCGATTTATTATCTGGCAACCTTTACCTCGTTTCAGGCCGGGCAAAACCGCGAATTGATCAATTTTCTGGCCCCAAAAGCGGATCTGCTTGTGGGACGCATTGTCGCCGAATATCGCCGCGGGCCGAAAAATCATCGCCTGGAAGTGCGCATTATTCAGGAAAGTCAGGGATTCAATGGGGTGCGCGTGCGCCGCGAGGCGTTGCTGGATGGTACCAAAAAGAAAATTAGCGAATTGGTGGGGCATTTCAATGCAGTTTTGTTTTTGCCGCGCATGATGAGCATCATCGATGGCACGCCTACCGAGCGGCGGCGTTATCTGGATTTGGCAATTTCGCAAACCAATGCGCATTATACGGCCTCGCTCTCAGCCTATAACAAAGCCCTCAGCCAGCGCAACGCCCTGTTAAAAACACTCAGCGAGCGCGGCGGCGACCCCGAACAACTCGCATATTGGGATGAACAAATCATTCAAACAGGGGCGTTTCTCATCCGGGCGCGCATCCAGGCGATTACCGAAATCGAGGAGCAAGCGGCTCTGATACACAGCGAGTTGACGCGCGGCGCCGAGCGCCTGCGCCTGTCTTACCTTCCGGCCTACGATCCGCACCATGAACCAGCCAACCAGATGGTGTTGAATTTCGACACGCCGATTGACCGCAATCAATTTACGCGCGAAGAGATTGCCACTGGTTTCGAGGCCGCGCTCAAAACCGCGCGCCGCGCCGAAATTGCCCGCGGGCAAACTACCTTAGGCCCGCACCGAGATGATGTGCAATTTCTTGCCAATGGGGTTGATCTGGGGGTTTATGGTTCGCGCGGGCAGATCCGCACGGCGCTGTTATCCCTTAAAATTGCAGAAATCAACTGGATGAAGAGCAAAACCGGTTACTGGCCGGTGCTGCTGCTGGATGAGGTGCTGGCCGAACTCGATACTCAACGGCGTGCCGATTTAATTGCCCATCTAACCGACATCAAACAAGCGCTGCTCACCACCACCGATGTTGATTTGTTTGGTTCTGACTTTTTAGAAAATGCGACTGTCTGGCAAGTTGAAAATGGCCGCCGGATAGATTCTTAAGGCAGGCTTTGCCATGCAAGAAAAAGAACTTCTCCCCGTATCGCAACGCTATACCCGTTTTCATTATCTATTATCCGGGCTGGTGGCGGCGGCAGTTTATGCCCTGGGCACCTGGCTATCACTGGAATTACGCATCCCCGGTGAGATTCCGCCGCCGATTGCACCAATTCTCTCTTTGCTTTCTACACCGGGCATTCTGCTGAACTACGCTTTACAGCCACCGGCTGCATACGAATATCAAATTTCTTATTTTCTCGGCAGTCTGATTTTTTGGTTTATAACAGGCTATTTTTCGCTGAAAATTGCGAAACGCGTTTGGCTGGCGGCGCTTCTGGGGGTTGGATTTGCGATTCTGATAATGATCCTGGGTTTCGGCATATTGCTTTTTGCTATGCGCGGCATGAGTCCCTAACGCATTAGCAGCAACAAGAGTGTCCCCATCCCGGCGACAATCGTCCAGACAATATTGCGGGTTTTCCAGGCCACTACTATGGCAACCAGCCCAGCCAGCAGGCGTGCGTTCCCCAGGGATAAATCTAAAGCCCCGGATGGCATAACCAACTCAGGGGTAATAATCGCAGTCAGCACCGAGACAGGGACAAAGCGCAGGGCGCGTTTCAACAGCGGCGGGGTCTGCCAGCGTTCCAGCAACACAATAAACGAAAGCCGCGTGGCAAAGGTAAGCATCCCCACAGCTAGCATAATCACCCAAATATCACTCATCTTCTTTCACTCCATAACCCCACAATAATCCCCACGAACGCGGCGATCATCAGACCCAGTTTGTAGGGTAAGCTGAAGGCTAGCACCGCGGTCATCCCCGCGGCGACGGCGGCCAACACACTGGCGCGGTCTTCCAACGCGGGAACCACCAGGGCGATGAAAGTTAGCGCCAACGTGAAATCGAGCGACCAATTGGGTGGAATTTGCGCACCGAGAAAAATGCCCACTGCACTGCTGATCTGCCAGGATGTCCACAGGGCCAGACCCGCGCCCAGAAAATACCAGTGTTTCAATCGCTCATCCCCACCTTTGTTGTAATGCGTAATTGTCACGGCATAGGCTTCATCCGTCAATAAATAAGCCAGCAACCCTTTCCAGGGGGCGCTGAGATGTTGCGTATGCGGGGCGACTGAGGCGCTATACAACGCATGGCGCAGATTGATGACCACACCCGTTAGAATCATCACCAGGACGGGCGTACCTGCCCCGGCGAGTTGCACCAGCATAAATTGGGCTGAGCCTGCAAAGACCACCGCTGACATGGCCTGGGCATCGATTTTAGAAAGCCCC
>JACNJM010000168.1 GCA_014382605.1 Anaerolineae bacterium
CTGTTATCGCAGCCTTCCTTGACAGTCATCCTGCGGAAGAATATAATCCTGGCAATGCCAGCGGGTGTCGCCAAGTGGTAAGGCAGTAGCTTCCCAAGCTACCATTCGACGGTTCGAATCCGTTCACCCGCTCTATCTTACAAAGAGCTATCTGTGTCTTTACGGATAGTTCTTTTTATTTGTTGCCAATTCATCGAAATACTGTCTGATCCGAAGATGCGCTTTCGGAGTTGGTGATGCCCCCATCTTATCAGTACGCTGCATCCTTTGAGTATAATTCCTTCACCCCGAAATTTGGGCAACTACCATGGGGGATTCCCAGGAACCAGCTAATCCTTTCAGCACTGTAATCCAGTAGTACTAATAATCGGTAGTACTTTAATGGTAGAATCACAGACATAATTCCAAGAACAGAACCGTAGCTACACATTGAAAAATGCTTGTTTCAGGCGGCAACAAACCAAAACCACACCCCATGTCACAAGACCCTTGTATTCTTTACGTAGAAGATAATATTGCCAACCGTTTGCTGGTTCGGCGTGTTTTAGAAGCTTCGGGCTATTCAGTTATTGAAGCTGAAAATGCCCAAAATGCTTTTGAGTGTATAGCTAAAAATACACCTGATTTGATCCTGATGGATATCAATATGCCCGATATTGATGGTTATACGCTCACCCGGAAACTTAAACAAATGCCCTCCGTCAAAAATGTACCCATCATCGCGCTAACAGCAAATGTTATGAAAGGCGACCGAGAACGCACAATTAAAGCTGGCTGTGATGGATATATTCAAAAACCTATTGATGTTGATATGCTCCCTGAACAAATCGCCCGCTATTTGCGAGAGGCATAATTATGAATCAGAATAATATTTCTTCTACGCCAGAACAACTTGATTCTGTTCCCAACACAAAAGCTATTCCCAAAGGCGCCACGGTGCTGGTTGTTGAGGATAATGTTTCAAATTTTGTGCTCATTGCTCGCATGTTAGGGTATATGGGCATCCACTGTGAATGGAAAACATCAGGGTATGAGGTTGTAGAATATGCAGATACGCTACCGCGCCTGGATCTAATTCTATTGGATATTCGATTGCCGTACGAAGATGGCTATAGCGCGCTCAAAAAAATCAAGGCATCTGCCAGTTTAAGAAATACTCCGGTAATTGCCGTTACGGCAGAAGCCAGTGTCAAACAAATGAATAAAGCCCGCAAATCAAATTTTGATGGCTTCATTGGTAAACCATTGGATCCAGATCGATTCCCGGAACAAATTCGCCGTATTCTGACAGGAGACCCTGTTTGGGAGTATGAATGATTTCCGCGAGGTATCCGCATCCGATAATTACAGGTAACAGATATTTAAGGTGGGATTGCTGTAGCAACTAAGAAAAGGGGTGTGCGGGTGCACAATCCCCAAACTCTGTTCCGGCCATATCTTCTTGGAGACTAACCGAGCTGAGAGTTTATTCAACCGTAGCAGCATTTTGTTAGCAATGTCAATATAGAGGAGTTCGGCATGTCACAAGCTATTCCTGCAATACAGCGTCAATTTCGCGGGAAGTTAGCGCGCACAATGCTCTGGATTTTGTTGCCCTTATCCATAATTCCTTTATTAGTACTTGGCTGGGCAGCTTATCTGCAAGCACGCAATACTGTCACTTCGCAAATTGAAACTACCCTGCAGAGCGCTGAACAACATCAAACAGAACAACTTGACATATGGATTACAGATCGGGAGCGCGGTCTGACGAATTTCCCTTTACAGATTGCTGTGACCAATGCCATCCAAACGCTCAACAAAGCTGAAGATCTAACTCAAGCCGAGTATTCCGCTGCGCGCGCCACGATTTTGGGCAGCCTGGCCTATGTCAACCAGCAGCAGCAACTTTTTAACCAATTTTTAGTCGTCTCGGCGGAAGGTGAGGTATTAATTGCTTCACGCTCTGATATAGAAGGGGCAGTTTTATCAGATTTCCCTTATTACGACGACTTTTCCGAAGAGCAACTTTCTCTCCTTGTCAATGCTCCCGAACCCTTTTCAGACAAGATCGCAGTAATCTCAACCGCGCCATTTTATGATAACGATGGCAATTTACTGGCAATACTATGGGGTATTACTGAGCATACCCTCATCGAAGAGTTCCTTACTGAGATTAATTTCCTGAATTCCCGAATTTATTTTGTTACCAGCCGCGGCGAATTTTTACGAATAGGCGATATTGCAAACGCAGATACGCCAACAACCATTATTCAACCCAGCGAAGAACAAACCGCACTATTTTTGAATCCGCGCCCCACTACTGTGCAAAATGTCGTGGAATTAGAATCGAATGATGGTGTTGCTGTATTGGCCGCCTACTCTCCTTTAGACAGGCTCAAAGCCGGGTTTATCAGCGAACTACCATCGGCAGCAACACAGGCTCAACTCAATGCGCTAATCCCATTTTTTGTGGGATTGCTTGTAATTATTGTCTTTGTAAGCATCGGATTAAACTGGCTTAGTACACGCCAGATTATCCAACCCTTGCTGGACCTGGCGATGACTGCCCGCCATTTTGCAGATGGTGATTGGCAAAAACGTGCCATTGACAATCGAAACGATGAAATTGGGCTGTTGGCTCATTCATTCAACCAGATGGCTGATGAACTTTCCTCACTGTACCGCTCGCTCGAAACACAGGTAGCCACGCGCACGCAACAAATTCGCACAGCCGCAGAGGTAGCCCAGTTTGCAACCTCATCCACCAGCCAGGATGAACTACTTCAGAAAACTGTTCAACTGATTGTAGAGCGATTTAGCTTCGATTATTCGGCCATTTTCTTGCTGGATGAGTTCAAGGAGCATGCGGTTTTGCAAAAAGCGTATAGTGTCGAATCTCAATTCGAAACCAAGCGCGAATACAATCATCTTCCCGTAGGAACAGGCTCGCTCGTAGGCATGGTTGCCTCCAGTAACCGGCCGTATGTAGCTACCGACATCACCAATGATCCCTACTATCTTCCCGTGACAGAATTACCGCTCACGCGCTCCGAGGCCGTTATCCCGATGAGTATTGGCGATCAGGTATTGGGTGTGCTGGATGTACAGAGCAATAAAGTCAACGCCTTTGAAGCTGATAGTGTGACTACACTACAAACACTAGCGCACCAAATTGCGTCGGCACTGCAAAATATCAGCTTGCTTGAAAATACACGCGTCGATTTACAAGCCACTTCCGCGCTGTATCAAGCCAGCCACAGGATTGCTGAATCCAATACCACACAAGAAGTGCTGAACGCGCTCACAGATACGATTCAACATGCCCCCTTTATTTCAGCGCTGCTCGAAGTCACAGCAAATGGCTTACAAACGCTGGCAATGACAGACCCCCTTCGTGGCGAGCAACCCAGCCAACTACCCTATATCCCGTTATCGCAACAAGAATTAGCAACTTCTTTCACAACTTCCGCTGCCATCCGTGTAGATGGCAGGAATAGCGATACGGCCTTGCCGCGCGAACTCATGGATATGCCACAACAACTAGGCTGTGAAGCATTTCAGATTTATCCCATTATGCCAGAGGGAACCCTGAGCGCCCTGCTGATCTTGGGGACCACCGATGCAGAACGCTTTACAGTAGCTGCACTGGAACCTTATTCCAGCCTGGTTGATATTACCAGAACCGCGCTAGAGAAAGTGCAGGCGCTCGCCAACCTTCAGGAACGCCTGATTGAACTGGAAACGCTCGGCACGGTAGGACAATCCATCTCGGCAGTAACCAACCTCAACGCTTTGTATGAGATCATCCACCAACAAATTCTCCAGGTGATGGGCGATATCAATTTCCTCATTGCGATCTATTCGCCAGAAAACGATACACTTTCGGTTCCGTACATGGACGAAGGTGGTGAAATTACATCGGTGGCGCCATTCCCACTGGGACAAGGGCTTACCTCAATCGTCATCCGTTCTCGCCAGCCACTAATGATCGTAGAAAATACGATTGAACGCAGCCGGGCATTAGGCGCCATTGTGACCGAAGGCGGCGAAGCTAAATCATGGTTGGGCGTACCACTGCTAATTGGCAACGAACCGATTGGCGCAATTGTTGTTCAGGACCTCGAAACTGAGTATCGTTTCGACGATGACGACCTGCGCTTACTGCTTACATTGGCTTCTCAGGTTGCGATTGCAATTCGCAATGCCCATCTGCTGGAAAATACTGAGCAAACAGCCCAGCAAGATCGCCAACTTCTGGAAATCACGGGGAAAATTCGACACTCTCCAGATATTCAGGGCATTCTGAAAACAACGGCTCAAGAAATCGGCTTGCGGTTGGGTGTCAGGCGCGCGCATATTCAAATTGAGGTGGATCCAATACCACCACAGGCAATCTCTGAAGAGGAACGCACTACATGAGTTCAATTGTGAATCGTTTCTTTAGCAACCAAACTTCGCCAGCAGGCGCCAACGATCTCCAGTATTGGCGCCAACGCATCCTGAACACACTGCTGGGCGCTGCATCAATTCTTGGTGGGGTTATTTATATTTACAATCTGACTGCGTCGGATGTCGGTTCAAATATCATCTCCATCATCACATACTCGCTGCTCTATCTTTGGGCGCTGAGCGTCACAATTTTCCGCCGATTGCCTTATTGGGTACGCGCAGGTTCTTTTTTAACGGCACTGTATGGAGCCGGGCTAATCTCCGCCCTGCAATATGCGTCGATTGGTGATGTGCGCATCTGGTGGACGGGGGTCACAATTCTGGCCGGGATATTCTTTAGCACCCGCATTGGTACGCTGATTGCCGTTATCAGCACGACGAACTATCTCGCTCTGGGCTGGTTCATGAACAAGAGCATTATCCCTGTTCCGGTGCTAACCGCTCACATCGATGCAGCGGAACTTTTTCCCTGGGTTTCAACCAGCATTCCCTATTTTCTCGTCAATCTTTTAGCGGTAATCTCTTTTGGAGTCCTGCTCAATAGTTTGCAATCCAGTTTGCAAAAAGCGACCGAATTAGCAACTGAACTTGAACAAGACCGGGTGAAATTGCAACACGGCACGGCTCAACTCGAACGGCGGGAGATCCAAATCAGCACCGCGGCTGAAATTTCGCGCGCAATTAGTGCCGAACTTGATACCGCAAAAATATTCTCTCAAATTGTGGAGCTGGCAAAAGAACGTTTTGGGCTGTATTATGTCGGTGTATTTATGCTCGACAGGAACCAACAATTTGCGGTTCTGCGCGCGGGCAGTGGGGAGGCTGGCAAGCGAATGCTCGCAGAGGGGCACAAACTCCCTATCGGCGGCACGTCGATGATTGGTTGGTGTATTTCGAATCGACAGGCGCGTATTGCGCTGGATGTTGGCGGAGATGCCGTCCACTTTCAAAACCCGCATCTCCCGTCCACTCGCTCGGAATTGGCTCTGCCGATTATACGAGAGGGACGCGCCCTCGGCGCGCTGACGGTACAATCGGTGCGCCAGGAAGCCTTCGATGAAAACGACATCACCGTACTGCAAGGTATCGCCGACAGTTTGGCATCGGCAATATACAATGCAAACCTGTTCTACCAATTGCAAGCAAGCCTGGAAGAGATTCGTGCGCTGCATCGCCAATATCTGTCGAGAGGCTGGGAAGATGTGGCTCAACGCGAAAGCGCGTTGGACTTCACCTTCGAAAATCCATCCGCAGCCACACCCGGTGTTGCAGAAACATATGCCACGGCTATCCCCCTCTTGCTGCGCGGCCAAAGCATTGGCACAATTACTGTGGAGCATGAACAAAACACGCTCTCAGCGGAAGAAAAGAAATTTGTTGATAGCATTGCCACACAGGCCGCTCTGGCGCTCGAAAACGCGCGTCTGGTACAGCAAACCGAGCGCAGCGCACAATATAACCGCTCAGTCGCTGAAATTACCAGCAAAGTGTGGTCTTCAACCAATGTAGATACAATTTTACGCACCGCGTTACAGGAAATTGGGAAGACTCTGGGCGCATCAGATGGACTGATTGAGCTTTATGTACCCGAAACGGAAACGCATCCATGACCTTTGAAAGTCAAGCATCTCCGCCTGTTTCAATCAGAGAAAGGTTCCCCCGGCGCATTCGCCGCGTCTTTCTTGGTGTTGTCATTCCGCTTGTTTTGCTGCCCATCCTGATTATTGGTGGAAGCGTGATTGTGCGAGCGCGTTTATTGCTCATCGAACAAATTAACGCTCAATTGAATGCCAATACCCAAATCATGGCTTCTGAAATCGAGGGTTGGATCAATGCCGCTCAAATACGGCTGGATGCATCGGTAAGGCAGCAAACTTTGAGCGACAATCTGGGTGAGCTACTCTCCATGGGGCAGCACCGTGATGATACATTTGCAGCGACCCGTGAGGCTTTATTTGCCGAATTAATTGAATTCAATGCCAAACGCGGCGATGTTATATTTAGCGAGTATTTTGTGATCGACGCGAATGGGTATATCCTCATCGCTACGGAAGATGAGTGGGAAGGCCGCGCTCTTTCTGGGAATACCGCAGCCATTTTCACAGGCGATCAGGCCAATATCTATGTTGAATATGCGCCCGAACCTTTCCACAAAGATCAGGTGATGATCTTTGTGCATATTCCCTACCAGGGGGTCGATAACCTTCGGGGGCACGTTGTTGGGGTGCTGAGTCATCGTCAACTGCTGGATACGCTTGAATTCGGCACTCAACTCCAACCCTTGTCCCGCAGCTATTTCATCACGGGGGGGGAGAATTTCTTCCAGCTTGATACAGCCAAAAAAGAATTGGAATTTTTTGAGCCAGCCATCTCACAAAACCATACGTTTATTCCCCTGCAAACGGAATACAGTTATTCGCAGCCTCAGAGTAATAATTTCAATACATCGCTGCATTCTTTCAATGAAATCCGTTCTCTGGCAAGTTTTATCTGGTTACCTAGATTGGGGGCAGGATTTGTGTTTGAGGTGCCGCAGACTGTTGCCTTCCAGCAATTTGAATCACTGACGCCTTTTATGTTCTATTTGCTGGTATTTTTTGTGTTTTCCAGCATCCTGATTGCTTTCTTGGCGGCCAATTGGTTGCCGCGACCGATTATCAAACTTACCGAGATAACTCGCCAATTTGCTCGCGGTAATTGGGATGTGCGTATGCCAGAAACCCGCCAGGATGAGATCGGGCTACTGGCGTTCACTTTCAACCAAATGGCAAATCAGTTATCTGATTTGTATCACACGCTCAGAAAACAAGTTGAAGACCAAACCCTGGAACTTCAAAAACGCAGCTCTCAGTTTGAGGCCACCGCAAAAGTCGCTCGCGATATTGCCGTGCTAAAAGACCTGAACATGATCTTGGATAATGTCACACAATTGATTTCAGCGCATTTTGGGTTTTACCATGCCGGTATCTTCTTGCTGGATGAGGAAAAACGTTTTGCGGTATTGCTGGCCGCCAACAGCCCAGGCGGACAACGAATGCTCGCCCGCAGGCACCGTCTGGCAGTTGGGCAAACCGGCGTAGTAGGCCGCGTTGCCGAGACCGGCCAAGCGCGTATTGCCCTGGATGTCGGCGCAGATCGCGACTATTTTGACAATCCAGACCTGCCCGAAACACACTCTGAGATGGCCCTGCCTCTGATCGTTCAGGATGAAATTATCGGTGTGCTGGATGTACAGTCAAAAGTCATTGGCGCGTTTACCCCTGAAGATACCGAAGTGCTTCAAATTATGGCCGACCAGATTGCGTTAGCAATCGAAAATGGGCGCCTGCACGAAGAAAGTGCGCAAACTATTCAGGAACTGCAAACACTCTATAGCACCCGACTTAGCGAATCCTGGCGCACTCTGCTGGGGAATCAGGCAAAGGCGTATCAATTCGATCGTATCCATGTAAGGCCCGCCACACCAGAGCAATATCAAGGAATTGGCGAACAAAGAATCAACCAGCCCCAGGTAGTTGAAAGTGACAATGGGGATAGAGTTTTGCATCTGCCAATTGCATTGCGCGGGCAATTCCTCGGCAAAATTACATTACGAAGGAAGCACGATGAACCTGGCTGGTCTCCGGAAGATATTATGCTGGCGGAGGAAGCCGTTGGTCAGGTTTCGGTGGCGCTTGAAAATGCCCGTTTGTTGGCCGAATCGCAGCGCCGGGCTGCACAAGAAGAATTACTCAGTCAAACTTCCGCACGTTTCAATCAGTCAATGGATATTGAAACCGTGCTCCAAATGGCAGTGCGCGAACTCGGACAGTTAGCAGGCGTGACCGAAGCTTCTGTCCAGCTTTTACCTGAAGAGTAAAGGAGCTGTAATTATGAAGATTGAACAATGCACCTGGCGAAAAGATAAAGGCTGGGTTTCTCAGCCCCCTGGAAAACTCGGAAAGGCTCAATGGGTGTTGACTTTTGGTTCGCGCGAAATTTTGCAAGAACCAGATCATATTCTCAATATTCGAAAAATCTATCCTCAGGCGCTGATTGTAGGCTGCTCTACCGCAGGAGAGATCAGCGGAACGCGCGTTTTTGATGATTCATTGGTCATTACTGCGGTCGAATTTGAGTACACTACCGTAAAAGGCGTCCAGGTCAGCCTGAATGATGTCAATATGGACAGCTACCAGGCTGGCGAAAGACTCGCACAAGACCTGGAGAGTGATAACCTGGTACATGTTTTCATCCTTTCAGAAGGCACCCACACCAACGGGAGCGAGCTGGTGCGCGGGCTTACAAAGCACTTGCCAAAACACGTTGCCATAACAGGCGGGCTGGCCGGAGATGGCGCTCGATTTGAAGAAACAATCGTCTTTTTCAATAGCGGCCCCTCTGCCGATACGATTGCTGCGATCGGTTTCTATGGCGATCGTCTGCATATCGGCTATGGTTCAATGGGCGGCTGGGACCCCTTCGGCCCAGAGCGAATCATTACCCGCTCGGAGGGCAATATCCTCTTCGAGTTAGATGAGCGCTCGGCTCTCGATCTCTATAAACAGTATTTGGGCGAGCACGCCAAAGCGCTACCCTCCAGCGCACTGCTCTTCCCGCTCAGCATTCGCACAAAAGATAACCCCGATCAACTGGTGCGCACTATTCTGGCCGTTGACGACGAACAAGGCAGTATGACCTTCGCCGGTGATGTTCCCGAAGGCGCATACGCGCGTTTCATGAAGGCCAATTTCGACCGACTGGTAGATGGCGCCTTTGGCGCGGCAAAAACCAGCCTCGAAGTTTCTGGCGACCAAGCGCCAGATTTAGCCATCCTGATCAGTTGTGTTGGCCGAAAACTTGTCTTGAAACAAATGGTGGAAGATGAAGTGGAAAGCGTGCGCGAAGTTTTAGGTGAGCAAAGCACCCTGACAGGATTCTACTCCTATGGAGAAATCTGCCCCACGGCCCCTAACGCCAATTGCGATCTTCACAACCAGACCATGACCATCACAACACTCTCGGAGCGATAAACCGTGCATCGGTTACTTCAACGTCAGCTAAAACGCTATATCGCTTCAACCGATTTGCCGCAAGAATGGCAGGCATTCATCGACGCGATTGATGCAGCCTACCAACAGACCGATGACGATCGCGCCTTGCTGGAGCGTTCTTTGGAGCTAACATCGCAAGAGCTGCTGGATCGCAACGAGCAACTCCGGCAACGGCGCGAAGAATTAGAAAAGATGGTACAAGAACGTACCGCCGAACTTGAATACCGCACAATCCAGCTCCAAACCGCGGCTGAAGTTGCGCGTGATGCAACCACTGTGCGCAACCTGAACGACCTTCTCAATCACACCGTTGTATTAGTGCGCGAGCGCTTTGGCTTTTACCATACGGCTATCTATCTTGCCGACGACCGCAATCGTTTTGCTGTATTGATGGCCGCGACCGGGAAGGAAGGTCAGCAAATGCTGGCGGGAGAATTCAAACATAAGCTGGATGAGTCGAACCCGGTTGGGCGCGTGATCCAAACGGGTGAAGCCTATCTCAACCTGGAGATGGATGATACCACCGAAGGACCATCTACCCCCCTGCTGCCTGAGACACAATCGGAGTTGATTTTGCCATTGCGTGTAGCTGATAAAGTTATCGGTGTGTTAGATGCACATAGCCGCGCAGCAAATGCTTTTAACCCAGAAATTCGTTCGGTGCTTCAAATTTTAGCCGATCAACTCGCAACCGCAATTTCAAATACCCGCCAACTAACAGAAACAGAACAAACCCTGCGCCAGCTAGAGATTGCCACCGGGCAATATACCCAAGAAGCCTGGGCAAATGTCGCCCAGCGCAAACAAGGCTCAATAGGCTACCGTTATCGCGGCGTGGGCATTGAACCCCTGTATGAAACCGTGGATGAAATCGCATCACCGCCTGCTATAGAACCGCAAGGCACACAATTATCCGTCCCAATTCGCCTGCGTGACCAAATCATCGGCAACCTCAACTTGCATGTTGAACGCGACGAGATGCTCCCCGAAACCACAACCCTGGCCGAATCCGTAGCCGAACGCATGGCGCTGGCGCTGGAAAGCGCCCGCCTACTCGAAGATAGCCAACGCCGCGCTGAGCAAGAACGCCTGATCGCCAGAATTACCACCCGAATGCGTGAAAGCCTTGAAGTTAACCGTGTCCTCGAAACGGCAATTCAAGAAATCAGTCAGGCTTTTAGTGATGCCGCCATTGAAATTCAACTTGACCCCAACACCGCACCCGATTCTTGACCGGGATGAGAGCATTCAAGGACAACCGGAGCATGATAGACCAACAAGTTTACCCACCATCACAGAATACATCACAAAAAGAATTGAGAACCTGGCAGGCTCAACTGGTGCGCGGCGCATTGCATGCCCTGGTCATCATTGGCATTTTTGCAGCAATTGCTACGGCTGTGAACGCGTATACAAATCAAGTTTTTTGGCCAATCTATTTTTCATTCAGCTTATTGTTGATCATGGCAGTTATCAGCTTTGGGCCGAAAATACCCTACAACGTACAAAGTATCGCATTACTGATTGTTTTTTATTTCATCGGATTGGTTAATTTGATCGCGGTTGGCCCTTCCAGCGAAAGCGGTGGCTATTTCATTACCCTGGTCTTTGCCGCCGGGTTGCTATACAACAGAAGAAGCAGCATTGTTTTGCTGATTATCAGTTCAATGACCTTTATCGCGTTTGGAGCTTTGGTGGTGTCGGGACGCGCAACGCCACTCATCCCTACCGATATTACCAACCTGACAGGCTGGGTTCGCCATATCGTAAACCTGATTATGCTAGGCAGTGTTGTCGTGGCATCATTGGGGTATCTCATGCCCCGGGTAGCCACTGCAATTGAACAAAGCCGTACCGCTGCAATTGAGCTTGAGACACAACGCGCTCTTCTCGAAGAGCAGGTCGTGAGGCGCACGGCTGACCTCGAGCGTAGAAATACTCAGTTGGAGGCTGCCACCCAGGTTATCCGTTTGGCTTCTCAAATTCAAAACGCGGATGATCTCATCCATGAAATTGTCCATATCATCGCTAAAGAATTTAATTTTTACCATTGCGGAATTTTCCTTGTGGATAGGCGACGAAAATATGCTGTTTTGGAAGCGGCATCATCTGAAGAAGGTATGCAAGCACTCGCGAACAACTTCCAACTCGAACTAGGGCAAGCCAATATCACACAGCCCGTTGTCGAAAGAGGCCTCGCCCAAATTTACCTGGATGCTAATACAAATCCGGCTGTGGTAAAGCACCTTGAACTGCTCGAAATACAGTCAGCTATTGCACTACCCCTGCGATCCGGAAATGAAATTTTGGGGTTTTTAGATATACAATGCCGCGAACCAAATGCGCTTATGTTCGAAGACATCCCTGTTTTACAAACCCTCGCCGATCAGATTGCTCTGGCGATGGCGAATATGCGCCTCGTGCAACAACTTGAACAGAGTCTCCAGGCAGAACGCTCCGCACGCGGAGAACTCACTAGCAGCGCCTGGCATGATTTCGTCCAATTGCAGCAAAAACAAATGCGGAAATCTTTTGACCCACGGGGCATTTTAGCCTCTCTGGGCAAAGATGAAATCCTTTCGGTTCCGATACGCGTACGCGGGAGAAGCATTGGGCAAATCCGCGCGGCCAAGCCGGCGGGCAACCGCGATTGGTCGCCAACAGAACGCGCTATGCTGCAAACTTTGGTAGATCAATTGGGCGTGGCGCTCGATAGCGCCCGCCTCTACGAAGAGACACAACAAAAAGCCCGCCAAGAAGAGCTTATCGGTGAAGCAACAACCCGTATGCGGGAAACGCTGGATATTGAAACCGTGCTCAAAACGGCTGCCCAAGAATTACGCCAGGCGCTTGAACTGGCAGAGGTAGAAGTCCATCTGGGCAGCTACCCCGATGCCTAATCATCTGCATACCCATCATACCGGAGGAAGATATGCCCCGCTTCTATCGTGCACTTATTTTCGTCATCTTCACAATTTTTCTAGCCGCCTGCGCGTCCCAGCCTGAAGAAATTGTGGCCCCCACGGCTGCGGCATCTGATGATTTCACGTTTGGATTGATCTTGGTGGGTCCCAGCACCGACCACGGGTGGAGTGAAGCCCATTATAACGGCGGCTTGTATATCGAAGAGCATATTACGAATAGTAAAATGCTGCTCTCTGAAAACTTGAACCCGGATGCACGCCCTGAAGCCACTTTGCGCGGAGAAGTAAAAACGATGATCGACAATGGGGCGAAACTTATTTTTATCACTTCAGACGATTTCTCTGCCGATACACTGATGGTCGCCCAGGAATACCCCGAGACTTATTTTGTGCATATCTCCGGAGATCACGCTTTACAAGATACCGGTCCGCAAAATTTATCGAACTATATGGGCAAAATGATCTACGGAAAAATGATTGCGGGATGCGCCGCAGCCCTGGCTTCCGAGACGAATGCCATCGGTTATGTAGGCCCGTTAATTAATAGCGAAACCTTACGCTTGACCAATGCTTCATATTTAGGGGCAAAGTATTGCTTCGCCAATTATCGTGATATGGGACCCGAGCAAATGCGCTTCCGCGTCGAATGGATTGGCTTCTGGTTTCATGTGCCCGGCGTGACCGCAGACCCCACCGAAGTCACCAATACTCTGCTCGATGAGGGCTTCGATGTTATTCTCTCTGGCATTGATACCGTTGAGCCTTCCACAACAACAGCCGAGCGCGCTGCCCAAGGCGAAAACCTTTACACAGCACCCTACGACTATGAAGATGCCTGCCAGAACGCGGAAGAGATTTGTCTGGGCGTACCGTATTACAACTGGGGACCTGGTTACCTGCAATTTGCCCAAGCTATCAAGCAAGATACCTGGAATAAAATCTGGATTTGGGCAGAGCCAGATTGGGCAAATATTAATGATCCCGAAACCAGCCCCATCGGTTTCGCTCCAGGGGTAGCCCTCACCCCCGAGCAACAAGAACAACTTGATTTATTTATCGCCGGTCTGGGCAATGGCAGCATCAATTTATTCAAGGGACCACTCTATTTGCAGGATGGCAGTATATATCTCCCTGCCGGAGAAACGGCAAGTGATGAACAAATCTGGAATATGCCACAACTTCTTGAAGGCATGGAGGGACTCAGCGAATAGGGTTAACCTATGGAACATACCCCGCAACTTCATCCCCGAAGGCGCTCTATCCGCCGCCAACTCTTATTTGGTGGTCTGAGCATTAGTTTGTTGCTGATCGCAGCCAGCACGATAATTTTTTTACAGGTCAACCGACTATCAACCGCCGCGGCTGATTTTCAAAGTGCAAATGCTCAAGCCAAAGCAGCCCTGAGAGCCGAACAAGCCAGCACCAAGCTAATTGCAGTTGTAAGCCAGCTTTTGCCATTGAAAAATGCCGCTCTCTTCAATTCGAGCATCCGCGAAACACTGGACGAGCTATATGCCAGCCAGACTACGCTGCAACAATTTACTCAGCTCCCCATGAACTCATCTGAAACGGAAGTTGAAGATGCTCTGGCGACCATCAACAATCTTATTGGTATTGCCGAAACCATGCTAAACCAGGCCAATAATGGGCAGTGGCCGAGTGCGCAATTACGCATGGGTATTTTGATCCGAGATCAACAGAAATTTTCAAATCAAATCACGGCTTTAGTGGAGCAAACGCAGATAACGGAGCAAAAAGCCTCCGATCAACTGGCATCGGCGCGGCAAGCTGTAATTGTGTATCCAACATTGGCGCTCATCATCTCTATTGTGCTCACCTTACTCCTGGCATTACAAACCAACCGCAATATTGCCCAACCGATTGAAAAACTGACCGACGCGGCCAGCAAAATAGCCATGGGAGCACTCGATCAACGTGTTGAAATTACGCGCAAAGATGAATTTGGGCAATTGGGCGATGCTTTCAATGTTATGGCGCAACAAATTCAGACCTCCCAGACAGAACTAGAGCAACGCGTCGCCGCGCGCACACTCGATCTGGAGCTGCGGGCACGCCAATTACAGGCCGCTGCCGAAGTTGGGCAAGCGGCTACAACCATCCGCGATATTGACGACCTGTTCTCGCAGGTGACCCACCTGATCAGTGAACGCTTTGATTTCTACCACGCGGGTATCTTCCTGCTGGATTCAGCCGGAGAAAATGCTATTTTACAGGCAGCCAATAGTGAAGGCGGGCAGCGCATGTTGGCGCGCAATCACCAGCTTGAAGTTTCTGAAACCAGTATTGTCGGCTATGCAACGGCCCGATGCCAGCCGCGCATTGCGCTGGATGTTGGGCGCGATGCGGTGTATTTTGATAACCCGGATATGCCTGAAACCCGTTCCGAGATGGCCTTGCCACTCATTGTGGGTGGTAAATTGCTGGGTGCGTTGGATGTGCAAAGCAAGCGTTCTGCCGCCTTTTCCGATGAAGATATTGTCGTACTCCAGGTATTGGCAAATCAGCTTGCGATTGCGATTGAAAATGCGCGCCTGTTCACAGAAAATCAGGAAACCCTGGAAGCCGCCCGCCGGGCTTATACCACGCTCAGCCAGGAATCCTGGCAAGAATTTCTCAGAACACAGCCGAAACTGGGCTTTCTGGCTACGCCTCAACAGAATATCAATATCTCCAGAAAAACGTGGACCAGCGAGATGGTTGAAGCTGCCCAACGCGGCACCAATATACGCCTGGATGAGCGCACCCTGGCGATCCCAATTGTCTTGCGCGGCCATACTTTAGGCGTTGTGCGCCTAAAGAAAGATGCCGCCGCCCCTCCCTGGAATGATGATGAAATCAACCTTATGGATGCTTTGATCGACCAACTTGAATTTGCCCTCGAAAATGCACGTTCACACCGCGATGCGCAACAACGCGCCGCACGCGAGAGCCTGGTAACCGAAATCACCACAAAAATTCGCTCAACCAACAATCCTCAAGATATGCTTGAAATCGCAATCAGTGAATTGCGTGAAGCGCTTCAGGCAAAACGAGCACAAATTATGCTACAGGAAAACTAAGCTCGCGCATGACAAATATCATTGCTATTGCCAGTGAAAAAGGTGGTGTATCGAAAACGACAACAGCGGTTTCGGTCGGTGGCGCGCTGGTAAAAGCCGGGCAGGAAGTACTGTTAATAGACCTGGACCCCCAGGCCAGCCTCACCCTGGCATTAGGCACGCCACCGCATACTATCCGTCGCTCGACAGCGGATATGCTATTTACGGCTACGACACCGATAAGCCTCAGCCGCGAAACCAGCATCGCAGGGCTTGATCTGATCCCATCCAATGCCGAGTTGATCATGGCCGAGCGTTTTTTACCGATCCGGAAGGATTATAAAAACATCCTGAAGAATCTGCTCGCAGATATCCAACTCTACGACACCATCATCCTCGATTGCCCACCCGCTTTGGGCGCAATCACACACAATGCATTGGTAGCGGCTAATTTGCTGGTAATCCCCACATTGCCTGAATACCTGTCGGTATATACCTTACGAAATATGTTGAGTATCGTACATTCGATCCGCATGAAAGATAACCCCAAATTGAATTATCGCATTCTTATCAGTATGTTCGATCAACGCATTGGTTCACATATTAACATTAGCAAACAATTGCGCACAACTTTTAAGCAAGCGGTATGCAATACAATCATCCAGGTTGATACTCGCCTGCGAGATAGCACAGTTGCCGGTATCCCGATTACACACTTTGCCGCCAACACTCGCAGCGCAAAAGAATATCTTGCCCTGGCCCAGGAGTTAACCGAAAATGTCTGATCCGAATAATCTCAGCAAGCGGCTCAACGACTTGTTTTCTGATCTGATCCCCGCAGATATTCCCCTGCCCAATGAGGCAGAAACCATTCTCGGCTGGATTTGGGAATGTGACGCGGGTGGACGCTATACGACCTGCAGCCCGGAAGTAGAACAAGCCCTGGGGGTTGATCCCGCTGAGTTTATTGGAAAATCGCTGACAACTTTCCAGCTGGTCGAAGAAACCCCGGGCGGATTCCAGTCCCAGTTAGAACAGCACCCCGCCCAGGGCGAATTTATCATCACCTATCACAATCCACACAAACAAAAAATCCCCGCCCGTATTCGTTACTTTCGCACTACAAATCAAGCCGGAAAATTCACCGGCTGGCGCGGCTTTACTCAACTGATACAAGATGATACACCCCCGGCTGCGAATGATATGCCCCGGTTTTCACTAACCGATGGGATTGCCATCGAAAATGACCAACGTACCAGCGTATCTTCCCCCTACTCAATCGCCGGGCAACAGAGTTGGGCTACGCGCCAAACTGTGGCCCTGAGCGCCACCCAAGATTCACCCGCCACACTTGCTGTTCCGATTCAGCTACAAAATCAATTGGGGCTGCTAGAAGTCATTGATGACACACCCGAGCGCCACTGGAGCGAAGACGAACAGTTGTTGGTACAGGAGGTTGCTTACCAACTCTCGCTAGCGCTAGAAAATGCGCAACTTTTTGAAGCAGAACAACGCCGCGCCCGCGAAATGTCTACCCTGCACGAGATTTCAATTGAACTGGCACAGCAACAGCTTGACCTGGATGCCGTACTCGATATTATCACGCGCCGGGCAATGGAACTGCTCGACGCCGACGGCGGCGGGTTGTGGGTGTGGGATGAGGCAACCAAAGAACTCGCATTGGCGTTAACCTATCAGGTGGGCGATGTTCAAATGGGCGGGCGGCGGCTGAAGTCTGGCGAAGGCCTCAGCGGGCGGGCCTATGCTGAAAAACAACTCCAGGCTGTCGATGATTATCTGGTCTGGGCTGGTCAGGCCGCTTCGTTTGCCGACGCTCCTTTCCACGCCGCTTTGGCCGCCCCAATGATCTGGCAAAACCAGGTTTCGGGGGTGCTCACGCTAACCCGCAGCCAACCCGGGCGTCCCTTTTCAGAAAGCGCGCGCAACCTGGCGCAACTTTTGGCCGGGCAGGCTGCCGCAATGCTGCGCAACGCCAGCCTGTTTGATGAAATCCAGCTACGCGTAAAAGACCTGACCACAATTTCGTCGGTCAGCCAATCGATTGCCAGCGCGCCCCTGGTGCTTGAAGAACTCGCCGGGATTATTGTGCGACAATTTATTGCATCGATGGGGGTTTCGGAAGCTTCGATTTCGCTGCTCACAGACCCCGAAACACTCACCGTCGTGTCTGATTACTATATCGGCGATTCGGATGAGATTACACCCTTTGCCGTCGGTACACCTACATATCTAAGTGATTTCCCCGCCACGGCTGAAGTACTCCGCACACAAAAGCCTCTGATTGTTCATGCCAGCGACGAAAATGCAAACCCGCACGAATTGGCTTATATGCGCGCCCATAATTGCCTCTCACTGATCATTCTCCCAATTGTGTTAAAAGGGGAAAGCATTGGCGTTATCGAACTGGAATCTTTTGAAAAAGAGCGCGACTTTACCCCCCAGGAACTGGAACTGGCGTTAACGCTGACCACACAGGCAGCAGTCGCTTTCGATAACTCGCGTCTCTACGAAGAAGCGCAACAGCGCGCCCGCGAACTAAGCCGCCTGCATAAAGCCAGCCAGGATATCAGCGCCGAATTGGACCTTAGCCGTCTTACCGAACAACTGGTGGCAATGGTAAATGACCTGGTGCCGGTAGATTACAGCGGCTTATTGGTTTTCCATCCTGATCCTGCCCAGCCGCCATTTTTCAAGGTTGCTGGCGTTGATCTTGAGCGTTTCCAACTCACCGGGATGCCGGAAGGCAAGGGGGTTCTCTCAGCGATTCTCGAAGGCGAGACCGTATTATTGGATGATGTTAGCCAGCACCCGCGTTCGATTGGGCTACCACCCGCCCATTTTCCCCTCAAACGCCTAATGGGTACACCACTCATGTTTAAAGGCGAGTTGCGCGGCATTCTTCTGGCTGGACGCTCCCCTGAAAACAATCGCTTTACCGAGGCCGATCTATCCCTCTTCCAGGCTTTTGCCACCACCGCGGCGATCACTGTTGAAAACGGGCGCCTTTTCATGGAATCGATTAGCCGTGCGGAAGAATTGGCGCTTATCAACCGCGTGGTAGCACAGGTAGCCTCCTCACTTGATTTACAGGAAAGTTTACAGATTATTACTTCTGAAATGGGTGAGGCATTGCGAGTACAAACAGGTTTTGCCTTGCTCAACCCTGCCAAAGATATACTCAAGGTCATCAGCGACTATAACCCGGACCCCGCCTTCCCGCCTTCGGTTGGCATGGAAATCCCGGTTAAGGGGAATCCATCTTCTGAGAAAGCCATCACCACCAAAAAGCCGGTCATCATTGAAGATGCTCAAAATGACCCCCTGACAGCGCCCATCCATGAGACGATGAAAACGCTGGGCATTTTTGTGCTGGCAATCTACCCGCTTATAATTCAGGATGAGGTAATCGGCACACTGGGTTTGGGCATTCAGGATCAGGGGCGCATATTTACAACCAATCAAGTGCAGATGGTTGAAACAGTTATTTCACAGGTGTCCACAGCTATTCAAAATGCACGTCTTTTCGAGCAGATTGAAGCCCGCCGAAAACAACTGCTTACAGCTGCTGAGGTATCACAGGCCGCCAGCAGCATTCTCGAAACACACCCGCTGCTGATCCAAACCGTAAACTTGATTCGCGATCGCTTTGAGCTTTACTATGTGGGTATCTTCCTGAATGATGAAGTTAAACACTGGAGCGTGCTGAGTGCGGGCACGGGCGAAGCCGGGCGTATTCAGCTTGAACGCGGACACAAACTCGAAATTGGTGGCGCCTCGATGATCGGGCAATGTATTGCCACTGGCGAGGCACGCATCTCCCTGTTGGCTCCCGACGAAGTTGAACGTTTCGTCAACCCGATCTTGCCCAACACCCTCTCCGAAATGGCTTTGCCATTGCGCAGCCGCGGCGCAGTGATTGGCGCAATGACCATCCAAAGCGAAACGGCAAACGCTTTTTCTGACGAAGATATTACCGCCCTGCAAACCATGTCCGACCAGGTCGCCAATGCACTGCAAAATGCAAGTCTTTTCGATCAAACACAGGCACGCGCCAGCGAACTTTCAACGCTTAATGAAATGAGCCTTCAATTGAGCGGCCAACTCAATATCCAAGATATTATCAACACCATTTATGAATACACCGCTCGCCTGATGGATGCAGCCTACTTTTTTGTGAGCCTTTACGATGAAGCAGAAGAACTTCTCTCCTTCCCGTTAGTTATCGATAACCACAACATCAGCGAAATTCCGCCGATGAAAAAAACCAAAGGGCTGACCCAATACGTGATTGATTCGCATGAACCACTCCTGATTACGGATAATGTTCACGAAGTCATTCACGAACTTGGGTTGGAAGAAATCATCATTGGAGAACCAGCCCAATCCTGGCTGGGCGTTCCATTGCTAATCGGCAATCAAGTTTTAGGTGTTATCGTCACCCAAAATGTGCAGCGCCCGCGCATGTTCAACCAGCACCATCAAGATTTGTTGGTAGCTATTGCCCGCCAGTCTGCCATTGCGCTACAAAACGCGCAATTATTCGAGCGCACCAACACTGCACTCAACGAAACACAGGCGCTTTACAATATTACTAACGTCGCCAGTCATTCGCTACAACTGCAAAGCATGCTCGCCGATGTGCTAGAACAAGTGCTCAAGAGTACCGGTTTCGACAGTGGGCTAATCAGCATTTACAATCCCAAAACGGCCACCCTGGATCTGATCGCACATCAGGCGCTTCCCGAAACATTGCTACAAAGTTTGCAAACCAACGGGCTTGAAGGCACCCTTTGCGAACTCGTCTATACGCGGCAAGAATTCGTCAGTCTCAACGACCTGGATATTGATTCCCCCATCAATGTTCAGGGATTGCTTGAGTTGGGCATCCAATCCTACCTGGGCGTCCCCCTGGAAGTGCGCAGCGAAATCTTGGGAACCTTGTGCGCCTTCAGCAATACCAAAGACACCCCCATCGCTGCGATTGGCCTGATGCAAGCCGTAGGACAACAAATTGGGGTTGCTATCGAAAATGCCAACCTGTACGAAAAAACCCAAAGCGCGCTTGGTCGCACAGAAGCCCTGTATGATGTCAGCCGCTCTGTACTTTCTGTTGATGAACTGCGCGACCTGCTCGCCGCCGTTGTACATTCAGTAGCCCAGCAACTCCCCGCCAACCGCGTCACGCTAATCACCTTTGATACAAGAAATGAGAAAGTAACTAATTTCATCGAAGGTGGCTCCGGCGCGCAACACGTTATCCATGTACCCTACGAAGAATTGCTCGGCGGACTCAGCGGGTGGGTGCTCGAAACAAGGGAAGCTGCACTATCTCCAAAGGATGTCCCAGACCCCAGGGAGAACGAAATTGCCCAACAACGGCGCATCGAAACCAATTGTGGCGCGATTATCGTCGCCCCTTTGTTGCATCGTGATCAAATCATGGGCACCATGACAGCCATAAATCTCCCCGAAGAACCCAACTTCACACAATCTGATGTAGATTTAATGATGGCAATGGCATCCCAGGTGGCTATCGCCATCCGAAATGTTGAGCTATATGCACAGACCCAACAACAACTCAAAAATATTTCTGCGCTACAGGAGACCACATCACAACTCAACGCAGCGCTCACCCTGGATGGTGTAATCAACACCCTGCTTTCGCACATGACCGCCACAGCCAAAGCCAGCAGTGCCAGCTTGTTCATGCTCTCAGACAATACTATCACCCGCTCTGGCGTCTACCCGCGTCGCAGCGATGATGCAAGTTTGATCGGTGAAACGCTGCTTCTCTCCGACTACCCGCTTACTCAACAGGTTATTGAGAGTAAAGAACCACTTACAGTGAACACTGCTGACCCGCAACTACAAGAACATGCTCGCGACGCCTTCAAAGCATCAAATATAGCCGTCAACGCTATGATCCCCATCAGCACCCCCGAAGGCGTAATTGGTGTAATTTCCGTCAATCGGAATTCCCCCGCTGAAAATTTCGCCCAAGAAGAAATCATCCTCTTGCATACACTGGCTACACAGGCTGCAGCCGCCATTCAAAATGCACGCCTGTATGAGGAACAGCGCGAAACGGCTGAACAACTACGCGAGCTAGATAAGCTTAAATCGCAATTTCTGGCCAATATGTCCCACGAATTACGCACACCCTTGAACTCCATTATCGGTTTTTCGCGCGTGATTATGAAAGGCATCGACGGCCCGGTCACCGATCAGCAACAGCAAGACCTTTCCGCAATCTACAGCGCCGGACAACACTTACTGAATATGATCAACGACATTCTCGACATTTCCAAGATTGAAGCCGGGAAGATGGAACTCGCTTTTGAAGAAATTGATCTCACCGAAATTTTCGAAAGCGTATTGTCGACCGCCCGCGGCCTGGTCAAAGACAAACCTGTCAAACTGATTTCATCCACAATCGAAACACTGCCTCGGGTTCACGCCGACCCAACCCGCATCCGCCAGATCTTACTTAATTTGCTATCCAATGCTGCCAAGTTTACAGATGAAGGCTCCATTACGCTCTCGGCAAAACAACAGCTCGATCCATACGGCCAACCTGAAATCTTTATCAGCGTCACCGATACAGGTGTTGGCATTCCACTCGAATCACAAGCCGATCTATTCGAACCATTCACACAAGTTGATGGGTCAGCTACACGCAAAACTGGCGGCACTGGCCTGGGCCTCTCCATTACACGCCTTTTGGTCGATTTGCATGGTGGGGCAATCAATGTCGAAAGCGCTCCCGGAATGGGGAGTACTTTCTCATTCTCCCTCCCACTCACAGCAAAGGACAAACTTACCATCCTTTCCGTTGACAGCGACATTCAGGTTTCTTTGCTCTATCAACGCTACCTTCAAGGTACCGATTATCAAGTTATCACCCTGGTGGAACCCGACGATGTGAAGGATATGGCGCGCCAATATCAACCCTTCGCCATTACGCTAGACCTGGTATTCCCTGATCAAGATGGCTGGGAAATCTTCGAAGCCCTGAGAGCAGATCCGGACACTCAGAACATTCCGGTTATCATTTGTAGTCTACGTGAGGAGCAAGAAAAAGCGCAAGTTATGGGAGCCGCGGGATATTTGCTCAAACCCATACTCAGCAATGATCTGCGCAATGCGCTCGACCGTATTCGCGATATTTCTACACAGAAAGCAGATTGAAATAACACTATGTGGGAGTCTGAATATACTGCTGGCTACCACATAGTGCAAAGGGGCAATTGATAACCTTACTATTTCCCTATTGCCGATTCATCCATACTACAGTATCTTCCAATTCATCATCCCAGAAAGGTTATACGCAAAACTTGCTTCTATGAAAAACTCTCTACAATCTCATGTTTTTGCCGAGTGTCTGGACTGCGGGCATAAAACTTCATATACCCCACAAGAAACAAACTGCCCACAATGTGGCGGCGGCTGGCGCGAGGCGCGTTACGATTACAAAACAATTGCAAAAGACTTTCTCGCCAATCTGGCGGGACGTCCATTCGATATTTGGCGCTTTTACGAACTTTTGCCGATCAATGAACACCACCCTGCCATCAGCATGGGCGAAGGCGGAACCCCACTCCTCAAAGCCACTAATCTGGGAATGATGTTAGGGCTAAAAAATTTATATATTAAAGATGAACGCCAAAACCCCACAGGGTCCTTCAAAGACCGCCAGGCTTCTATCACTGTAGCCGCCCTCAAGGAAGCAGGCATCACCGAGACTGTATTGGCATCCACCGGAAATGTGGCGATCTCCTATTCAGCATACACCGCACGTGCAGGAATAAAATTGTGGGCCTTTCTCACCAGCCTGGTGCCCGCCGAAAAAATGCGCGAGGTCGCTATATACGGCACACAGGTAATCAAAGTTACGGCTTCATACGATAAAACAAAAGCGCTCGCAAACGAGTTTGCCGAACAGCATCATCAAACATCTTATCTTGATCGTGGTGTGCGTTCCATTCCAGCCCTGGAAGCCATGAAAACTATTGCTTTCGAAATCAGTGAACAACTCACGAATGCAATGGGACCCTCACCCCTAAAGGGTGCAGAAAATACCCCACCCTGGCAATCTCCCGATTGGTATATTCAGGCTGTTAGCGGTGGCCTGGGCCCGGTGGGTGTACTAAAAGGCTTCGATGAACTTAAAATAATGGGCATCATTGATCGCATTCCAGCATTTGCCAGCATCCAGGCCGAGGGCTGCGCGCCAATGGTTCACGGGTGGAAAAATAATCTCGAAATAGCTGAGCCGGTACTTTCACCGCGCACCCATATTGCCACCCTGGCAACCGGAGACCCCGGAGGCACCTATACCTTGCTGCGCAAACGCATACTACAAGCCAATGGCGGCGCCTTCGAAAGCGTCAGTGATGAAGAAGCTTTCCGCGCCATCCATGTGCTTGCCAAGATGGAAGGCCTCTCCATGGAGCCTGCTTCGGCAGTGGCATTTGCCGGGCTGATAAAAATGGTGCGTACCGGACAGATCAAGCCTGATGACGTTGTCGTCATCAACCTGACCGGACATACCATGCCGGTAGAAAAGATGATCTTGGGTGACGGTTGGGTTCACGATATAGAGATCCCCGAAAAACCGCCAGAGGAAAAACCCGAGGAGGGTTTGCTCAGCGCATTAAGCAGAATCACCCCCAAGCAGTATTCCAGCATCGCCATTGTCGATGACCATCCTCATGCTCGTCGACTCATCCGTCGGATTCTGCAATCCCAGGGAGAATACACCATCTATGAGGCCACCAACGGCCGCGAAGCCATCGAGTTGGCCCGCAAAGAACATCCCGACGTGATGATACTCGATCTGATGATGCCGGAAGTCGATGGGTTTAGCGTACTCGATGCCCTCAAGGCCGATGAAGATACAGCCTCGATTGCCGTGATCGTTGTAACTGCAAAAGCACTCACCCCCGACGAGAAAATTCGCCTGCGCGGGCGCATCCATACGCTGATGCAAAAAGGTGAATTCCTAGATGATGATTTAGTAGGCGAAATCAATACCTTGTTGGGGAACGGAGACGATTAATTTCATATGTCAAAACTTCGCACAAAGGGCATCACAGCGGCGCTTTCATCAGCTATTTTCTTCGGGATGGCCCCCGTTTTTGGCAAAAAAGCCATTCTTCTCGGAGCTTCTCCGCTGACAGTCGTTGCCACACGCACAATTCTGGCGGCGCTGCTGTTGCTAATCCTGATGGCGATCTTTCGACCACGATATCTATACATTTATCCGGCAGGTCTGCTGGGGTGTTTGCTGGCGGGTTGGATCAATGGTATCGGTTCGCTCTTTTTCTACAGTTCGCTAGGGAGGATTGATGCAGGTGTGGGCCTATTGCTTTATTCGTTGTACCCGCTCTTCGTTGCCTTATGGATGTTTCTTGATCGACAACCCCCAAGCCGATTAACGCTGTTTCGATTAGGATTAACAATTCCTGCGGTTTATCTATTAATTCAAACCGGGACACAAGCTATAGATCTGGTGGGAGTTTTGCAAATGCTGGTGGGAGCTGCACTATATGCTTTGCACCTGCCCATTAATCAACGCGTACTCTACGATATGCCTGCCCCCACGGTGGCCGTTTATACCCTGCTGGCGATGAGCGCAGTCCTATTACCTACATTCTTTTTTTCCCCCGTGAGCACATTACCCCAGGAAGCAAGTGTTTGGATGCCAATGATCGGCCTAACTGTTGTGACCTTTCTCTCGCGCCTGACTTTATTTTTGGGCGTCAAACATCTTGGGGGAATGCAAACCGCCATTCTTGGGTTGAGCGAAGTTTTAGTTACGCTACTATTGGCTTACGTCTGGTTGGGAGAACAGCTCAGTGGACTCCAGTGGCTTGGCGCAGCGCTGCTAGGCATTAGCCTGATCTTGATTAGCATGGAAAAAACTCTCCCACAGAAAGATTCGCCAGGCGGGTGGTTGAGTTGGCTCAGCCATCCAACCATCTCAAATGAACTCCCCTGGCATCCACACGACTAATATGGAACAGAAGTTGAAATCAAAGTGCGTGGAGAATTTTCCACGCACTTTGATTATTCATCTCTGCAATA
>JACNJM010000056.1 GCA_014382605.1 Anaerolineae bacterium
CAATCGTGACCAGACACTCGAAACAAGTGCCCATGCCGCAGAAAATGCTGCGCGGTGCATGCAAATTGGTTGAATGGCGAAAGACGCGCGCCCCGGCGGCGAGCAGAGCCGCGGCAACACTCTGCCCAGCCGGAACCTGAACGAGTTGACCGTTGATTTCAACGCTTTCCAGAATGATTTGTTGTGTCATGACAGATAAGTGACTTTACTGCAAAAACTACCGCGCAGGGGTTCCCGCCGGAATATATGGGGGTGGTGGCGAAGCCACCACCCCCATATATTCCGGCGGACATCTCCGTCATCGGCTTTTTTCAGTAGAGTCATAAGTAGATTCACCACAAAAGCACAAAGTCACCAAGAATCGTAATCGAAGGATTTTGGTCTCTGGGAATCGCCGTGGTGATTTTGGTGACACTTTTTGGATTCTGACTATTGGGTATTTTCTGCCACATAGTTTTTTAGTTGACGTGTCGTGATCTCATCAATTTCTGGGTCTTGGTGTTGGGCGAGTAAATCTTGCCAGCGTTGGCGGGCGCGGGTGGTGGTATCTCGTTGATCGCCATCCCACCAGGCTTCCAGTCCAGAGCGGTCGGCGAGTTTGGGCTGCCAGAATTCGGTGCGGCAACGCTTGAGCGTATGATCCTCCCCGAGAAAATGACCGCCAGGGCCAACTTTGGCGATAGTCTCTACAGCCAGGGTTGCCGGGCTGACTTCGAAACCGCGCAAATAATGGCGCAACATACCGACCATCTCATCATCCATGACAAATTTTTCATAAGAGAAGGCCAGGTACGAACTGACGATGCCGCCTGAATGCAGAATGAAATCCATGCCGCTGAGTACTGTGGTCATCAGGCTGAACATCGATTCGTAGCCCGATTGGGCGTCGGTGGTGCTTGCATCGGTCAGCGCGCCGCCGCCGCGAGCAGGCAGACCATAGAAGCGTGCCAGTTGGGTATGTGCGCTGATGCACAGGGCCAGTTCTGGGCTGCCGATGGCTAAAGCGCCGGTGCGCATATCGATGTTGGTGGAAGTGGAGCCGTAAAGCATCGCTAGCCCGGGGCTGATGAGTTGAGCCAGCACAATGCCGGCCAGCAACTCAGCGTTTTGCTGCGCAATGACTCCTGCCAGCGTAATTGGCCCGGTAGAACCTGCCATCACCAGCGTGGCGAAGATCAATGGTTGGCGGGCGCGAGCGTAAGCGATGATGGCTTCGATCATATCGGTGCCGTAGGCCATGGGACTGAGCGGGTTGATCAGCCCAAAAGTAGCATATTGCTCAGCGATGTCACCGAAGAGAATCGCGCTCATCTCCAGCGTGTGCTGGGAACCCACTGCGCCCTCCGAACTGCCGATATAGGGTTTATCGGAGTGCAGCATATTGGCGTAGAGCATTTCGATGTGGGCATTCTCGCTGGGGGTGTCTTGCGGTTCCACCATTAAATGCCCGCTCAAATCCTGATTGGGGAGCATGTGCGCCAATTTCACCAGATTGTGATAATCTTCGAGCGTAGGCGCTCGTTTTCCGGTTTCGGAATCGACCAAAAAGGGCGCTCCGTATCCCGGTGCAAAAACGGGGGTTCCGCTGCCAATGGTAATCTCACGCCCGGGGCCGCGTCCGTACACTGTGAATTGCGCCGGAACCTGTTTGACGGCCTGCATAACCTGTGCTTCGGTCAGGAAAACAGTTTGCCCCTCGGTTTTGAAACCGTGCTCTTGAAATATTCGAATGGCGTTTTCTTCGGGAAAATGGATGCCAACCGTTTCCAGCAATTGCATACTGGTATCATGGATGGCCTGGAGATCGGATGATGAAAGGTGTTCGAGCCAGTTTTTTAACATTGATGCTCCGTTTGGTATTCAACGCTGGATTCTGTGTTATTGCGAATGCCCGCGCAAGAAACTGCTACCCTCAAGGTGGATGCCCTCCGAAAAACGAGTTGGGCGTAGTGAATTCTCCGTTGGCTGCATTTTCCCCGTGACCAGATCAGCGATGCGTTTTCCGGCTTCGGGGGCTAGCATCACACCGGCCCAATAGCCACAATTCAGGTAGAAACCGGGCACCTCGGGTACAGGCCCGATCAGAGGGTGATCGTCGGGCGTGTAGACATATTGCCCGGCGCTTACAATTACATCGCTGGCTTTTAGCGTTTCGGCAATCCCCTCCCAAAAGGGAAAGAGGGGCAACAGATTTTCGATATTTTGGGCGGCGAAGTAGCGGTCTGTGGGGATATTTTCGGAAGGGGCGCTGACCGGCTCATCGGGATCCACCCAGCCGATCAGAGCGCCACCGGTTTCTGGCCGCCAGTAAGAATCGCGGGCAAGGTCAATTGAGAGGGGCGCGTTGGGCGGGATCTCGGCCCGAGGCGTGATATATGCTTTTTGGCGGCGTACTGGCCGTACGGGAATTTCCAACCCAAGCAGATTGCCAACCTGACCGGCAAATGGCCCGGCAGCATTGACAACCACGCGGGTGGCAATTGTGCCGCGGTTGGTCTCAACCCCACTCACGCCCTGAGAGTCGCGCGTAATTCCCAGCGCTTTCGTGCTGACCAAAAAGCGCGCCCGGCTGCCACGGGCAAAGCCCTGCGTGGCTTCGTGGGTTGAGAGCCAGCCATCTTTTTGGCGGAATGTAGCCGCAACCGCGTTTTTACTAATGTAGGGAAAGCGCAGGCTCACTTCGTCACCAGTGAGATATTCGGAATCGGTGATGCCCAGCCGGTGATGCGTTTTAACGGCTGCCTCTACATCGGGGATCATCGCTGGATCGTCGGTAACAAAGAGATACCCTTTGTGGCGGATGCTAATATCGATATCGGGAATCTCGACCACTTCGGCGAAATTTTCGAAGATTTCAATACTTGGCAGGGCAAGTTCGGCCATTGCCGGTTCGGTGAACTGGGCGCGAAAACTTTCGATAGAGTTGGGCGTTGTCAGTGTGGAGAGGCCCTGGCGCATTTCCACGAGTACGGTTTCCAGCCCGGCGCGCGATAGCCAAAATGCGGTCGCCACACCGACGATGCCGCCGCCAATGACGACGGCATCTGCCTCGTGAATAAATGATTCAGCTGTGGGAACAAAAATCTGTTTCATGCGCTTTCTTTGGGCGCGCGCCACGCTCGAAATTTGGCAACCAGCCATGTATATAGCCCCGCCAGCCCACCGGGGTAGTAGATCATCACCAAAACCATCAATACGCCATAAATTACCAGGTGCAGCCCGGGTAGGTCAGTCAGGTTTGAGCGCAAAAATTCGATAAAGAAAACGAAGGGGAATGCCACCGCAATGCCACCCCACAGGCTGCCGCGACCGCCAATATAGGCGATTGCCAGAACTTCGACGGTTTTGGAGGTGTGCATCAAGGTCATCGGCGTCAGTGAGCCAAAATAGTGGGCATAGAATCCACCCAGCCAACCGGCGAAGAATGCCGAGACGGCGAAGTTGAAGACGCGGTATTTGGTGGGGTTAATGCCAGATGCGCGTGCGGCATCGATATTCTGGCCGATGGCGCGGAAGGCCAGCCCGTAGTTGGAGTTGGTGATTAATTTCAGGGTGATATAGACGATCAGCATCATCCCCAGGATGACGTAGAAATACGGCCGGTTGCCAGCGCCGCGTTCCAGCAGGCTTACAGGAGCCATGCCCAGCGGGCCGCGGGTCCACTCGACCATATTATTTACAACGCCCATCAGGGCAATACCCACAAACCAGGCCATCACTGCGGCAAAGATGCCGCGCAGTCGCAAGGTCAGCATACCCAGCAATAGCCCAATCAGGCCTGCCACGATTGCGCCTACCCAGATACCGATCCAGGGTGAAATGCCGAATTGCATGATGATGGATGGACGAGTGTTGGTGAGCATGCCCGTGGTGTAGGCTCCGAGGCCAACCAGGGCTGCAAAACCAAAATTAACCACATTGATGAAGCCAGCAGTGAAATCAAAGGCAACGGATTGCGCTGCGAGAAAGGCGCCCATAATCATCCAGCGCAGAATATGCTCCTGGTCAAACGGGGGAATGTACGGGAGCAAGGCAATGATGACGAATAGAATCAGCCCCAGTGGATTGAAGCCGATTTTAGCCAGAAGAGCCACTCCGCGCTGCCAGGTATTCGAGTTTGTTGTATCGTTCATAAGTGGTTCTCCTCTTTATTGTTCCTGAATGCCTTTAACTTCGCTGCCAAAGAGACCAGAGGGGGCGATCAGCAAGACGATAATCATCACAACAGTAGGGATAACAGTTTCCCAGGTAATTGTGAAAAATAGTTGCGTCGCGGTTTGTAGCAGGGCAACGATAAAGCCGCCAACGATAGCTCCGGCAATATTGCCCAGGCCCACCAGCATGACCACATACCAGGCGAAATATAGCGGTTTTAACCCCACAGTGGGGTAGGCCTGGAACATGAAGAGCAATGCAGCGCCCGCAATTGCGGCTGTCGCGGTGGAAAGTGAGAAAGTCAGCGTTTGGATAAAGTTGAGGTTGATCCCAACCAGTTGCGCGCCGGTTTCATCTTGAGAAACGGCACGAACTGCTCGCCCTGTGCGGGTACGGCGCAAAAAGAACCACAATAGACCGATGGTGACCATCGCAACGAAGAAGGCACCCAGGCGATCTGCCGAAAGACGCGCACCTAAAAATTCTATGGGGTCTATGTCCCAATATTTGGGAATGCCCCTGAAATTTGGCCCGATGGTGAGTGTGGCCCCATTGGTCATTACAAAAGAAATACCCACCGTGAGCAGGAAGGCATTCATCACCCAACCAGAGCGCGTGCGTTTGCGAAGCGGCGCAAAGATCAGCCTTTCAATGATAACGCCTAGAACAGCCCCCACTAAACCTGCCGCAAGAATGCCCGCAAACGGAGATAAGGGTGACGACTAGATGAGATAAAGTGAGAAATGGTACGGAGATAGAAACTTGAA
>JACNJM010000055.1 GCA_014382605.1 Anaerolineae bacterium
AATGCGTTGAAAGTTGAAGGTTACAGGTTTGTATTCAATTTTCAACCTTCAACTTGTAACCTGCAACGTATCATCTCAAAAAAAACGGGGGAGGTGACTGTCACCTTTGACCCCAAAATATTGAGATGATACCCTGCAACCTTTAACCGGAGTCCCCCATGAACAATCTATTAAACATAAAAACCCCCGCCCAAGCCCAGGCGCAGGCCCTCAAGGCCGATTACAGCCTGAGCAATCACGGCTTCACGAACCTTCGTCTGGCCTACTGGAATTTACCATCCGAATCGCTCTACGAAGAGATCGTATTCCGCGGCGAGGGGCATATTTCACACGCCGGGGCGATGATAGTGCCATCCGGCAAACACACCGCTCGCGCCGCACAAGATAAATTCGTCGTGCGCGAAGCCTCCACCGAAGAAGATATCTGGTGGGGCGAATACAACCGCCCCTACGAGCGCGAGAAATTCGATGAACTATTCGCGCGCCTGCAAGGTTTCGTACAGGGACGCGACCTCTTTGTGCAAGATTGCTACGCCGGAGCGCACCCCGATTATCGCTTGCCTGTACGCATTATTACTGAGTTGGCCTGGCACAGCCTGTTTTCGCGCAACATGTTCATTTTGCCGCAGAGCGCCGAAGAATATCGCACGCACGTGCCCCACTTTACCGTCGTAGCGCTCCCTTCCTTCAAAGCTTTCCCCCCGGTCGATGGCACGCGCTCCGATACATTTATTGCCCTCAATTTCGAGCAGCAATTGGCGATCATCGGCGGCTCGGCCTATGGCGGTGAGATCAAGAAATCCATCTTCACAGTGCTCAATTATCTGCTGCCCAAAGAGGGCGTGATGACAATGCACTGCTCGGCAAATCAGGGCGACAATGAAGATGTGGCGCTTTTCTTTGGTTTATCGGGAACGGGAAAGACCAGCCTTTCAGCGGACCCCAACCGCAAGCTGATCGGCGACGATGAGCACGGCTGGAGCGATGACGGCGTGTTCAACTTCGAGGGAGGCTGCTACGCAAAAGTGATACAACTCTCCCCCAGCGCCGAACCCCAAATTCACGCCTGCACCCAGCGCTTTGGCACCGTACTCGAAAACGTGATCTACGACCCGGTGACGCGCCGGATTGATCTCGACGATGATGAGCTCACCGAAAATACGCGCGCATCGTATCCGATCCACTTCATTGATAATGCCTTACCCGGCGGGCGCGGCGGACACCCGAAGAATATCCTGCTGCTCACCTGTGACGCTTCCGGGGTGCTGCCCCCAATTGCCCGGCTAACCCCGGAACAGGCCATGTATCACTTTATCTCCGGCTACACCTCCAAAGTTGGGGGCACAGAAGTTGGCCTGGGCGAAGAACCGGAGATCACTTTTAGCGCCTGTTTTGGCGCGCCGTTCATGGTGCATCATCCGGCGAAATATGCCGAGCTATTAGCCCGCAAAATGGCACGCTATGGAGCCACTGCCTGGCTGCTCAATACCGGTTGGGTGGGAGGAGCGTATGGCGTTGGCAAACGCATTAGCATCCGTTATACGCGCGCCATGCTCACGGCGGCCTTAAATGGCGATTTGCAAAATGTGGAATACTACACCGAACCAGTTTTCGGTTTCCAGGTCCCCAAGAATTGCCCTGGCGTGCCGGAAGAAGTGCTGTACCCCAGCAGATCGTGGCCGAGCAAGGCCGCTTACAACGACAAATACCGCCAACTTGCGGCACGCTTCATTGAGAATTTCAAGAAATTCGCTGAAGATGCCCCCCCCGAGGTGCGAGCCGCCGGACCAAAATTGGAAACCCTATAAAAAAAGAAGCTGGTTGATAAAAATTGACCGGCTTCTTTTTTAGATCGTCAGCGCTTGAGCGCGGCCCGAATGCGGGCCATGAGTTCATCCCAGAGATTGCTATAATGCCCAGGCGACTAAAAAACCTAAAATCGCCAGGATCACCCCGAAGTGCAGAAAAAGATCACTCTCGGCGAGCCAACTACCCCCCAGGCAAAGTCTCACGACAAAGTTGATCGCCACAAAAAGCACACCCATCAACGGGAGCAGACCTTTACGTTGGGACAGGTAATCCGACAAACGATCCAGAAAACGATTGAAAGACAACATCAGCCTTCCACCTCCTGAGCATCTTCATTATCAGCCACTTCCGGCAAAAATGATTTGAACTGGGCCAGGTAACGTCCGGGCAACCGCCCGCGGATATGCACCCCTTTGTGAGTATGCTCGACGAGTTCAACCTCGCCTTGCGCGTGAAACAGGGAGATCAGGCGGCCTTCACTATAGGGCAATAGCATATCCAACGGGGTATAAAACTCAAAAAGTTGCCGTTGAATCGCGGCCAGCAAATCGCCAATGCCCTCGTGCCGCAAAGCCGAAATCGCCACTGCGTCTGGAAATGCATCCAGCGCCAGGCGAGCCGCGCCGGGATCGTGGAGGCGGTCGATTTTATTGAGCGCAGTCAAAATGGGGATGTGGTCGGCATCAATCTCTTTAAGGGTTTGCAGCACGGCCTCCGCCTGGGCATGCACATTGGGATGTGTGATATCGAGCACATGCAAGAGCAGATCGGCCTCGGCGATTTCTTCGAGCGTAGCGCGGAAGGCCGCCACCAGCATGGTGGGCAGCTTTTGGATGAAACCAACCGTGTCGGTGAAGAGGATCGGCGTGCCATCGGGGAGTTCGACGCGGCGAGTGGTGGGATCGAGCGTGGCAAAGAGTTGGTCGGCCACATAAACATCGGAGGCTGCCAGCCCATTGAGCAGGGTTGACTTCCCGGCGTTGGTATACCCCACCAGGGCCACAATGGGAATGCGCGAGCGTTTGCGCTGGGCACGGTGCCGCTGACGATGGGCGCGGACTTTATCGAGTTCGGCGCGCAAATGGCTGATGCGGCGGCGAATATCGCGGCGATCGACTTCGAGTTGGGTTTCGCCAGGACCGCGCAAACCCACGCCGCCCGCGCTGCCAGTTCGCCCGCCGCCACCGCCCGCCTGTCGGGCCAGATGTGTCCAGGCGCGGGTCAGACGCGGCAGACGGTATTCGTATTGAGCCAACTCAACTTGCAACGCCCCCTCACGCGTGCTGGCGTGTTGGGCAAAAATATCCAGAATGAGCGCGGTGCGGTCGAGCACGCGCATATCTTCGCCAAAGAGTTTCTCTAATTCGCGCTGATGCCGCGGTGAAAGCTCCTCATCGAAGATAATCACCTGGGCATCCAATTCTTCGGCGAATAGTTTCACTTCCTCGACTTTGCCGGATCCGATAAAGGTTTTTGGGTGCGGCCGAGCACGTTTCTGGGTTTCGCTGCCTACAACATCCAAGCCTGCCGTTTTGGCAAGCAAAGTTAACTCGCTTAGCGAATCGTCCAGCGAGAGCAAATTTTCCTGATCGTTAAATTCCGCGCCAATTAAAAATGCTGAGTCGGACGGCGGTTTGGTTTTGTAAGATTCTTTAGACATACTTACTTCCTTAGAGCTTAGACGCATTCGCAAGAAAAAGCCCGAAAACAGGGGTTTATAGGGCGCGCTGCATGGCGAAACAAATACTTTTAGGACTTGCGTCGCTGATTCCAGCGCTTCGTCTGACGTTGCTCGCCAAGTGGTTCAAAGAGTTTGCTCAGTTTTTCATCGGGCGATTCTTTTCGTATGGGCAATAAAATGTGAAATTTTGAGCCTGGGCAAATCGTTTCATCATAGCCATCCGATTCAACCCAGATTGCGCCCCCGTGGGTTTCAACAATTCCCTTGGTGATGGGCAGCCCCAACCCAGGGCCTCCGCCTTTAAACTTGGTTTTACCGCTGGAGTGTAAAGCCACATTCCCCAGGCGGCCAAATTTTTCAAATATGCGTTCCTGATCGTCGGGGTTAATTCCAATACCGGTGTCGGTAATGGTGACTTCAATGAAACCGGAGAGTATGCGTCCGCTGATGGTAATTTTTCCCTGATTTGGGGTGTATTTAACCGCGTTCGAAAGAATATTCCAAAGGGCCTGATACAGCCGTTCTGGGTCGGCAAAGATCATCTCGTTGTAGCCGGGAAAATCCTGAATATCCAGAGTCAGATCGCGCTCTGCCAACACAGCGCTGATTTCGTGATGGGCAATTCCCAGCAATTGATTCAACCAAACCGGCTGAAAATTCAGCTTGAGCATATCATTGTCAATCAGGGAGACATCGATCATATCTTCGATGATTTCACGCAAACGCTGAACGCCGCTGCCAATACCATGGAGCATAATCTCGGCCTGTGCCATTTTCTGTGCTTCATTCAGATGAATATCCCCAAGCATCGAGGCATAACCTTCGATCAGCGTCAGCGGCGTGCGCAACTCATGCGCGGCCACAGAAATAAAATCAGATTTGCTCCGGTCGAGGCGTTCCAGTGTGCTGCGGGCCTTTTCCAATTCTCCCGAAATATGATGCACATAAATATCGGTTTCGAGTTGCGAAGAATATTGCAGCGCGTGTGCGTGCAACGGAAGCACCGCGTCCATCAAATCCAGTGCATCCTCGGGATTCAAAATTTCGCGCGCCACATGATTCAACGAGAGCATGATATGCCCCAAGATCGGGAACAGGCTGGCTTCGCGTTGCTCACGCTCGGACTGGGTACGCGCCTCGGTCCACTGCTCCAGCACATCATTCAACCAGGCAGGGTCGCCGCTACTGATCGCCTGGCGCATCAAATCGAAATAATGCTCCAGTTCATCACGGAAAATCTCGCGCACGCGCTCGCCACGCGCCAGCCGATACGCCACGCGCTCGCCCCAACGCTCACGCACCCGATCAAATAACTCTACAACTCGCATAAGCTAAGTGTACACTAAATTAGAGTTACTGACAAAACTTATAA
>JACNJM010000054.1 GCA_014382605.1 Anaerolineae bacterium
AAATCTCGGCGGACTCAGCGTTCTCTGTGGTAAATACCCGCCCTGGCTCTACTTTTAGAAAGCCGTGGTTGCTGCCAATTCCTAAACAGAAACCTTGTGTTTGGGTCTCTGGGAATCACCAGTTGGTGGTGTTCACAAAGTGCCTTGTGTTTCTGCGTGCCCTTTGTGGTCGAATCATTTATAATCTAACTGATGAAGCAAAAATACATCCACTTTACCGTATTTGCATCGGGGATGACTACCCTGGCTGTTGAGTTGGCCGCCTCGCGTTTGCTGGGCAGCGTTTTTGGTACCAGCAATCTGGTGTGGGCCAGCATTATCGGACTGATTCTCATTTACCTCACTGCGGGGTATTTTCTTGGCGGTAAACTGGCCGACCGTAAACCCAACGCTGAAACCTTTTACCGCATCCTGGCCTGGGGTGGTTTTACAGCCGGGCTGGTTCCCTTCATCTCGCGCCCGGTGTTGAGCGCGGCTGCCGATGCTTTCGACCAGCTTGCGATTGGCGTACTGGCCGGGGCCTTCTCTGCCGTGCTGGTGTTGTTCATCGTGCCAATTACCCTGCTGGGGATGATCTCTCCCTTTGCGATTCGGCTGGCATTGCAAGATGCGCGCAAAGCCGGGCAAATTTCCGGGCGGATTTATGCCATCTCGACGTTGGGTTCGTTTGTGGGGACATTTCTCCCCGTTTTGGTGTTGATCCCGTTGATCGGCACGACGTTCACTTTTCTGACTTTTGCGTTGTTCCTGGTCTCGGTGGCGGTTTTTGGCCTGTGGGTTTCATCTGGTCGAGTAGCAGCCCTGAAAGTGGGCTGGATGCTGCTGGTCCTAATTTTGCTGGCTCTGGTGTGGGGACGCGGCAATATCAAAGCCACCAATGGGCAAATTTACGAGACTGAGTCGGCCTATAATTATGTTCAGGTTTTAGAGATTGGTGAGTACCGTTATTTGCGCCTGAATGAAGGGCAGGGTATTCACTCTGTCTATCACCCGACGGAGTTAGCCTTTCATGGCCCATGGATGCAGGTGCTGGCAGCCCCTTTTTTTAACCCCGCGCCCTTCGAGCAGAATCAGGTTGAGAGTATGGCTATCGTCGGCCTGGCCGCGGGGACAATATCTACGCAAGCCAGCGAAGTCTTTGGGCCAATCCCGATTGTGGGCTACGAAATCGATCCGGCTATCATCCGCGTGGGGCAGGAATTCTTCGGGATGACACAGCCCAACCTCGAGCCAGTCCCGCTGGACGGGCGCGTGGGATTGGATCAAAGTTCCGCGCGTTACACCATCATCAGCATTGACGCTTATCGTCCTCCGTATATCCCGTGGCACCTGACCACGCGCGAATTCTTCCAGATCGTCTACGACCATCTCAGCGCAGACGGGGTATTGGTCATCAACGTAGGGCGCGCTCCCGGCGACCGTCGTCTGATAGACGGTTTGGCGGGCACGATCAGGACGATTTTTCCATCCATTTACGTGATGGATATTCCCAACACTTTTAACTCGATTTTATATGCTACCGTGCAGCCCACCACGCTCGACGATGTATATGCCAATTATGCCGCTTTGCTTGAACGCGGCGATGCCCATCCGCTACTGCTCGATGCCTTGCAGCGGGCGATTGCCTATATGCAGCCCGCCCCGCAAAGCGAGATGGTTTTTACCGATGATCTCGCCCCGATTGAGTGGATTACCAACGATATGATTTTGAGCTATATGGTCGGTGGGATGGATGAGTTGAAATAATGGGAGACCGAAGACAGGAAACCGGAATTGAGTTCCGGTCATCTGTTTCCCGTCATCCGTCAGTTCAAGGAGAACAAATGAATTTTATAAAGAAGCTATCTCAATGGGTGGTGATTATTCTGGTGCCGGTCATTCTCGTTCTCGGCGCGGTGCGTTTGCTGCTCACACCGCTATTTGTGCAAATTGAGTATCGTATGCCCAACTTTCCCGAAGACCGTTATGGCTTCACGCAGCAAGATCGCTTGCACTGGTCGAAGTTTGCGCTGGAATATTTACTCAATGGGGCTGGGATTGAATATTTGGGCGATTCGGTATTTGAAGATGGCACTCCGCTTTATAACGAGCGCGAGTTGCAGCACATGCTAGATGTGCAGGTGGTTGTCGAAGCAGCGATGCGCGTGTTGTATTTCTCTCTGGGGTTCGTATTGTTGGCCGGGGTATGGGCGCAGCGCGGCGATTGGTGGTGGCAATATTGCCAGTCCATCGCCCGCGGCGGTTGGCTGACGGCAGCAATTTTAGTCGCGTTGATTGTGGGCATCCTGCTGAGTTTTGATGCCCTCTTTGTGGCTTTTCACAAAATTTTCTTTGAAGGCGATACCTGGATTTTTCTGTATTCGGATACGTTAATTCGCCTGTTTCCAGTGCGTTTCTGGCAAGATGCCTTCATTACCGTGGGTGGGTTGGCGTTGCTGGGCGGAGCAGGGCTGGGCTACTTTGCCGGACGCGCAAGAACGCCATGATTGACCAAATTCGTAATTACTTGCTCCTTTACCCTGGATTGGTGAACCTGCTTCGAATCGCGATATTTTTTATGCTGGCCTGGGTTATTTCGCGGATTATTATCTGGATGATCCGCCGAACTTCAAAGATGGGGCGTATAAAAATCGTTTCGAATATCTCACGGCCCGAACGCCAGGAAACCCTGCGCAGTTTGGCAATTAGTTTAGTGAGTTTTAGCGCTTTTTTGGGCGCCAGCATTGCAACATTGGCGCTATTTGTCGATATCGACACATTAGTATGGATGGTGGGTTTGTTTAGCGCTGCGATTGGCTTGGGCGCGCGTCCGCTATTCAGCGATTTTCTCACCGGGATCGGCTTTATTTTCGAAGATACGTTTGCTGTAGGCGAAAAAGTTGAAATCCTGGAAATGGAAGGCGTGGTCGAGAAAATTAATTTGCGCAATACCTGGATGCGCTCGCCAACCGGCGAGGTTTATATTATCCCAAATGGCGAAATTCGCATGCTGCGTAATTTTAGCCGTGGTAAATTTTCGGCGGCTAGCGTGACGGTGAAACTCCAGGCTGTTGATCTGGGGCATGCGCTCGTTGTTCTCGAAGAACTTGCCGAAGAAGCGGTTGTGCTGTTGCCCAATTTGCTGGAACCCTGGCAGGTGATCAGCAAAGAAGCTGTCATCGGTCAACAAGCTGAGTTGACGCTGTTGACTAAAGCGCGTTTTGGCATGGCTGCGGAAATGCGTCCGCGCTTGCAGGCTTTGGTTCAAGAGCGTCTGGCGGATGCAGACATAGAGTTAATTGATTAGAGATATGAACTGAGATGAAGCGATTTTTTCACAAACCAGCTTCGGTTGGATATGCTCCGGGTACGCTAGTTTCTGTTGCGCGGGAAGAGTTGCGGCCACTGTTATTAACCGTCTGTGAATATGGTCGTGAACAAGATGCTGTCGAACGTCATGTAGATACCATTGCTGATTGTTTGCCTTTCGCGCCTCATGCTGATGTGACCTGGTTAAGCGTGGGTGGCAGCCACCCGGTGGATGTACTTGAGGCAATTGGCAAATACCTTGACATTCACCCGCTGGCGTTGGAAGACATTCTCGATACCAGCCAGCGTCCCAAAATGGAGGATTTCGAACGCTATCTGTTCATCGAATTGAATATGCTGCTCTGGGATCAGGATCACGCTCAAGTCGAGTCCGAACAGGTCAGCCTGATTATGGGGGATAAGTATGTTATTACTTTTCAATCGTGCGAAAATGGTGTCTTCGATTCGGTTAGAAAGCGCATCCTGGAAGGCAAGAGCCGCCTGACCAAACAAGGTGCGGATTATCTGGCTTACTCCCTGGTTGACGCTATTGTGGATCATTATTTTGTTGTGCTAGAAAACCTGGGGGACCAGATCGAATTTTTGGAGGAAGAACTGATTACACACGCCGATCCCAATACCCTGCAATCCATCCATGAGTTGAAGCGTGAACTCATTTTCCTGCGGAAATCGGTTTGGCCGTTGCGAGAAGTGATTGGTGCGCTGGAACGTGGTGAAACTCCACTGTTTAAGGAAACATCTCTGATCTACCTGCGGGATGTTTATGACCACACGATTCAGATCATCGATACCGTAGAGACTTTCCGCGATATGGTTTCCGGTATGCTCGATATTTATCTCTCCAGTATTAGCAACCGTATGAATGAAGTGATGAAAGTGCTGACGATCATTTCGACCATTTTTATTCCGATGTCATTCTTTACCGGACTTTATGGCATGAATTTTGTCAATATGCCCGAATTGCAATGGCAGTGGGGTTATTTCGCCTTGTTGAGTTTCTTGGGGTTGACCTTCATCGGCATGTTGGTATTTTTTAAGCATAAAAAATGGTTTTGAAAAGGATATTGCATGAGTAAAAACTGGTCTCGCACGAATAAGGTATATATTAGCATTCTGCTCTTTGTTTTTGGAGTCTGGGTATTTTCATTGATCAAGGCGATAATTGCCCCGTTGGTAATTGCCGCATTACTGGCCTATTTGCTTAACCCGCTTGTGAATCGTCTCAAAAAATATACCCGATTGAAGCATATCTGGTCGGTATCACTGGTATACGGGTTATTTATCCTGGCGCTTGTGACCGTGTCGTTAAACTTTGTGCCATTGGTGGCGCGACAAGCCCAGACTTTAACGACTGAACTACATCTGATTGGCCCCCGACTGGAAGACGATATTGAGACGATCGCCAGTCGGTTTGGTATTCAAGTGGACTTGCAGCCGATTTGGGATGAAATTCAATCAGCATCGTCGGGACTTTTGAATCCGGACCGCGTATTCCGCATTATCCGGTCAGCTAGA
>JACNJM010000053.1 GCA_014382605.1 Anaerolineae bacterium
CATGCACAGTTTCTTGGCTCATCTAATTACCTCCACACGAAATTATAACAAGGTTTATCCTATTATTTATTCCCTGGCAATCTTTGTGCGAAGATGCCGCCCCACAAAAGACCCAGCAGGCCAAAGCTGATGTCGCGCAACCGGATGAGTAAACCAATGCTAACACCCAGCCCGGTACTCAACCCGAGCGATTGAGCAGCTAAAACCTGACTGACTTCTAGCGAACCCAGCCCGCCGGGCAACGGCGCTAAAAACGCCAGCCGCGCCGCGGTGATGAAAACCAGCGTTTGCCAAAGGTTGAGTTGCGCGCCGAGAAAATGGAGCATCAACCCATATTCGTAAACCAGCGCTATCCAAATGCCTCCCGAAAGCAGCATCAGACCCATAATCTGTGCCGGGTTCTGGCGACAAAAGGCCGACATTTGTGTTTCGCTGTGTTTTACCCCTGCCGCAATGCGAATACTTTTCGGGAAAATCCGCGCAACCCCGCGGGCGAATTTGCTCAGGGGTTTGGTCTTTGCATACAGGCCGATTAAATAGAGCCAGGGCAATGCAGCCAGCATGAAAACCATTATAGCCAGCAGCCGATTCTCGCGTAAATCGAAAAAACCGCCAGCGGCAATCATCACAATACCGAAAGCCAAAAATGTGAAATTTGCCAGCAGTTCGAGTATTTTATCGAGGCTGAGCGAAGCAACCGCATCGGTGGTGGAGATAGCGTGATTTTTGTGCAAGAAATAAACTTGCAATGGCTCGCCGCCAAATTGCGGCCCCGGCGTGAAATAGCTGACTCCAAAAGCAGCCAGCCGGTAGCGAATTGCTATCCAAAGCGGGATGCGATATCCCTGCGTGCGCAGTAAAATCCACCAGCGTATGGCAAATAGCGCAATAATAGCCGCGTTGATCAACGCCAGGACCGCGATCTGTCTCAACCTGAGGCTGCCAAGCGTGGCGCGCACATCCGCCATTGGGGTAATTGAGAGCGTATAGCCAACCAACGCCAACGCTAACAGCCAAAAGACCATTTTCCAGTATTTTTTCATGCTTATGCTTTGGGTTTGCCGACGCGGTTGTAGATCAGCCAGTCTTCGGGGCTCCATAGCGCCCGGCGCCCGCTGCCACTGAAGAGCAAATAAACCAGCGCGAAAATGAGCAGATAATCGCCCGATAACAGCGGGCTGGCTTGCAGGCGGATTCCGGCGGAAATCAGCGCAGCGATGGGCGTGAAACGGCCCAACGCGCCCAAAGCGAGCAAAATGCCGAGGAGCAGATTCCACCCGATGAGCAGGCTCTCGGGGGCAGATTGCAGCGCAGATGCAGAATCCGCCCCGAGGGGGAGGGGCAACCCCAGGCCCAGGGCGTGATTCCCGTAAATGAGCAGAGCCAACCCCCGCAGGATGAATGGCATCCGGTCGAGCAGCCATCCCTGAATTTTCTCCCAATCAAGCTTCAGCGCGTCGAGTTTCCCGGTGACTTGCCAATAATCGTAGATGAATATACCCGCAAAGGGGATCAAAAAGAGCGTGGCGGCGTAGAGCGTGGCCGGGGGCTTGACGGGTGGCGCGAGCATCACGCTGATAAAGCCCATCTGAATGCCTGCGAACCAGCGTCGCATATGGCTTGGTCGCAGCGGATAGACCGGCAGACCGCGTTTTTCGTGGCGGTGCAGGGCGAAGAGATAGATGAAGCGCGCGAAGCCGAAGGGCAGATACCACCAGGGCACGCGGCCATATTGGAAGGCCAGCAGCGTCACGACCATTACACCCAGCGAGTCGTTATTCATATCGAGGCTTTCGCCCAGCCGCGTGAGCATATTGCTGATGCGGGCGGCGAAACCATCGAGGAAATCGCTGATATCGGATAGGATGTAGAGCGTAAAGGGCAGCCAGGACCAGCCGCCGGGTAGCGTTGGGAGCAGCAAAAAGCCCGCCAGCAAGGCGATCAGCGTGCCGCGCGCAAGGCTAAGGGCGTTGCCGGGGCCGAAGCGCGGCAAAATTTCTTCTTCTCCGGCGCGGTGGTTTTGAGGCAGAGCGCGCCACAGGGCAACGAGTTGGAAAGCGAGTACCAGCGCAGCTTGCAGCCCCCACTGACTGGCATAACGCACCCCCTGGATGCGATACAGAAGTTGCGCGCCGAGCAGCAGCACTGCAATAGAGCCAAGCCCGTAAAACGCCCAACGAAATTTGAGTTGAGACATTTATTGCTGGATGCGCGGCGAGAGCCAGAAGCCTTGCGCAGCGTCTGCGTTGGCGGTAAGTGAAACGGTTTTTAAAATGAACTGCACTTCTTGCCCGACGAGGAACGAGAGATCGAGGTTGATCAACGCAGTCCGCTTGTCGTAGACTTCAATCCATTGGCCCATCAGATGCACGTTGCCGCCGGTATCTTTGTAATAGAGTTCAAAGCGCAGGTTGCAATCTGGAAGATCGGCCATGCAGCCCACATTGGCTCTGAAACGGTCTCCGGGCTGCACGCGGTATTTGGGATAAATGCCCTGAATGAAGCCATCGTTTTCGGCGTTCGGATGCACCCAGAGCGCGGCATTACTGTCGGTGCCATGTTCCATGTTGGGGTTGGAGAGCAGCGTTATGAACCCGTTGGGGCTGCCAATTTTACCCAGGCAGGGCAGTTCTTTTGCTGAATCGCCACTTTCGGCCATGGGTTTGTTGGTCCAGGTGGCATAGCAAGCGAAGACGGCGAAATTATAGGCGAAGTTATTCGGTTTGACGACATTGGCGCTCATGGGGAGCGTGTTCTCTGCGTTTCGAATAAGGCTGAGCGCTTCATCATGGATGATGATATTCAGCGCTTCGTCATCGGCATTTTCGAGAGTCCAGTAATTATCGTACTCGCCGGTATCGTTCGGTGCGAGGATGTACACTGAGATATCGGTTGTCGCTCCAGGGGGAATTGTCTCTGAGAAGTAAACTCGATAATCACCGCCAACGTATCGATCGCCATGTGAATATTGCAGTTTGTATTCGGGTGTCCAGGGGCAATAGCCAGTATTCTGCACGCGCCACGTTTTGAGAAATAGCGTTCCGGTGACAACATTTGTTCCGGGTGGCAGGGTGACATGCTCGATGAATGTAGCCTCATTGCATTTGCCAGCCAAAGCCTCGGCAGTAGCCGTGGCCTCTTCGTTACTGATCGCTGTTGCTGTGGCTGTAGCCGTGGGGGTGGGCGTGTGTGTGGCAGTTCCGGTGGGCGAAGCGAGCATCTCACCCGTGCGCAGCATTGAAGTTACGATCTGCGCGGCAGTAGCCTGAAATTCGGGGGGCAATATTTCGTCCCCATTTTCCAGGCGAATGAAAAATGCTATATCATCGACGCTATCTTCATAGAATAGCAGAATATCCTTCCCCGCCGGGTTGACAACGACTTGCTGAATAGCCTCTTTGCCCAGTACGTTTACAGTGCCGCGCGCGGCAATTGGGCCGGAGGGCAGTTCGGTGAAAAGTTCGGTAGTTTCCCACAAAAACTTGTACTGAATATGCAGCGTGATACTCGCTTTCGTCAATTGGACTGTTTTTGCGGAGAAGCCGCCGCTGACGGTGGCGTGACCGGCTGACACAACCGTCAAGGTCCAATCGCTGGGATAATCGAGCGAGAAGCGGTAGGTAGTATCACGATAGCTTTGAAGTGAGGGTATGGCGGTGGGGGTGCTGGTGGGCGATATTGTTGGTGAGTTGGCCGGGTTGTTCGATGATGGTGAGATATATCCGCGGGTTTCAGTTACGTTACCGTGCGCGTCGACCAGCCCCTCCCAGGCGAAGCCCGTTGCGGGGCTGTGTACGCTGATGGTGTATACAATATCAGCGGGATTGATCGCGGGGAAGAGGATATTGATAATCCAGTGATCCAGGCTGAACTGAAAGGCAGATGTACTGACTACATCCGCGGGGGTAAGATTCTGCTCGCTCCATGCCGATCCTGCCGGGGGCACATATAGGCCATAGTGGTCGCGAATATACCCCATTGCCGCGTCGCGGGCGCTTGGCGCGTCATCCACGGGCAATATTGGCAGATTAGCATCGACTTCCGGGTTTGAGTCCGCAGGAGACACCTGGCAACCGCTGAACAGCAACAGGCCAGAAAGGAGCAACAAGAGCAGCAGGTTCTTATAGTTTGTGGTCATCGTTCCCTCCGAAGAGTACAGTTGGCCCTGATTCTAGCACAATCGCTCGGCGCGGCAAAAGTCGATTAATCAAAAACGCCACCCAGAAACCAGGATGGCGAAATAATTTGAGAAAGCCGAAGCCTAAAGCGGGCGCAAACGGTCGGCCAGGTTTCTAAGTTGCTTGTAGCCAACCGGCTTTAATAAAACCAGATCGGCAACACCGGGCAGTTCATTTGCCATGCGATTGTCGGCAGTTGCCACAATCACGCGAATATCTTTCAGACGCTCATCCTCGCGGATATGGTTCAGAATATCTACGCCCTTGACATTGGGAATATGCAAGTCCAGGATTATGATTGCAGGCACAACTTCGCCCAGCCTGTCCAGTGCAACCTGGCCGTCGTGAATAATTTCTACATTATAGTCAGCTTCTTCAACGGCCTGGCCAAATGCCAGCGCCAGGTTTTTATCGTCTTCAACCACAAAGGCTAATAACTTTTCCATAGTGAATACCTCAATGCCTCTACAAAATTTTCTAAGCGGGTCTCATTATACCCTTTTTGCATTTTTATAAGAACCTGAAAGTGTGGCTGTTTAGAAACCGCCGCGGAGTTTTCTAAATGTCAATTTTAGCGCATTATACGGGGCACAAACCAAAAACCCTGGGCGGAGTCGGCGTTCTCGGTGAGGGCTACTGTTCTCA
>JACNJM010000052.1 GCA_014382605.1 Anaerolineae bacterium
CAAGTGCGGTATGATAAGCACTTCATAACAAATCGGCTTTCTTATTCGGAAACCACACACCCCTTATGAAACCCAAACCGTTATTTTTACTCGTTCTCTTGGTCAGCCTGCTAATGCTAGCCTGTGGCTCATTACCGTTTTTTGCAGATGAAACCCCAGAGGTTGAATCGATCGCGACGGCCGAAAATACTGCCGAGCCGACCAATATACCCGAGATGGCTCCCGCTACCTCAACAACCGCTCCCACAAGTGTAATAGAAGCCTCACCCAACGATACCGCACAAGCTGCTACGCCAACAGCAATACCAGAGTCATCATCGGCGGTACCAGAGGCAGGTATTATGCGCGTTGGCCCCGATGATTTCCCCGACTATATCAACCCGCTAACGGGACTACCCGTACCAAACCCGGCCCTGCTCGACCGCCGCCCAATTGTAGCTAAAATTCCTAATTATCCGCATAGTGTACGTCCGCAAGCGGGCATCTCACTGGCCGACCATATTTACGAATACTATCTCGAGTGGGGCTTGACGCGTTTTATGGCCGTTTTTTACGGTAACGATGCCGAACGGTTTGGGCCGATCCGCTCCGGGCGCGTTTTCGACGCGCATATTATGCGCATGTATAATGGCATTTTCGTCTTCAACTACGCCGATGATCGCACTTTAGATTATTTTGAGGAGATCGAACTCGATGAGCGCTATTTCGCCCTCGACCAGCGTTGTCCGCCGCTGTGCCGCGATGAGAGTATCAACAGTTATAACAACCTGTTCGGCAATACCAGCGCGGTGCACGATTTTGTGCAAACCCGCGGCGTCGCCGATGACCGCTCCGATCTCTCTGGTAATTTTTTCTCATCACTCAACAACCTGGAAGCCCCCGTCGGCGCGGAAGTGCATATCACTTATTCCTACGCCAATTACGCCTACTGGCGCTATCACGATGGCTCCGGGCTGTATGTGCGCTACCAGGGCAACACCGATAACGTGGATGGAAACAGTGCACAATACGAATTGCACATGGATGCGCTCACTGGTCAACCCCTCACGGCCTCCAATGTTATCATCCTGATGGTGACACACGAATTCTTCCACAAATCATCTGATACCGAAGTTTTTACAATGGACCTCACCGGAACCGGCACGGCCTATGTTTTCCGCGATAATCAGGCCTTTGAAGCGCGCTGGCAGCGTTTCGCTGAAAATCAACCCCTCGCTATTCTGGATACCAATGGGCACCCCTTCCCGCTGAAACCGGGCACAACTTTCTTCCAGGTTATCAATACAACTTCAGAGGTCGGGCAGTATGATTCAGAAACCTGGTATTTCGACTTCGCCCGTCCGCCAGACCCAGAACCGGAGGAAGAAGAGTGAGATATTTTTGGGCCTTTTTACTGATTCTGACGCTTGCGCTATTTGCCTACACCCCAAGCGGCGCAGCGGACTTAAGTCGGGTGGTCTGGCTCCCCGAGGGGAATTCTACCCTCGGGCAACCTGCTGCCCTCCTCACGCCCACGCCTGGCGCGCCCGCTGATTATCCCGCCGAGGGCTACGGACCTGTCAACTTCCCCGAAAATATCAATCCCCTCACCGGCCTGCCCATCACCGACTCTGGATTACTCAATCGCCGTCCCCTGGCGATCAAAATCTCCAATGGGCCGCGCGGCGTACGCCCGCAATGGGGGCTTTCGCTGGCCGATCATGTTTTTGAGTATTATCACGAAGTCGGGCGCACGCGTTTCAACGCCATCTTCTATGGTAACAATGCCGAGATCGTTGGCCCCATCCGTTCGGCGCGCTACGCCGATGAAGACCTCGTGCGCATGTATAAAGCCATCTTCGCCTTTGGCAGCGCCGACATTCGCGTACTCAATAAATTGTGGGGGAGCGAGTTCAGCGACCGGCTCATTTTTCTCTCCGATTATCCCTGCCCGGCAACGGCCGATTATCCGTTGTGCCGCATAGACCCCAACCTTTACAATCATCTGGTCGTCGATACCGCCCTGCTCAGCGAACACTTCAGCCGGGCTGGCCTCCCCAACGGGAAGCAGTATCTCGATGGACTGCATTTCAACGTAAATATCCCCGAGGGTGGCACGCCCGGCCAAAGCGTGACCACGCGCTACAGCCAATCGTTTTACAACCGCTGGGAATATGATCCAGAAAGTGGGCGTTATCTACGGTACCAGGACAAGTACGACGACCCCGCAGGCAACGCTGAAGAATTTGAATTACTCACCGACCGTTTGACTGAACAGCCGATCATGGCTGATAACATCGTCATCCTGCTGACCGAACACACCTACTACTCGCGCGAGCCAGAAGTATGGGAAATTGAATTATTTGGCTATGGCAAAGCGTATCTTTTCCGCGATGGACAAGTCTACGAAGTCAGTTGGGCGCGGGCCATCGAAAGCGATCTGATTGCCGTAACCTACCCCGATGGCTCCCGTTTCCCACTCCGACCGGGGAATACCTGGTATCAGGTAGTGGGCGTTTCCTCCACAATCACAGATGATGGCAGCGGCAATTGGCGTTTCCATCATTGGATGCCGTAAATGAAAAAACTCAAACTCGATTTTACGCCAATATTTCTTCTATTCATCGCTCTGGCGCTGGCATTTTTGGCCTGGCGCAAAGGCGGGGCTGAATTGGCGTTTGCTGGGCTAAAAAGTGGCGGCAGCTTATTAGTACACGAACTCCCGCTGCTAATTGCGGCCTTCCTGACCGCCGGGTTGATTCAGGCGCTGGTCAAAAAAGAGACGGTCGAACAATGGTTGGGGGCTGAATCCGGGTGGCGCGGCATTGCGCTGGCCTGCATTGGGGGGGCATTGATTCCGGGCGGTCCGTATGTGTATTACCCCATTGCCGGAGCGCTACTTTATTCTGGGGCTGGGCTGGGCGTATTGATTGCGTTCGTATCAGCTAAAAATTTGTGGTCTATCTCACGGCTCCCCGTAGAAATTGCCTTGCTCGGGCCGCGCGTGACAATTATACGTTTTCTGATTACGCTGGTAATTCCCCCGCTGCTGGGCGTTGCCGCGGATACGTTTTTCGGAAATCAAATTGAGAAGATACGCGCTTCGCGGTTAACAGCAAATCCACCTCAACCCAAAAAAACTCACTATGAAGGAAAACAAAAGAACGCATAAACTTTATATTCTTCGTGTTCTTTGTGGCTTAAACTTTCATCCTTATATCTATGACCACTGCAACCATCACCCTGTGGATTATTGCCCTCCCGCTGCTTATTTATGCCTGGAGCCGCCGCGACAACAGCCTAAACAAAGGGCTGCAACTGGCCTGGAGTACCACGCGTCGCAATGCAGCGCTGCTTATCATTGCCTTCGTCATCGTTGGTTATGTCAACATTCTCTCCCCCACTGAATTGGTACAAAAATGGATTGGGGCTGAATCGGGTTGGCGAGGTCTGATCGTAGCCGAAATTATCGGCATGTTGCTGCCCGGCGGGCCGTATGTTGTATTTCCGCTGATTGCCGTGTTGCACAACGCTGGGGCCGGGCTGGGGCCGGTTGTCGCCATCATAACCAGTTGGGCAACCCAGGCGCTCATCACAATTACTTTTGAGTTGCCCTTCATGGGCTGGCGTTTCACGGCTATCCGTTGGGGGTTGGGGCTGGCTGTGCCCCTTTTCGCCGGCGCTATTGCGACCTTGCTGTTTTGATTTAAATCACAAGTGGTTAAGACCGCTTTGCAAAACGGTCTTAACCACTTGTGCATCCCTTCTAAACCCGATGCCAGAATACTCCATACCTGCAGGGGGACTATCAGGGAGTTAATTGTAAACGCGTCACAACTTCGCCATCATCGACTTCGCCGGTGTCCACAAAACCCATACTTTTGTAGAACATTTCCGGACCGCCTTCAATCGGGACATAGCTGGTGAGCAAGGCCTGCGCGCCGGGGCGCGTGCGCACGTAGTCGAGCAATAATTCAATCGCCCGGCGACCATAGCCCATTTTTTGATACGGCCCGGCAATCATCAGCCGCCACAAAAAATATTCCTGCTTTTCGCTATCATCATACAACATGATAAAACCAACCGGTGTATCATCTGCATAAATTGCCCGAAACCAGGCTTTATCGGAAAAATGGGCCTGAGCAATCGATTTCGCATTCGGGGCAACCATCTTTTGCTGCTGAGCCGAAAGTGTATCGCTAAGGTTGCAAATTTCGATAACCGACTCTTCGGTAATCTCGCGCAAACTGACAGTAGACTCTGACATGTTCATCCTTTCATGATTTATCGGAAAGATACGTAACGATATCTTTCACAATTCCTGGGCCTTGATAGATCAGGCCGGTGTATACCTGTACCAGCGTCGCCCCGGCATCGAGCTTTTCTTGGGCATCATCGGGCGTAATAATCCCGCCCACACCGACGATGGGCAGTTTTCCCTGTGTGCGCTGATAAACTTTTTGAATGATCGCTGTGCTGGGATGAGTCAGCGGCGCGCCGCTCAAGCCGCCGCTTTCCCCTGCCACCGCCGAGCGGACTCCCGCCCGGTTGATCGTCGTGTTCGTGGCGATGACTCCCTCCATGTGGGCGCGCATGATCGCGTCAAGGGCGTCGTCAAGTTCAATATCGCTGAGATCGGGAGCTAGTTTTACAAGGATGGGGCGTTGAAGGTTGCAGGTTGAACGTTTAACATTTAGCTGGTGCAACAAATCTTCGAGAGCATCGCGGGCTTGCAGGCGGCGCAGGCCAACCGTATTAGGCGAACTGATATTGACAGTCAAATAATCAGCCAGCGGAGAGAATTTTTCCAGCAGGTAGAGATAATCACGCGCCGCTTCTTCGT
>JACNJM010000051.1 GCA_014382605.1 Anaerolineae bacterium
CCCTGCCGGTGGGCTCTGGGAACACCACGCCTCGGTGGTGGCGGGGCCCGGGAGAATTGAAGAAACCCCCGGACGGGTGCGGCCGGGGGTGGGTTCCCGCCTGCACCCTCAGGCCGATCACATCCACAAACAAGCCCGTTTGGGTAATCTTGCCATCTACGACACAATTAAATTCGGCATAGCGCAGGTTGGCAATTTTGCGCGTGCGTGGAATTCCGAGCCAATCGGCATCGAACAGGCCCATAAAATTGCCCATGCTCATCACCCATTGCTCGCCACCAAGTTCATTTTCTCCAGCAATGAAAATATCCTGTCGGCGCTGCATGCGTGTGAGTGATGTAAGCAGCGGCGACCAGAAGTTCTTGGCAGCAGCATCGGCACCGTGCTGCTCCCGAAACGGATACACGCCGCGCCAGAAATAATCTTCGCTGGTGTGGGCTTTGAGAACATCGGCCACGGTTTCGGGGGTGGCTTTATCCAGCGCATCAAAATGTTGACGCACAAGGTTTTTTGCAATTTGGTATGTTGTCATAACTCGTCCTGTCTAGAAGTTCAACCACAAAATCACAAAGACACTAAGAAAAACAAAAAAACATTACCTTCGTGTCTTTGTGGTAAAAGGGGTGTGATTCCGAATCTCCGCGTTGATTTATTGGCGCAACTTCGCTAATAAATCAACGCCCGATTCCAGCGCCGCGCCGATCAGGTCAATCATCACCCAGTTTTCGAGCAGCTTGTCGCCATCGCGCTTCCAAAAATCCATAATATTCCAGCCAATCTTTTTTCCGGTGGGCACCCAACCCATATAGGCGTTTTTGTGCGTTCCGGCCAAACTGGGCCAGCCGGTTGATGCGGCAAAATACCCATCGGCGATGCGGGCCTGATGACCCACGCCGCGCCGGTCAGGAAAGGCGCGCACGATGGGGCCTTGCGCGTTCTGTTTGAACTCGTCCAGTCCATAGGCAGAGCCGATGCCGACCGGCCCGTGCCAAACCATGTGCGGATGCCAGAATTGTTCTAAGCCCTGACTGGCCTGATCTTTGCCATCGTATTTGTTCAGCCCCCCGAAGATCATCTCTTCGACAAGCTGGAGCGTTTTCTCCGTTTGGGCATGATTCTGTTCATCAAAGCAGATACCATCCCCGGCGAGCGGCCCTGGTATCCACCGATCGCGCCCGAAGTTGGGTGGCAGCAATTGAACACCAGACTGACGAAGCAGATCGGGCAAATCTACAATGATGCGGATTTCAACGATCTGTTCATCTTGAATTTTGCAGAACTCGCCAAAGCGAAAATGGACGCTGCTCCCGCTGGCCGGGATGACGACATCACCCAATTTCCAATCGCGGGCAAAGGTGCCAATAAAATCGCCCGTGCCGCAAACCCAATCGCCACCTTCGAAGTCCCCGCCAATCAAGAAATACGGGCGGCGCGTCAGATCGGGGATGGCGTTATATAGGGGTTCCCAAAATTTGTTTTGAATTTCTTTCGAGCCGTTCAGATGGCGCAGCGGTTGAAATCCGTGCCAAATGACATCGGGATGCAGGCTTTGGGCGAGGGTTTGCGCGTCGCCGCGGGCGTTCATCCCCTGCCAATATTTCCAAACGAGTTTTTTGCTATGTTGATAAGTCAAGTGTTCAACTTCCCACAAAAAACGCCACAGATAAATACAGATGCACACAGATTTTATCTTTTCATCTGTGTTTATCCGCGTTTATCTGTGGTTTAAATTGAAAAATCAAGAGCGCGGTTGGCGGGCATAGGTGATTTCACGCATACGCTCGAAAACATCCATGTCGAGTTGTTCGTAGACGTGCAGCAGATCAACCAAAACCCAATTTTCGCGGATCAGACCGTTTTCCATGCGCCAGAAGTCCAGGCTGCGCATGGTGATTTCTTGATTGCCGGGGGCAATGCCCAGCCAGCCGTCTCCGCTGACGGTCATTTGCATGTTGGGCCAGCCGGTGGTACCGACATAATCACCATCGCCGAAGAAGCAATCGGCTTTAGACACGGCACCGCGCCGGTCGGGCAGGGCCTTGAGGAAGGGAATTTGATGCCAATTGCGGAACCCCTGAATGCCGCGCATCGAGCCAATGCCCGAGGGGCCGTACCAGATCATTTTAGGATGCCAATATTTTTCAAGCTGCATAATTTCAGGCCCACCGCCGAGGGGGTGTTTGCCTAAATCAGTCAGCATGGCAAGAATATGCTTCACGCTGGCCGCGGCCCGCTCTGAATCAGCAGCAATTGTCAGGCCATCTTCGGTGGCCGGGCCGGGGACGAGCCAATCTATGCCCAGGCTGGGGGAGAGCGGCCAGGCGTTGGATTGCATCATGAGTTGGGGAATATCCCAAACAGCCTGCATCTCGATGATTTGGTCGTCTACGATGCGGAAAAATTCGTGGTAGCGCATCCCAACGATGTGCCGTGTTGGGGGAATATCCAGCCAGGGGTGTTCGAACACGCCCATATAGTGCCCGGCGCATCCTACCCAGTTGTTGCCACTGGCCTCACCCGCCATCACGATAAAATCTCGCCTTTCTAGATCAGGAACAGCCGCGAGCAAAGGTTGATACACCTGTTCAAACAGAGCATCCGGCCCGGTTAAACCTTCAAAGGGATTGGTTAGATGAATCTCACAATCCGGTGCAAAAATTTCCCCCAGTTGGCTTTTCAATGTTGTAGGATCACAATCGTAGAGTGCGGCGCGCAGTTTTCCGATGAATTGTTTGTTGTGTTGGTGAATATTTGGGGTCATGGTATATCCTCGTTAACCAAAGTGACAGTCACCTGGGTAGGTGACTGTCACTTTTATCGTCATTTTATTACCCTTTGACAGCACCTGCCGCCAGGCCCTTGACGAGATTTTTCTGGAAGAAGAGAATGACCAGCACGATGGGGATGGTCGCCGAAACGGCGGAAGCCGCGGCCAGAGTCAGGTGGCGGGGGTCTTCGCCACCCGTGAAGCGCGAGATTGCCACGGGGAGAGTCCAGTTGGTTTGGGTAAGCAGGCGCACGAGCAGGAACTCGTTATAGGCCAACAGCAACGCAAACAGCGCCGTGGAGATAATGCCCGGCCACATGATGGGTACAATTACTTTGCGGAAGGCCGTAAAGGGGCCTGCGCCGTCAATCATGGCGGCTTCTTCCAAATCTCTGGGGATTTCCATGAAGAAACTGCGCAACATCCAAATGGTAAAGGGCTGATTGACGGCCACCAGTGTCAGGATGACCAGGATATGCGTATCGAGTAATTTTGTGACCGAACCAATCCAGTAATAGGGCAAAATAAAGGATAAACGCGGTAAGGCGCGGAAGCCAAGTGCGGCGATTAGCACAACGACGCCGGCCAGCCCCGAATAGCGGGCAAGCGAATATCCGGCCAAACTGCCAATGGTGATCGAAACTGTGACTGTTCCTACCGTGACGATAAGCGTGTTAATGAAGTAATCGTAGAATTTAGCCGTATCTACCATTTGCGGGATGCCCCACAACAAGGCAATAAACCCAATGCCCACAAATCCGTAAATAATGCCATCACGCACGGGAATATGTTTTGCAAATAACAGCAAGCAAATTAGAAGCACGACAGTCATGAGAATGAAGTAGGCTATCGCAGCACCGTTTTCGGGTATGGAGCGCAACCACAATTCGGTATAGTTCTCCCAGGTAGGGGTAAAAATAAATTTGGGCGTGCGCGAGTTCGCGTCCTTCAGGCTTTTAAACGATTGCAATGTAGTCCACACAAAGGGTACCAGGCTATAGATTGCAAACAAGAACAAAGTAATGTGAATAAACACTCGTCCAATAGGACTTTTAATTTTTTCCATCTTAGCGCTCCTTTGTTTGCTCTCGGTAGGATTGAACCAAATTGGGTATCAGAATAACCATGATGCCAATCACCGTCAGAACCGACATGGCATTGGCCTTCCCCAGTCGTTGCACCGTAATGGCAACATCAAAGTTGTACGTCATGATCGTATCGGCCTTATAAATGGGGTTCATCTCCGATAGCACGAAGACGCTATCAAAGAGGCGATACGAATCCATTAGTGAGATCAGCAAGATCATGATCGTCAGTGAGCGCACATGTGGAATAATAATATGGCGGATCTTTTGCCACCGATTGGCACCATCCATGGAGGAAGCTTCGAGCAAATCCTGTGAGAGTGTTTGTATACCTGCAAAATAGGTCACCAACGCAAAAGGAGTCACGTACCAAATACCATAGAGAATAATCAGCGTTTTAACGGTGGTTTCCGTGTAGCGGAATTTTTCATCTAAAACCGTGCGATAGAGCCAGTTAAACAACCCCGATGGCTCAAAGAGCTGCTTGAACATCAAAGTCCCTACAACGGGGACAATGATAAACGGGAGCAAGAAAATAGAAAGGTAAACGCCACGGGTAAACTTGGAAACCTGATCCAGCAGCAAGGCCATTGTAAAACCGATGATCATTTGCATGGGAATGGCAATGGCCATATATAACAATGTAAAACGAAACGAGCGCCAGAGTTGAGGATCACCCAATACATCTATATAGTTCTTGAGACCAACAAATTGCGGGGCATTGATGTTGGCGTAGGTCATATAATTCATCCCCAGCCAAATTGCCATAATTAGCGGAATGACCATGAGCGCGGTCATCATGAAGATGCTGGGAGCAGCAAACTTAAAAAAGATATGTCGTTTCATTTTCCACTTTTCCTGTTTGGGTGATACAAAACCCTAAGGGCTTTGACCCCCTTAGGGTTTTTCTGACTAGCAGTTTGTCGGAGAGAACAGCACTTTAACAACAATGAGAGCAATGCGGGC
>JACNJM010000214.1 GCA_014382605.1 Anaerolineae bacterium
GGTTGAAGGGCGACCCGGTAGTTTCTTGTCCTTCCCCGGCGGCGCGCGCCGACGGAAAAGAAATCTTGCCGATGGAGGGGCTGGCAGCCCTCGCCCCTCCCCCGGCGGCTGATGCCGCCCCCCCCCCCCCTCTCCCACTGGGAGAGGGGAGGGGGCCAGAGGGTGGGGAGAGGGCTTTACACCCTCTCCAGGAAGCCTTCATCACCCACGGCGCGATCCAATGTGGATTCTGCACCCCGGGTCAGATTATGACCGCTCACGCTTTGCTAGAACGTAACCCTGAGCCAACCTCCGAAGAAATTCGCTACGCCCTCAAAGATACACTTTGCCGCTGTGGTGGCTACCCATCAATCGAAAACGCCATCCAGGCCGCCGCACAAACTTTGCGTACTGGCGAGCCGCTCCCAGAACCGAAAATTGACATCTCTGCAAAACCGCTGTACACCGTCGGCGACATCAATATCCGCCCGGACGCGATCGAGAAGGCCAATGGTATGGCGCTCTACACCGATGATCTGGTCTTTGATGGGATGCTCTTTGGGCGTGTCAAACGTGCCGATATTCCGCACGGCATTCTCACCCGCCTCGATGTTGACGCGGCGCGTGCCCTCCCCGGTGTCCTGGCTGTGCTGACTGCCGCCGACATCCCTGGCGAAAAATGGCATGGCATTGTGGTTGCCGATTGGCCCGTGCTGGTTGCTGTGGGGGAGCGTGCCCGCTATGTCGGTGATGCCGTCGCGGTTGTGGCTGCCGAAAGCGAAGCAATTGCCGAACATGCTCTCAGCCTGATCGAGGTTGAGTTCAAAGCTCAGGAAGTGATTGACAACCCTGTGCGCGCCCGCCAGGATGACGCGCCGCAGCTACATGAAAAAGGTAATCTACTCAAGCACATCAAAGTTCGTAAGGGCGATATGGATGCTGGTTTCGCTGAGGCCGACCATATTTTTGAACACACTTTTTACACACAAACCACCGACCACGCTTTCCTTGAGCCAGAATGTACTGTAGCGCGCCCACTCGAAAATGGGCGCATGGAAATCTATGTCGGTTCCCAAATTCCCTACGCCGACCGTTCCCAGGTCGCCGCGACGTTGGGTTGGCCTGATGAGCGCGTGCGCGTGCGCGGCCAACTCATGGGCGGCGGCTTTGGCGGCAAGGAAGATATTGCCGGGCAGATTCACGCTGCGCTGTTGGCAAATGCTACTGGCAAGCCCGTCAAACTGCTTTTTGACCGCCACGAAAGTCTGATGGTGCATCCCAAGCGCCACGCAACGCAAATCCATGTCAAGGCCGGCGTGATGAACGATGGGCGTCTCTTGGCTGTTTCGACTGAACTCTACGGCGATACTGGAGCCTACGCCTCCCTCGGCGAGAAGGTCATGGGGCGTGCCACCACGCACTCCTCCGGGCCATATGATGTCGAACACATGCGCGCCGACTGCTACGCCATGTACACCAACAATCCTCCCTCAGGAGCGTTCCGCGGCTTTGGCGCGCTGCAAGGCCAGTTCGCCATCGAAAATCTAATGGATCGTATCGCCGAGACCCTCCAAATCGACCCCGTGGAAATTCGTCGCAAAAATGCCTTGCGCGTGGGCAGCACAACCAATACCGGACAATTATTGCGTGAAAGCGTCGGACTGGACGAATGTATTGATAAAGTAGACGCCGAAATGCGCCGCCTTGCCAAAGCGGATGGCTACGAATCGCCATTTAAGCCCAAAGTTGATTCTGCTGAATCGGGGAAAGTTCGTTCCTGGGGTTTTGCTGTGGCTTATAAAAACACCGGTCTGGGTGGGGGCGCGCCCGACAAAGCTGGCGCCGAAGTTGAGTTATACAGTGATGGCACCCTCGAAGTGCGCACCGCATCGGCTGAACTCGGGCAGGGATTGGTGACAGTATTACAAATGGTCGTCGCCGAAGAATTTGCTCTCACCCCGAAAAATGTCAAAGTCCTGGTCATGGATACCGACCTGACCCCCGATGGCGGCCCGACGACTGCCTCGCGCCAGACCTATGTGACTGGCAACGCAGCGCGCTATGCTGCCAAAACCTTGCGCGAAGCCATTGCTACCTCGCTGGCCGAAAAATACGATCAGCCGCCCGATAATATCCGTTTTGAAGAAGGGTTGGCGCGCGTTAATGGGCAGCAAATCCCGCTGGGCGATGCCGTCGAAATTATGCAGGCTGAAGGTCGTCAGGCCAAAGCCATGTACGAATACTGGGCGCCCGATACCCTCCCGCTGGGCGAAGGCGGCGATATGCATTTCGCCTTCTCATTTGCGGCTCAGGCTACCGAAGTCGAAGTAGACAAGCGTACGGGTGAAGTTAAGGTGCTACGCGTGATCGCTGCCAATGATGTTGGCAAAGTTATCAATCCGCTGGGCTTGCAAGGCCAGATCGAAGGCGGCGTTGTAATGGGCGTTGGTCACGCCCTGACCGAGAATTTCATCGTTGAGCAGGGCATCCCTTTCACCGACTATCTGGCGCGTTATCGCATGCCTAACATCACTCAGACTCCGGAGATCATCTCATTTGTGGTTGAACACCTCACCACCGATGGCCCCTATGGAGCGAAAGGGGTTGGCGAAATCGTCAGCATCCCCACCATCCCGGCGATAACGAATGCTATTTACAACGCCGTTGGCGTGCGCATTGACCGTTTGCCGGTTGATCAGGAAGAAATTGTGAAGGGAATAGGCGTTTAGGCAATCAGGTAATTTGGGGTTTGGTTCTCTCAAATTTCCAGTTACCCAATCCCTAAGCGCCGGTTTTATATTTCCATGACCCAATCCCCTCTCACTGAAATTTCAGTGAATTTGCCCGGCAAAATCTACCGCAGCCCGATGCCGTTTAGCGTATTCGATCGGCTGGGCGAAGTTTGGCCTGCTTATCAGGCTGCGAATGTCAAAGTTGTGGCTGTGCTGACCGAAAAGCAAGAATATCTGGTACGCGCGCAGCGTGATTTGCCTGCGTTCTACCGTCAGGCTGGCATGGAAGTCATCGCGTACCCCATTCGCGACTATCACACCCCGGACGATCTCCCCGGCCTGAATTTGGCATTGTCGGCAGTTTCAGCTCATCTGAGCGCCGGGCGCAATGTTGCCGTTCACTGCATGGCCGGGGTCGGCCGCACAGGTATCTTCCTTGCGTGCCTTTCCCGGATCGTACTGCAAATCGACGGTCCGGCTGCCATCCAGTGGGTACGTGAATATATTCCTGAAGCCTTGGAAAATGAACAGCAAGAAGAATTTGTTTTAAATTATGCATTTTAGATGACAGTCACTTTTAAAGTGACTGTCATCTAGACTACCTATTTTCTGGAGTATTTTATGTTAATTATCAATGGCAAATTAATTACCTGGGAAAAAGAAAACCGCATTTTGGATGACGGTCAGGCCATTTATATTGAAGATGGCAAAATCGTTGAAATCGGTTCGCAAAGTGAGTTGGAAGCGCGTTACCCCGATGTGGAGCGCGTGGATGCGCGCGGTCAATACGTTATGCCAGGTAATATTTGCGCGCACACCCATTTTTATGGAGCCTATGCCCGCGGGATGGGAATCCCCGGGCCTGCCCCCAAAGACTTCCCTGAAATTTTAGATAAACTCTGGTGGCCGCTGGATATGGCCCTCGATGAAGATGCTGTGCGTTACTCGGCGCTGGTCATGCTCGTAGATGCCATCAAGCACGGCACCACTACCCTGATCGATCATCACGCCTCACCCAACTTTATTGATGGCTCGCTGGATGTCATTGGTGACGTGGTCGACATATCGGGACTGCGAGCTGTGCTGTGCTACGAAGTCACGGATCGCAATGGTGAAGAAGGTGCCAAATCAGGGATCGCGGAAAATGTGCGTTTCATCAAGAAGGTTGCAGGTAAGCAGTCTCGCTTGCGCGCCACCTTTGGGATGCACGCCGCGCTGACTTTATCAGATGCCACCCTCGAGTTGTGTCGAGCCGCTGTCCCCTCGGGGACTGGATTCCACATCCATGTAGCCGAACACGAAGCCGATGAGTACGACAGTTTGCAAAAATACGGTATGCGCGTGGTAGATCGTTTACATAAATTCGACATTCTGGGGCCAAATTCTATCGTCGGGCACGCCATCCACATTGATGCTCGCGAGGCCGCGCTGCTGGCTGAAACCAACACCTGGGTAACGCATCAGGCGCGCTCGAATATGAACAACGGCGTTGGCGCGGCGCAGGTCGAGTCGCTGCTGCGGTTGGGTGTGCCGGTTTGTTTGGGCACGGATGGCTTCTCCTCCACGATGTGGGACGAGTGGAAGACGGCTTACTTGCTGCACAAAGTTGTCACGCGTGACCCGCGGCGCATGGGCGGTGGCGACATTGCCCAAATGGCGGCCTATAATAATGCCGCGCTGGCTGGACATTTCTTCAACGAAGCTCGGCTGGGCGTGCTGACCCCTGGCGCATTCGCCGATATTATTTTTGTGGACTATCATCCCCACACGCCCATGACCGCCGGAAACTTGCCCTGGCAGATTATTTTCGGCTTCAATGAAAGCATGGTCACGACTACGATTGTGCAGGGTGAAGTGCTGATGCGCGACCGTGAACTACTCACCCTCGACGAAGCTGCCATCGCCGCCGAAGCGCGCGCCCTGGCCCCGGATGTTTGGAAGCGCTATGAGAGTTATGTAGGCACTTATTAGCGTCAGGCATCTTTTTAAACGCATTACAGGAGAACTTATGTCATCATTAAAACCCGTCATCGCCGTTT
>JACNJM010000050.1 GCA_014382605.1 Anaerolineae bacterium
CCATGGTGCCTACATTCAAATGCGGCTTGTCGCGTACAAATGTTTCTTTTGCCATGCTCACTATCTCCTCGATAATCGTTCAGAACTGCTAAATTATTCAGCTCTTTTCATCAGATACTTATATCAAACGAGAAGAGCCCACAATGGGATTTGAACCCATGACCTCATTCTTACCAAGAATGCGCTCTACCTGCTGAGCTATGCGGGCTAGTCCCTTACATAAAATCACCCGCTGGCAGGCATGAAGCTTGCCAGCGAGTTGAGGTGGACGGAAGAGGATTCGAACCTCTGAAGGCGTCTGCCAGCTGATTTACAGTCAGCCCCCTTTGGCCACTTGGGTATCCGTCCGGGAAAATTCCAGCTTTTAGTCAACTGGTCGCTTAGCCCCCTCAGTGACGAGGCTAACCGACAAATGGACTAACGCATCAACAGGAGCCGACGATGGGAATTGAACCCATAACCTGCCGCTTACAAGGCGGCTGCTCTGCCGATTGAGCTACGTCGGCAAGTAAATTAGAAAAGTGCTGCTCCAAAAGAGCGGGAGCATTATACCAGAGAGCCATACCAACCGCAAGACTCCATAAGCAGCCGCGCTGATATGCAACGGGCAGCGAGTCTATCAGGAATTAAATGTATCGTCAATGGTCTCTGATGAAAATTTGCGCGCCTGCCAAATAAAATACAATCCTACTGAGCCAGCCACAGCAGCGTTCAGCGAATCGATATGCCCCCGCATGGGCAGCTTGACCAGCACATCGCAAGATTGACGCACCAGGCTGCGCAACCCGCTGCCCTCGTTGCCCACAACCAGGGCTGTTGCTCCACTGAGCTTAATGGTTTCAATGGATTGCGCTTCTTCGGAACCCTCCAGGCCATACACCCAGACGTTTTCGTTTTTCAAAGCGCTGATGGCCTGGGCGAGGTTGGTTTGCGCAACGAGCAGGTGTTCACAGGCTCCGGAGGATGTATTGACCACCGCCGGAGTAACCGTGGCTGTGCGGCGCAAGGGCAATAAAACGCCATGTACACCCACTGCTTCGGCTGTGCGCAACAAAGCCCCCAGATTATGTGTATCTTGAACGGTATCCAATATCAAGATGAAGGGAGCCTGATTCCGCTGTTGGGCGCGTGAGAGGATATCTAGCAAAGATGCGTAGGGGTAGGCGCTGGCCTCCAACGCCACGCTCTGATGATTCTCACCCAACGCGTCGAGACGTTGGCGCGGCAAAAACTCCACAGGGATACCACGTTGGCGCGCCATATCGAGGGCATCTTTGAGGTGACGTTTTTGATCTGCTTTTTCAGCCACCCACAGACGAAAGAAGCGCCGCCGATTTGCTCGCAGCGCTTCGGATACGGGGTTACGGCCTAAAATCCATTCGGTCATTTCCAACGCCAGGTGGTACCATCTTTGCCATCTTCGATCAGCACGTCCAGCTCAACGAGACGATCGCGCACCTGATCGGATAAGGCCCACAATTTTTGCTGACGAAGTTCGGCGCGCATCTCCAGGAGCAGTTCGATAAACGGAGCGGCCTCCCCCCCCCCGAGCTGCGCGCGCGACTCCAGCCTGAGGCCCAGAATACTCGTTAATTCCAGAATCAACGCCTGGGCGGATTGCAAAGCCTCGGGGCCAGCATCCATATCCCGAGCCTGATTGATTGCGCGCACAAGATCAAAAATATGGCCCAGCGCGCCAGCCGAGTTAAAATCGTCGTCCATTGCTTCATCAAAGCCCTGGCGCGTGGCCTGGATTTGCGCCTGCAAGGCTTCGGGGGCTGCGCCTGCCGCGCCAGCGTTGGCCGGGCGCAGCGCCGAACGCAGACGGCTTAGGGCGCGTTCGATATGACCGATGGCCTCATCGGTAAATTTGAGCGGGCTGCGGTAGCTGGAGGTAAGCACCATCAGGCGCAGGGTGTCAGCTTCGTGGTCATCAAGGAAGTCTTTAATTGTGACGAGGTTGCCCAACGATTTGGACATTTTTTCGCCAGATAACTGCAACATGCCGTTGTGCATCCAATAGCGGGCAAAAGGTTTGCCAGTGAAGCTCTCGGTTTGGGCGATTTCGTTTTCGTGATGTGGGAAGACGAGATCGTTACCGCCGCCGTGGATGTCGATTTGCTCGCCGAGGTGGTGCAGATTCATGGCCGAGCATTCGATATGCCAGCCGGGGCGGCCCTGTCCCCAGGGACTCTCCCAGGCGGGTTCGCCGGGCTTGGAGGCTTTCCACAGGGCAAAGTCCATCGGGGTTTCTTTGCGTTCGTCGACATCAATGCGGAAGCCGGACTGCATATCTTCAAGTTTGCGCCCGGAGAGCTTGCCGTAATCGTCGTCGCTGCTGACGAAGAAGTAGACATCGCCTTCGGATTCGTAGGCGTGGCCTTTTTCGATGAGGCCCTGCACAATCTGGATGATATGATCAATTTCTTCGGTGGCACGGGGGTAAACCGTGGCGGGCAAAATATTGAGATCGGCCAGGTGATGACGAAATTCATCAATATAGCGTTCGGCCAAATCGAAGGGGTCAATGCCTTCGATGTTGGCGCGCTGGATGATTTTGTCATCAACATCCGTATAGTTCATGGCATGGCGCACTTCGTAACCGCGATATTCGAGATAACGGCGGACAATATCAAAAACCAGCACCGACATGGCATGGCCTACATGAGCTTTGTCGTAAACCGTCGGCCCGCAGACATACATCGAAACCCGGCCAGGCTGCAGGGTCTCAAGGGCTTCTTTTTTGCGTGTGAGCGTATTATAAATTTTGATCGCCATCAGGATTTCGCCTCCGTACGGGCAAAGATCATCCGACCGGCCGCGGTTTGTAAGACTTTGGTTACGGTAACATACGTTTCTTTGTGCAGATGACCGCTGCCGTCTTCAACAACCACCATTGTGCCATCGTCCAGATACCCCACGCCCTGCCCAACTTCTTTGCCTTCCTGAATAATATCAACCACGAGCGATTCGCCGGGCAACAGCACGGCTTTGACGGCATTCGCCAGTTCATTGACATTGAGGATCAGCACGCCTTGAAGTTCAGCAACGCGGTTGAGGTTGTAATCGTTAGTCAGTACCGGACATTTGAGTTGTCGCGCCAAAATGACGAGTTTATCATCCACTTCGCGCGTGCCCTCTACATCAATATCACTGATCTGTACGGGCATGGTAGCATCATCTTGCAAGTGGGAAAGTATCTCCATACCCCTGCGTCCACGCTGGCGGCGCAAACTATCGGCTGAATCGGCGATATATTGCAATTCGTTGAGTACAAAGCGCGGAATCAGTAGCGTGCCCGAAAGAAAGCCAGTCCGAGCAATGTCGGCAATGCGACCATCAATGATCACGCTGGTATCCACAAGAATTTTACGACCGGCGGTATCTTCTTCGCCTTCTTCGCCGCTACGTCGACGCGGCAGCCGATCGCGGAATACAGAGAAAATATCATTCTGGCGCATCACGAAAACGGCCACACCAAAATAGCTAACCAACATCACACCAATAAAGGGCAGTACTTCGCCAAAAGGTGGGGGTAATAACGAAAGCGGAAAGGCCAGCAACGCAGCAATAATTAACCCAACGATCAAACCAATCAGACTTGCGGCCAGGGTTTGAGCATCAATGCGAGCCAAAAGCGCCCGCAAGGCGCGCACGGGGCGCGTGGTGAGATACGGAGTCAGCACCAGGCCAATCAAAGCGCCTAACAAGCTAATAATTACGACGTAAAGCACGCGAGGCTCAGGAAAAATGCCTCCCCCAAACGAATTAGCTGTATAAGCCGCAAAAAACCCCAATACAATCATCCCGATAATGCGAACAACGAAATCAGAGCTCATGAATAACTCCTAAAAAATGATAAAGCCATAAATAAAAAAAGCGCATGAATCATCAGCGCTAATAACCCCAGAATCCAAAAAAATGGGAATAATGCAGGCTTCGGATACGCAATAAAAAAATAAAAGAATAATAGCTAAAAATTGTACGAGTCCGAGCGAAGCATATACACGCGCAAAACGATTGCACGAAAGATAATAGCACGGCGTAATTAGAACGTCAACTATCCACCACAAACGCCTTTCGTTAACTCACTGTGATTTCACGAAAATTGGCGCTAACAAAAAGCTGCATATGGCACATCGCGCCGTATGCAGCTTTTTGTTGGTGTAAATTAAAGAACTAGCCAAGCGCGTCGTAGCCAGGGCCACTTTCGAAGAAATCGTAGTTGGGTTGGGTGTCCTCGGTCAGGTCAACAACTTCACCGGCTTCAAGCTGCTTGGTGGTTTCGAGTACAACGGTATCGCCGTGATGATCGGTGTTTTCGTAGTGCCCGCTCAGGCCAAGTCGGCTGATATACTCGCCGCCTTTGGCTTCATAAGCTTCGGGAACCTCATCTTCGGAGAAGATGGCATCATAGGGACATTCGGGCACGCAGGCGCCGCAGTCAATGCAGGTATCAGGGTCAATATACATCCAGGGCCATTCTTCAACGGGCTGGCCGGGGACAATACATTCAACCGGACAAACGTCGATGCAGCCACCGTCACGCAAGCATAAACTGGTAATGATATAGGTCATGTCTTTCCTCCATACATAAAGTATATATTTGGCAACTACAGTAAATAGTATTGGTATTGTACCTTAATTATTTTGGCATGCACAAATTGTCGAACCGAAATTAGGGCAATCGCATCTTATTTTTAAACCGCAAAGGCGCAAAGAACGCGAAGAAAA
>JACNJM010000220.1 GCA_014382605.1 Anaerolineae bacterium
CGATGATTTTTAGTAGATAGCGCAATAAATTTATTTTTCAGGCCGTGCCCGTACAAGTGCGGCTTTTTTTATTTGGTCCCGAAAAAGGATGTGCGGGTTGTGAAGCAACCCGCACATCCTTTTTCGGGTACTTCATTTTAATTCTTTTAAAATCGCCAGCGTCTCTGCTTTGCCACCGGAACCAGCTTCACCGCCGGGGCCAACGCACGAAGGGCAGCCGTCGGCGCAGATGCACTGCTCGACGATTTCGCGCGCCGCGGCCAGTAATTCGTCATGGCGCTCAAAAAGTTGTTGGCTAAAGCCGATGCCCGCGGGGATCATCTCGTAAATCACTACGCTTGGGCGTCCAGCGGCGAAGGTTGCCTTTGGATCGCTGTGCTGCCCCAGGTCGCGCGTATCGCACATCAGAAACAGCGGCGCAATCTGTCCCAATACATAACTTAATCCGGCCAGACCGCTGCGCACGCGCACGGCGCTCTCGGCACGTTGGTGGCAGGCAGGGCACAGCGTAACCAAATTTTCCAGGCGGTTAGCCTGCCAGGGTGTATCAAACGCCCTGAAGGGTATTTTATGATGCACATGCAAACTCTGCATATCGGAACGCGTGCCGCATACCCGGCAGGTATGCTTGTCGCGCGTTAAAGCTATGGCGCGCTGCTGAGGCCACTCGGGGCCGTAGTTGTTGGGGTCGTTACGCCACAAACCGGCCGCGCGCAAACGTTCCACGCTGTCTTCCTCCAGGCTAAGCCAATAGCCGGATGTGTGCAAGCGCGCTGGGGGTAAATCCAGTTCGTGAAAGCCCAGTTTTTCCAGGCTTTCCCAACGCAACATCTGATAGCCGCTGACGGTCGAGATCACGGCTAATTCCCCGTGGGCTTTCTCCCCCCATTCTTCGCGCCGCGCCTCCCGCAATGCTAGTAATTGCACTTCAATCTCGTTGCGCGGGCGGGTGAAATAATCAACTTGCGTCGGCTGCATCAGGGCGCGGTGCTGCTCCAAATCCAGAGTTTCCACCAAATACGGCTCCCCTTCGTGTAAATAAACCGCCCCAGGGTGTACCATCCAGCAGGCCGCTTCGCCATCCACCTCCCCGATGGTGGTGGGCGGCTCCGTGGCCGTGTTGAGCAGATAAACCGTCTGTGCCGAGGCGCTGCGCAAGGAAATTTCCGCCGAGGGATAGCCATCACCGAGCCAAAAATATTTTTCACTGGATTGATACAGATTCCCGCTCTGATGCAGGAGATTCAAAATTTCTGCAACCTGAGCAGGATCGGCGTGTCCGAAGGATTCATTAGGCTCAAAGGGCAACTCGAAAGCCGCGCATTGCAGGTGATGCAGCAGAATCAGCAGATTATCGGCCTGGATCAGGGCACGCTCCGGGTTGCGTCCGAAGAAATAGTCCGGATGGCGCGCCAGAAATTGATCGGCGGGGCTGGGCGAAGCCACCAGGATCGAGAGTGAAGTCTCCAGGCCGCGTCCGGCGCGCCCGGCCTGTTGCCAACTTCCGGCAATCGTGCCCGGGTATCCAGCTTGAATTGTGGCCCCCATTCCGCCGAGATCGATGCCCAGTTCGAGTGCCGTGGTAGCCACCACAGTGCGCACGCTACCAGAGCGCAAACCCTGTTCAATTTCACGGCGATGGGCGGGCAAATAACCGCTGCGATAGGCGCGGATGGCCTGTGGCGTTCGCTCGCCGATGCGGTCGGCCAGATAGCGCAGCATCACTTCCACGGTGCGGCGCGTGCGCCCGAACAGAATCGTTTGGATGCCGTAGGTGTACACATCTTCGGCCAGGCGCACGCTTTCGGCGAGCATACTGGCGCGCAACCCCAAATCTTCATCCACGATGGGGGGATTATAGATCAGGAAGTGCTTGGGGCCGCGGCCGGAGCCATCTTCATTGAGCAAGGTTAGCGGTGCTTCGATCAATTTTTCGGCCAATTGGCGTGGGTTGCCGATGGTTGCTGAAGTGAGTATGAACTGGGGCTGTGCGCCATAAAAATTGGCGATACGTTTGAGCCGCCGGATCACGTTGGCAATATGCGAGCCGAACACGCCACGGTAGATATGCATTTCGTCAATCACGATGAAGCGCAAATTGGTGAAAAAATCCGCCCAAGAGGCGTGACGCGGCAAAATCCCAATGTGCAGCATATCGGGGTTACTGATGATGAGACGTGCTTTTTGTCGGATGGCAGCGCGGGCGCTTTGGGGTGTATCGCCGTCGTAAGTAGCCGGTGTGATCGGCGAGTCGGGTTGTGGGGTTTGCGCCAACAGACCGCGCAGCCCGGCGAGTTGGTCTTGCGCCAGGGCTTTGGTCGGGAAGAGATACAGGGCGCGCGCATTTGAATCGCGCAGCAGCGCATCCAGCACGGGCAGATTGTAGGCCAGGGTTTTGCCGCTGGCGGTATCGGTTGCCAGCGCAATATTGGCCCCGGCGCGTGCTTGCTTCCAGGCTTGCATCTGGTGGCTGTACAGCGCCCGGATACTATTCGCGCGCAACTGCTCGCACAGGGCGGGATGCAGATCGGCAGGGAAGGGTTCAAAGCGCGGCTGCCGGGCGGGGATGGTTTCCCAGGCGGTGATATTGCCACCGAGGGTCACGTCGCTGCGCCAGCGGCTGAGCAGACTGGTGATAGCGGATGTACTCATGGAAAAGTGTGAATGCTGGTCGGGTCAATTTGAATAAAAGCTTCGTCGCCGGGTTGCAGGCCGAGGCGCGCCAGTTTTGGGGTGGAGATACGGATTTCGAGATCGGGTTTTTGGCCGGGTACGCGCACGCTCAGGCGGTGTTCGGGGCCGAAATCTTCATCATCCAGGATGCGCGCGGGGAGGGTATTTGCCTGACCGGAATCGGCTTTGAGCAAACGGATCGCCTCGGGGCGGATACCCACCAGCGGGGCTGCGTTGCGTTGGCCTGTTGGGGGAGCAGGAATAACCTCGAGGTTGTATGTACCCCATTGCAGGGTTTTTATATCTAAATTGCGCATAGGCAATATATTATTCATGCCAACAATGCGGGCAGTCGCGGGGCTGGTGGGTCGTTGCATAATTTCGTCTTTTGGCCCAGCCTGACACATTTTGCCCTGGTCGAGGATGACAAGCTGGCTGGCGAGGCTGTTGGCCTCGCTGAGGTTGTGTGTGACCAGCAAGATGGGTACGTTGAAGCGTTGCGGGATGGTGCGTAATTCGGCGCGCAGTTTTTGGCGCAAAGATTCTTCAAGAGCGGCCAGGGGTTCGTCCATGAGCAGCATGGCCGGGTTGGGCGCCAGGGCGCGCGCCAGGGCTACGCGTTGCTGCTGTCCGCCAGAAAGTTCGCCGGGACGGCGCTGGGCGAAGTCGGCGAGTTGCATCAATTCGAGAAGTTCGCGCGTGCGCTGATGGCGGGCGTGACGGAGATGGGGGAGCAATCCATAGGCGATATTCTCGGCAATGCTGAGATGGGGAAATAGGGCGTAATTTTGTGGTACGTAACCCAGATTGCGCTTTTGCGGCGGCAGGTTGATGTTTTTTTGCGCGTCAAAGAGGGTGCGCTGGCCGAGACGGATGATGCCTTGCTGCGGGGTAATTAGCCCGGCGATGGCGCGCAGGGTGGTGCTTTTACCAGCTCCGGAGGGGCCGAAAATGGCAATGATTTCATCTTGCGCCTGAAAGTTGGCTTGCAGATGAAAGTTTTCGATCATCAGGTTGATGGTGACGGCAAGTTTGTGGGGCTTCATTTGGCGGTGTGTCTCTAACGTAAGGACGCGAAGGGGCAAGGGCGCAAAGAAAAAATGATAGAAAACTTTGCGCCCTTGCGTTGAATCACGTCCGAGAGATGCGGTTGGTTAACATGCGGATGCTGACCAGCAACACAATTGCTGCGCTGGTGAGCAGCAGCGAGAGTTGATTGGCACGGGCGGATTCTCCGGCTTGCACAGCATCATAGATAGCGATGGGCAATGTTTGCGTCTGACCGGGGATATTTCCGGCGATCATCAATGTAGCGCCAAATTCACCCAGAGCGCGGGCAAAGGCCAGCACAATTCCCGCCAGTACGCCGCGCCATGCCAGCGGCAGGGTAATCGTCAGGAAAATGGCGAGGGGCGCGCGTCCCAACGTGCGGGCGACATCCAACAGTTCGGATGGGACAGATTCAATCGCTGCCCGCGCCGATTGCGTCACCAGCGGCAGGGCAACGATGCTAGCGGCTACCACGGCGCCGCCCCAGGTAAATGTTAAATGGATGCCAAGGCTGCCGAGCCAACTACCCAGGGGAGAACGCTGGCTGAGGGTAATCAGCAGGTAATAGCCCAAAACGGTTGGCGGTAGTACTAATGGAAGGTTGATTATCCCATCGATTAGATGCCAAAACAGCCCCTGTTTGTGCGCCAGAAGGGAAGCCAGTGTAATACCGCCAATGGCAGCGAGCAGGGCAGACAGTGCAGCAACGCGTAAGGAAAGTAACAGGGGAATGGTCAAGGTGTTGAAATGGGGGTCAGGCCGTGTTGCGCGAGGATTGCCTGGCCCTGTGGGCTATATAGAAATTGGATGAATCGTTCGGCTTGCGAGGTATTTGGGCTTGCCGCGAGGATACCTGCTTCATGAGCGACAGGCTCGTAGCGTGTGTCGTCAATGGGAATGATGGTCAGCATGGAATTTTGCAGCAGCGAGTTGGGCAGAATGCCTGCCGGGATTTCGCCGCTCTCAATATATTGTAACGACTGCCGCACACTTTCGCCAAAAATAAGCTGTTCTTCGAGCTGCGTCCATAGTCTGGCATTTTCAAGTATAGCTTGGGCCGCGCTTCCGTAGGGCGCGATCTTGGGGTTAGCAATTGTGAAGCGATCAATGGGTATATGGCCGAGATCACTGAACGACTGGATATTCAAGCCGCGCTCTGGGTCAATCACCAGGCTAACTTCACCGTAGGCAAAGACAACTTGACTTTCCGATGTGATGAAACCCTGCATAGCCAGTTCGTGGATACGAGCTGTATCGGCGGCGGCGAAAATATCAAATGGCGCTCCGTTGCGAATTTGTTCGGCTAAAGTTCCTGTGGCGGCGTAAGAAAACGCCACCGGGATGCCGGTTTGGGCAGTAAAAACGCTGCCGATTTCGTTGAAGGCATTATTCAGGCTGGCTGCCGCGGCAACAGTAAGCCCAGGGGATTCGGGCGCGGGCTGACAAGCTGCCAGAATTAATGCAATACAAATCATCAGGGAAAAGTACGATAAACGAAGATTCATCGGATACTGCTCCGCCAAAGCTGGAAGCCCCCAAAAATAAAAGCCTTGCGGCGGAGTACCAGCAAGGCTTTGATCATTTGCCCAAAAGGACGATGCCAGTCAAGCGAATACGCAGGTCAGGCTTTGGGTTCTTCTTTTTCGCCGCTGTTTTCTTCAGCGCCATCATCGGCTTGTAGCCCTTTGCGAAACGCACGGATGCCGCCACCAAGTTCACCGGCGATTTTTCCAATGCGGCCAACGCCGAAGAGTAAAATGACGATTATTAAGATAATAATCAGTTCTGTGGGACCTAAGTTCATGGTAAGTACTCCTGATCAGATAAACTCTGTTAGTATGCAAGGGCAGGGCTAAGTGTACAATGGATTCGATGAAAAATCAATGCGTGGAGAACGGCTATTGACGGAAAGAGGGAACCTCAGTAAAATTCGCTGTGTTGTACGGACTGCCGCCCAATCTTGGCGGCTTTTTTAACGGAGGATACCATGTCTGAGCAAGAGCATATTCAAGAACAAAATTCGCCTCTCGCTGCCGAAAACCACCCGCAGGTGGAGAATATTCGGGCCGATGTGGTTAATTTCTCTAATGCCACTGCCGGAACCGTTCAAGCCGATTTAGTGCGTATGCGTCAGAGCGGTGCAGAAAATATCGACGCTCAGGAAGTTGAAATTCGGCAAGGCGGCGTTGGCAGCATCCAGGCGGAAAACGTACACATCATTCAGGGCGGCGCCGGGGCTGTGAAGTCGGAGCGGGTTGACGTGGCTCAAGGCGGCGTTGGTGTTGTCAGCGCCGATCAGCTTCAGATTGTTGAAGGTGGTGTGGGGATTGCCTATGCCAATACGGCTACGCTGCAAGATACCCAGGCGGGGGTAGTGGTCGCTCGTACCGTGCAGGCTGATAAACTTCGCACGGGCGTGTTACTTGCGAGCCAGGTTGAAGGTGATGTGGAAACTATTCTGGACACACCGCGGGCCATGTTGGCGGGCCTCACGGCTGGCGCTGCCATCGGGCTGGTGCTGTGGGTTGGTCAACTTATCAGCGGACGGCGCTCATAAATTGTGAATGACCTGATTTCAATACGAAATCAGGTTTTTAAATTTTGATACGGAGATTGCCTATCTTCCGGATGGCACTCCAAATAAATTATTGCGAGGAGCGAGGGTAACCTGAATATTTTAGGTGAGAGGCGCTCCGAGGAAGGATGATATGTCTGAACAAATTATATTAGAAGCCACTCGTCGAGAAGTGATTGGCAAGCAGGTGAAGCAGCTACGCCGCGAAGGCAAGCTGCCCGCTGTCGTTTACGGCTATGGCGTAGATGCAACCCCGATATTGCTTGACTTGCGCGAAACAAGTCGTATCTTGAAGAACACCAGTGTGTCTACACTCATTAATCTCAAAGTAGATGATGCAGAACACAACGTGCTGGTACGTGAAGTCCAAAAAGGCATTCTTAGTCGAGCGATCACGCATATTGATTTCCAGGCGATTGCCATGAATGTCCTCGTCCGCACGCAAGTTCCATTGGTCGTGCTTTCCGAAAATGTCCCGGCGGTGAACGATTTTGACGCCATGCTGAATATCGGCGTTGATTCAGTCGAAATCGAATGTCTGCCTCGAAATTTGCCCGACCAAATTGAAGTGGACGCATCAACCCTCATAAGTATTGGCGATAGCATTACCGTAGCCGACCTCGTGCTGCCCGAAGGGGTCGCCGTCATGGACGATCCTGAAACGATGCTCGTATTTGCATCCTCGCAGCAGATCCTTGAGGAGCCGGAAGAGGAAGTTGACGAATTTGGCGATGAACTCGCTGAAGGCGAACCCGAAGTCCTTGAACAAGGTAAGGGCGACGAAGAAGCCGAAGAGTAATCTAAACCTAAAACATCCCGCGGCATTCTCGCGGGATGTTTTTATTTAACCTGCCATGCGCAATCTAAAATTATGGAAATTGGGCGGCCTGCTGTTGGGGTTGGTCTGGCTGATAACGGGGTGTGATGCGGCTCCTCGGGTGGATTCTGTACAATCCACACCTACCCTGGAAGCTACTCCCGAAGATTTGCCCCTCGAGATGATCCAGGCGGGACAGGTGCGGCAATGGGCTATTGGCGCGAATGCCAGTTCATCGTATGCCGACCCGGAATGGGGAAGCGAACAAGTTGTCGGAGCGCCAAATACTGCGCGTTGCGGTGATTTTCAGACCGCATGGTCTTCATCGGGCAGCGATTCGCGCGAGTGGCTGGAAGTCGAGTTCGAAACGCCGCTTTATGTGACCGCGGTCAACATTGTTCAGAGCTTTAACCCCAACCAGATTAGTAAAGTTGAATTACTGGATGCCTTCGGACGGATGGAAATAATTTACGAAAGCGCGCCTTTTCAGGTTACGCAACCCTGCCCGTATACGTTAGCAATCCCAATTCCGCGAACCGCGCAACGTTATACGATCGTGCGCATCACAATCGATCAGGCAATTCTGGGGTTGGGGTGGAATCAAATTGACGCTGTAGAGTTGGTTGGCGAGACAGAATAGGGCGTTAGGCGTAGCGTCTCTCGGGGGTAGCTAACCCCAGAGCTTCTAGGAGCAGCACCATCATCCGCGCGCTGGCTCCCCATAGCATTTCTCCAGCATAATCCGAAAAATAAATCACCGGGATCGAATTGCCTTGTTGCTGAATCTGACGTACCTGTGCATAGCGGTTTGTCGGGTCTGCGAGCCAAACTAGTGGAATCGAAAAAATGCGGCTGACCTCCTCGGGCTGTGGACGCACGTCATACGGCCAGGGCATCACCCCGACAATGGGCGTGACGCGGTAGTTGGTGATGGTCAGCATATCCCGCAGGCGGCCTAAAATTTGAATATCTTGAGGCCGCAAGCCCACTTCTTCGTGGGCTTCGCGGAGAGCCGCGTTTTCAATATCCGGATCATTGGGGTCGCAGCGTCCGCCGGGGAAGGCCACCTGGCCTCCGTGGCGATCCTGGGGGTGCAACGAGCGCCGAATCAGGAGTACATGCCAGCCCTGCTCTGTGCAAAACAGAGGTATCAATACCGCCGCCGGTGTGGGGGGGGCAGTTTGCAACCCCTGCGGGTAAGGGTTTTCCGGGGGCAAGCTGGGGTCCAGCGCGTTCGCCAGGCGTTGGGCTATTTGTGTTTGGGTGAGTTGCATGGTGAGATTTATCGGTGTTCAACCTTCTGCTGGCGATTAGATCTATCGCTTTTTGCTGATTGCATTATTATTCTGCGTGTATTGCTATGCCGCAGTACGGACATTCGGCAGTATGCGGATTGAGCCACTCGATTTCGTTGGGTTTTAACGGCCCGCCGCATGAAGTGCAGGTGATGGGCAATTGCCTGTTGGGAGCGCTACGGATTGGTGATTCGGCAAGTTTGCTGTTGGCAGGTATTATTTCTTGCAGCCAGTTTTCGAGGTCTTTTGCCAGATCGGCATGCCCAAATTGTTGTAATTCATCCACGGCGCGGCTGCCAGTCTGCTGGAACTGCCCCCAGAGCTGGCTCCCCGCGTAAATTTGCAAGCCTTGCTGAAGCAAGCCGAAGCCTTGTTTTGTTGCGCCAGCCAGAATATAGGCGCGCCCCGCCTGAAGATAAAGTCGCGGGGCCTGACGCATCAATCCCCGATCGTGTGCGCCGCGCGCCACACGATCAAAAATGTCTCCCGCGTTGGCATAGTCGCCAATTTCCATCAAACGGTGAGCGCGCTGCAAGGCGCGATGGGCGCGGTTTTCGAGTGGGGGGCGGTGTAGCGGGGGTGGCCCTTTGGGGGCGAATCGTCTACGGCGAGGCATAATTCCTCCTTTTTGTCATTGCTCTGGCTTGCGTTTTTGTGGTGAAACTTCGCTTACAAGTGTTTTTTGAAAAAATCCGTGATCGCGTTATAGCAGGTTACGCGGTTCTCGAATTTGAGTACATCGTGACCCTCATTTTCGAACATCAGATATTCAATCTCTTTGCCTATCGAGCGCAAATGTTCAACCAGATCGCGCGATTCTTGCTCAACAACGCGCGGGTCGTTCTTGCCCTGGATGACTAGCATCGGCGCGCCCAGATTTTCAATATATGTGCGCGGTGAGCGCTCCACCAGAAATTCGCGCTCTTTGGGGATATCGGGATCACCCAGCGCGATTTTGAAATAAGGCTTCCAGGTTTCAGGGATGCGCTCGCCGAAAGTTAGCAGGTCGTATGGCCCGAACATATCGCAGGAGGCGGCCCAAAGCTCGGGGTGGCGTGCTGCTAACATGAGGGTCATATACCCCCCGTAGGAGCGGCCTACCACCGCGGCGCGCTTCGTATCCAGCCGTGGATCATTCGGCAGCACTTTTGTCATCGCGTGGACGTGATCGAGACGATCGTCGCCGCCCCAGTCGCGATCTACTTTTTTGGTATATTCCAGGCCGTAGCCTGTAGAGCCGCGCACATTGGGGACGAAAACAGCGAATCCGTTCAGCGTAAGAAATTGGATCAGCGGCATAGAGAACCAGGCAAAATCGGGGCGCTCCTGGCCTTGCGGCCCCCCGTGGACATAATAGACCAGCGGATAAGGGGCTTCAAACCCTAAGGTTTCGTTGGGCAGGTAGAGACGTGCGGAGGCACGCAACCCATCAAAGGAAGTGAACGAAGCATCTTCGCCGGGGGAGAGCAGCGTTTCGGGAATGCCCAGTGTACGCTCCTGAGTATGCTGGATGGTCGCATAGGAATTGCCGTCGATGGTGTAAATTTGGGTTGGTGAGGTAGCTGTGGAGTATGAGAGCGCGTAACTCTGGGTGGCTTTCTCGTAGCAGAGATGTTCCAGCACGCCATTACTGATCTGGCTATGACCGAGGAGTACTTTTTCAAGCCTGATACGCAGTGCTGCGAAATCGAAACGGCCTTCATACACCCAATCGACGCCATCGATGTTATAGCCCAACATGAAGCGATTTCCCTTGAGGTGTTGGAAGTTTTCTAACTCGCCCACGCCTTTATGGATAGTATCCCCAATCGTCACCGGCTGAGCCTGGTTGGGGTTGTCGAGGGCGATATAGCATAAATCGCCTGTATCTTCAAAAAGCGTGGACGAAATTAACAGGCCGCTTTCCTCATTGACGAAATATCCGTCGCCCAGGCCAGTGAGCGGGTAGGCGGTGTCCGGCTGGCGTTCTTCGAGCGGTGTGCCGTAAAGCGGGCGAATCTCGCCTTTCTCCCACAGCGAAAGCACATGATCGCCGACGGTATACCCCTCGAGTAGGGCGATTTTGCTGTGGTCGGCATTGACGGCGGCCACATGCGCTCCATAGGCGCTGGCCTGCAGTTTGGCAATTTCTCCGGTGGTGAGATTCACCCGCAGGGCGTAGTTCATGGCCTCTTTATTGCTGGCCGCATGGAGGTAGACCAAATTCTCATCGGGGTAGCTTTTCAACAAGAAGAAATGATGATCCGCGTAGAATTGGTCAAATGCCGGTTCAGGGTATCCGCCTTCAATTGGGATCAGCATCGGCTTGTAGTCTTCGTCGCCGTCATTATCAATCATCACCAGAACTTTTCCCAGCTTTGGGAAAACCTTGAAGCTATTTCCGATGAGATGCGGGTTTTGCAGGGCGATCTGCGGTGGCAGCAAGGGCTGTGGGACGCTGCCGCTTTTCTCTATGCTGTACAGGCTAAGGTGTCCGCTAAGGTTGCTAATGAAGAAGACTTTCTCCCCGACGCTTTCGGGATAAATAAAGAGACGTGCTGAGAGAAATGATTCGATTTTGTACATGGTGTGGATGATCCTTTACTTAATCGGTAGTGGTTTTGTCCGAGAGGCTGAGCCAATATCCGAAGCTGAGTGTAACTAAACTGCCCACAGCGGCCATCCCCAGTCGGAGTGGCCCCAGGCTGAGAAAGTTCCAGTTTTGTATTGCCCCGACGCTATGCCCACCCCAGAAGCCGATCCAGGCCAGCAGCAGATAGAGCAATAATCGCCCGGCCCCACCGCCGCGCCACAAATGGAAGAGCGAGCCGATCAGGCTGGAGATTAGAATGCCGATGAGTAAACTGGGGAGTGTCATAGGGTTAGTATATCATCTGCACTGCAAAGTGTTTATTCGTGCCATTTTCTTGGTGCCTTTGCGTCTTGGCGTGAGATTTCCGGGTGTTTGTGCTTTATGGGATCGTGATGGATTGTAGCTCATTGAGCAGGTATTGGCGATCGTCTTCTTTGGCGATGGATTGTCCAGTCATTTCGGCCATTTCGAGGTAGCCGCGCGCGTTGGCAATATCGCCAGAGACGGCGCTGGAGCGCGCCAGGGCTTCGTAGGCAAAAGCGAGATCGAAATCGCCTAAATCGTGTTTTTCACACAGATTCAGGCAGAGTTTGGCGTATTTGAAGCCCATTACGCCAAAGCCCAGCACGGCGTAGACGCGCGAGATTTGCCAGTCGCCACGCGCAAGGTTGAGCGGCGTGCCAACCTGCCCCCAGTGATAGCGCGAAGCGTGCGCCAAATGGATCATTTCGATATCTTCGGCGGGCGTGCGTTCGGGTCTGTCGAGTAATTCCCAGGTTTGGTTGAAACAAGATTTAGCAAATTTGCGATGTTCTTCGGGGGTAGGTGGCATTTTGTTGACCTCTTTTATTTACTTTACTCAATAATCCCGCCGCCGAGACAGATTTCGCCATCATAGAAAACGGCAGCCTGACCGGGCGTGATGTCGCGCAGGTTTTCGTCAAATTGAATGTGGGCGCGACCATCCTTCAACGGGGTGACTGTGCCCCAGGCCGAGCGTGCTTTATAGCGAATCTTGATCTCGGCTCGGATGGGGCCAGCAGGCGGAGCGCCAGCAACCCAGTTAACGCTATGGGCGTGAAGTTCATTTTGCCCTAGTTCTTCCAACTTCCCGACAATTAGCGCGTTGTGGGCAATGTCTTTGCGGACTACATATAATGGCTGCGGTGCAGCAATCCCCAACCCGCGGCGTTGCCCAATCGTATAGAAGGCCAGTCCATTATGCCGACCGAGTTCTTCATCAGCGGTGTTTAGAATCGGCCCAGATTGAGCAATATCTGGAATATTGCGGATTAAGAAATCGCTGTACGTGCCATTGCCCAAAAAACATAAATCCTGGCTGTCAGCGCGTTCTGCTACCGGCAACCCAAATTCGCGCGCCATCTGGCGCACTTCGGGTTTGGTATATTCACCCAATGGAAATAGCGCGTGGTTGAGTTGGTCTTGCTGGAGAACGTGCAGGACATAGGATTGGTCTTTGTGAGTGTCTATGGCTTTGAGCAACTCGATCCGACCGATGACCGACGATGGAAGACCGGCTTCCGTCGCCGGTTCTCCATCTCTCGTCCGCAAACGCGCATAATGCCCCGTCGCCATAAATTCGGCTCCCAAAGCCAGGGCGCGTTGCAATAAAAATTCCCACCGGATGCGACGATTGCACAGCAAACAGGGATTGGGCGTGATGCCTTCAGCGTAGCCATCGATGAAATATTGCACCACAGTCGAGCGGAAAACATCTTTGGCATCTACAGCATAAAAGGGAATGTCGAGTTGGGCGGCCATGCGCCGCGCCAGGTTCATGGCATCGATGGTGCAGCAGCGATTCTCGGCCTCGCTGCCGGGCTCGCTCCACAGGCGCATCATCATACCAATCACTTCATAGCCCTGCGCTTTGAGCAGCGCCGCGGTTACGGAACTATCTACCCCCCCCGACATGGCAACGACAACTTTAGTCATGGTTTTTCTAGGAGCGGCGCACTTTAAAAAAGTGCGCCGCTCCTGATTGCTCATCCCTGGTTGATTTTTCTGGATCGCTCGACAAGTTGCGGCAGCACGGCCAAAAACGATTTAACACCCTCAGGGGTGGTATCGTGCCCCAGGGTGACGCGCAGCGATCCCAGCCCCCAGTTGCGCGGCAGCCCCAAAGCGGTCAGCACGCCCGAGGGTTCCGGATTGCCCGTTTTGCAAGCCGAACCCGAAGAGCAGGCAAAACCCTCGACATCCAGCATGGCTAATAATTGATTTCCATCCACGCCTTCAAAGACAAAACTGGCATGATTGGGCAGGCGCTCCACGGGATGCCCGGTCAATTTTACGTTTGGAATTTCTTCCAGCACCGTGCCGATTAGATGATCTCGCAGCGCGCTGAGTTGTGCCTGATGCGCGGCCTGATGGCTCTGCGCCAAGTTGAAGGCCTCGGCCATGCCGACAATATAAGGCACATTTTGCGTTCCGGCGCGCAGGCCAAACTCCTGCGAGCCGCCGGTCTGGCTGGGATGCAGGCGCGTGCCTTCACGCACATACAACGCCCCAACGCCCTTTGGCCCGTAGAACTTGTGCGCCCCCAGGGAAAGCAAATCTACGTTGAGGGCACTCACGCTGATCGGTAGGTGCGCCGCTCCCTGCACCGAATCGCTGTGGAAAATCACGCCGCGCGCGTGGCAAATATCCCCAATTTCAGCAATCGGGTTTATCGTGCCGATCTCATTATTGGCATGGATTACCGATACAATAGCAGTATCCTCGCGCAGAAGCCGTGCCACATCGGCGGGATTCACGCGTCCATATTCGTCCACGGGCAGGTATTCCAGCACAAAGCCGAAGAGCGTTGCCAATTGTTCAGCAGTTTGTGATACCGCGTGATGTTCCACCGGGCTGATCAGGATATGCTTTGCGCCGCGTTGTACGCGTGCAGCCCAGGCCGCGCCGCGTAGCGCCAGATTATCACTCTCGGAACCACACGATGTAAAAATAACTTCGTGCGGATGGCAGCTAAGTAGAGCTGCGATCATTTCTCGCGCGGTCTCGACGGCGTTATCGGCTCTTTGTCCGAAACGATGTACCGATGAAGGGTTGCCAAACTCGGTCGAGAAATAGGGCAGCATCGCATTCAGAACTTCTGGGTGCAATGGTGTCGTGGCGGCATAGTCCAGGTAAATTTTGTTCATGATGGGCACAGATTATAGCATGTTCTTTTTCCCGAAAACCAAACCTCAACGTCCCAATCTGCATCCCCTTTGATATAATACCCCCGCCAAGTACTTGGTAAGGCGATATTTTTTTGAATTTGGAGGACTTATGTCTCAGACGATTAAATTTGGTACCGACGGATGGCGCGGCAGAATTGCAGATGATTACACCTTTGCCAATGTGCGGCGCTGTACACAGGGTTTTGCAACTTACTTGTTGAAATACGGGCATAAAGACCAATGGGTGATTGTTGGCCACGATAAGCGTTTTCATGGCGAAAATTTTGCGGTCGCCGTGGCTGAAGTTTTGGCGGGAAATGGCTTGCGCGTTTATCTCACCAATGGCTCTTCGCCTACCCCCGTGATTTCCTATTCGGTCATTGCAAAAAAGGCTGTTGGCGCAGTTAATGTGACGGCTTCACACAATCCCTACACGGATAACGGTTTCAAGGTGCGCGACGAAAATGGCGGGGCGATTGCCCCCGAAGGCCTAAAAGAAATTGAAGCATTTATCCCGAATACGGAAGAAGAAACTGTCCGTATACCCATTGCTGAAGCCGAAACAAATGGCCTGGTGGTACGCTTTGATCCCGACCCCGACTATATCAAACACATCCAAACACTGATCGACCTGCAACCGATTAAAGATGCGGGTCTCAAAGTTTTGGTAGATCCCATGTGGGGCAACGGCGCAGGCTGGTTCCCGCGCTTGCTGGGTGGCGGTAAAACTGAAATTATCGAAATTCATAATGTGCGCAACCCCATTTTCCCCGAGATGAGCCGCCCCGAGCCGATTCCGCCGAATGTGGATATTGGGCTGGCAGCGACCCTCGAGCATAATGCCGACGTGCTCATCATCAACGATGGCGATGCCGACCGGGTGGGTATTGGCGACGAAAACGGCCAATTCATCGATCAATTGCGTGCCTATGGGCTGCTGGCCTATTACTTGCTTGAAGTGCGCGGCGAGCGCGGCCCGATTGTCAAAACCATTTCTACTACCAAGATGCTCAATAAACTGGCTGCTATCTACGATGTGCCTGTTTACGAAACTGGCGTTGGCTTTAAATTTGTGGCCCCCAAGATGCTCGAAACCCAGGCGCTGATTGGCGGCGAAGAATCGGGCGGCTATGCCTTCCGCGGGCACGTTCCAGAGCGGGATGGCATCCTGGCCGGTTTATTCATGCTCGATATGATGGTCAAGCTTCAGCGTAAACCCTCCGAAATCCTTGAATTATTATTCAGTAAAGTTGGCGGGCATTACTACGACCGCGTGGATACCCCCTTCAAAGGCGAGCGCCAGGAAAAGATCGACAATATTCTTGCCGCCAAGCCTGAAACATTGGGCGGCCTCAAAGTTACCGAGTTGGTGACAATTGATGGCTACCAGTTCCAACTTGAAGATGGCGGCTGGCTGCTGATCCGCTTCTCGGGCACCGAACCAATTATCCGTGTCTATTGCGAAACCACGCATCAAGACAAAGTTCAGGCGATTTTGCAGGACGGTCTGAAAATTGCCGGAATTGAGTAAGCGTGTCATGTGTCCAGTTTTCTAGTGCCACGTGACACCGGATTACCTGATACGTGACATACGAACACATGACACTCACAGACACTCACTGCCATTTGTACTTTGACTCGTATGATGAAGACCGCGCAGCGGTGCTGGCCCGAGCCTGGGAGGCGGGCGTTGAGCACATCCTGGTTCCGGGCATTGATCTGCCAACCAGCCGCGCGGCGATAGCGCTGGCTGAAGAATTCCCGCAGGTTTACGCAGCTGTGGGTGTGCATCCCAACTCAGCAACCACCTGGGACGTGAAGACGCTCGACGCGCTGGAGTTGTTGGCCGCGCATCCCAGAGTTGTTGCGATTGGCGAAATTGGTTTGGATTATTACCGCGATCGAGCGCCGCGCGACCTCCAACGCCAGGTCTTTCGGGAACAGGTGTCCCTTGCGGGGCGGTTGAATCTTCCAGTCGTTGTCCACACCCGCAATCAAAGCCCCGAACAACGGGCCTGTTTGCAGGATGTCCTTCAAACCCTGGTAGAATTTCGCTCCATGCTTCCGGTTGAACGTCCCGGCGTTGTGCATTCATTTTCCGGCAATCAGACCGAAACACAGCGAGCGTTGGAAGCTGGATTTTATATTGGTTTTACCGGGCCTGTGACCTTCAAGAATGCCCACGAATTGCGTCGTGTTGTCGCTTCAGTTCCGCTTGACCGTTTGCTCATCGAAACGGATGGTCCGTTTCTAACACCTCATCCGTACCGCGGCAAACGAAATGAACCGGCTTTTGTTGCGTATGTGGCCGAGCAAATCGGTCAGATATTCAAGCTGCCTTTGGAGAACATCCGGCAAACCACAACTGCAAACGCCAGGCGATTGTTTCAATGGAGTAATTGATTGAGTACGAATTTTTTTACGCTTGTTGAAAACCAGATCTCCCAAGTGGAAGTGTTGATGAAAGCCCAGGTAAATGGACATCATCCGCATTTGCAGGTGGTATTGGAGCATTTGGTTTCGTCGGGAGGCAAACGTGTTCGCCCGGCAGTTGCCCTGCTGACCGGTGGAATGCTCAATGCCGACGACGACCGATTGCTTAAATTGGCTGGATCCATTGAGATGTTGCATACAGCCACGTTGGTGCATGACGATTTGATTGATGGGTCATTGTTGCGGCGCGGTATTCCTACGTTGAATGCACAGTGGTCGCCCGCGGCCACCGTTTTAGCCGGTGATTATATCTTTGCCCGCGCGGCTGCGATGGCTGCACAAACCGATTCAATTGAAGTTATGCAGCTATTTGCAGAAACGTTGGCAACAATTGTGAACGGCGAAATTATTCAGATGTTTACTAGCCGGGGGATCGCCAGCCGGGAAGATTATTTCCAGCGTATCTATGCCAAAACAGCCTCGATGTTTGTGTTAGCGACGGAGTCGGCGGCTTTGCTCAGTGGTGTGGATGAGGCTGTAGTTGTGGCAGTACGCCAATATGGTTATGAAATTGGCATGGCGTTTCAGATTGTGGATGATATTCTCGATTTTACTGGGAGTCAATCTACGGTTGGGAAACCGGTTGCCAGCGATCTGCGCCAGGGTTTGGTGACTTTGCCAGCAATTTATTACCAGGAAAGCCATCCGGATGATGAAGATATGGCCGCCGTATTGCGCGGCGAATATAATCACGATACCCGTATGACGCGGCTGGTCGCGGCGATCCGCGAGAGCGGCGCGATTAAAAAAGCGCTCGATGAAGCGCGGGAATTTGTGGAACGCGGTTTACAAACACTTGAAAATATCCCCGATAGTATTGAGCGTCAGGCATTATTTGAAATTGGTTCGTATATTGTCGATCGAGATGTATAAGACTTTTCCTCAAAAAAAGAAGTCCGCTGTTTTGTAGCGGACTTCTTTTTTTGACAGTCATTTAAATTTATTGGGTTGTTGGCAGGTTGAAATAATTATATACCGCCCTGGAAAGTTGCCCAACCAATGATGACGATGAATCCCAGATCAGTTGATCGGGATGGTACATGAAAATTACCAGCACATAATCGCCGCCGCTGGTAAAGATTAACCCAGCATCGCCAATCAGATTAATGATGCCATCATTGGTTACCCAGCCATGTTTATGCGCGATTTGTGTACCTTCGGGGATGCCAGCTTCCAACAGTGAAGGCATTTTATTTTGCGTAAGATAGACAATCATGGTGTCGCATTCGGTCTGCGTGATTTCTGTCGGGAAAACCGCGGTCAGCGCGCCGCCGCCGGTTTGTGCACACTGATATAAATCGGCCAGTAACATGCCCATTTCGGAGGGTGTGGTCTGGTTGTAGACATCGGGGTTGGTATAAACATCGGCACGTGAATTTGCCGGGGTTGTGAAAAGGTCCAGCACTGGCGCGCCTAAGTAAAAATGCCCGGCGAGAAAAGTGTTCTCTAGCCCGAGGGCTTGCAAATCTTCAGTGACAGCCAAAGGCGCACGGTTGGCGTCAATCACGCGTTGCATCAACCAGTCAGCCGATTCATTGCCTGATTCAATGATCGTTTTCTCAATCAGGCTGGCTGTTTCGGCATCGGGTACTTCATCAATATGGCGGTATGTTGAGATCAGAATGGGAATTTTAATGATACTAGCTGTTGTAAAAGCAATATCTACAGGCTCAACCGGGTATTCAATGCCTTGCTGGTAGGCAAAGTGAATCTCATTGGTGGTTTGTAGATCGAGCATATAGACCCCAATCAGCCCCTCAAACTCAGCCAGGCCAATCGTCTGCCTCATCAAAATGCCTAGATTTTCAAGAGAGGGCCGCGGGGGTAAAGATCGCCCAAGGGGCAACGTGACAACTCGTTGCTGGGTGGAGAGCAGTGCATTCTCAATCGGGAAGATGGAGCGTTCAACATCGAGTTCGGTGCCTAATTCCCCGGGTTGAAACTCCACGGAGCCAGCAACCGGCACTGGAGCAGAGGGGGGTTCATTATAGCGAGGGGCCAAATCTTCCGCGAGGTAGATTCTCAACCGCTCTTCGGAATAGGATGCTCTTAGGGGAATCTCCGCGCCTGTGGCAGCACGCCCCCAGAGATAATCCCAAAATGCCAACCAGAAAGGCGTTCGTGTGCGTTCCAGATCGGCGGCGGCAAGCATGCTTTCAAGATCAAGCTCAAAACCAACCACGGATGGATCCAGATGGATAATATTCTCTTTATACCGAAGTTCTACGGGAAGATTGTAAGTTTCAAGTAATCGTTGAGCCGATGTTTGCCTGGTTAGCCCGCTAACTGGCACATCTGCTATGGTCATCCCCGCGGGGAAAACGGCCCGTAATCGGCTAAATGAGGCTATTTGCAGTGTGGCCAGGCCAATTGCAAAGAAAAGCATAAAAATTGATATCCAGCGGAGTGCTGAAAAATTTCTTCGGTTGCGCATGGGGGGATTCTATCACAGGTGCTGAATATGTAAAATTACCCCGAAAATGGGTATCTTCTGTACTGTGAAACTATCTGAGGTTGCTATATGCTGTAACAGCGTTTTTTGCGAGAATCTATCATTAAGTAGATTTTGGAAAGAACTTTGAAAAAGACTTTCGAAAAATAGGGGTGTTTGGGGTACTCCGCACCCCAAACACCCCTATTTTTCGGCAATTTCTTGCGGCGCGGCGGAAGCCATATTAAAGCTAACTTTCCAACAATCACTTAGAAAAATTCAGGTCAAAACTTTCATAGGAGATTTGTACATGCTGCGATCTTTATTGATATATCTTTCGAAAGCTGAATGGGCGCGCCGGATTGTGACGCGGTGGCCGATTGCCTGGCGGGTTGCTGGGCGTTTTGTTGCCGGTGAAACCCCTGACGATGCGATTCGCGCCATTAAGATACTCAATGAAAAGGGCATTTGCGCCACGCTGGATCACTTGGGCGAAAATGTGACCAGTGTGGATGAAGCACGCCAGGCGACTGAAGATGTGCTGCACATCCTCGATGAAATTAACCGTACAGGAGTTAAGTCGGGCGTTTCAATCAAACTCAGTCAGATTGGGTTATTGCTCGATGTGGCTGAATGCGAAATCAATTTGCGTCGCATTGTGGAGCGAGCAAAATCGTATGAGAATTTTGTCCGTATTGATATGGAAGATTCGCCGTTTACGGATGTAACGCTGGAATTATTTCGCAAGCTGCGTACAGATGGTTTTGCAGATACCGTTGGCATCGTAATCCAGGCTTATTTCTATCGCACCGAAGAAGATATTCGCCTACTCATGGAAGAACAGGCGCGCGTGCGACTGTGCAAGGGGGCTTATAAAGAGCCGCCGGAAATTGCCTTCCCGAAGAAAGCAGATGTTGATATAAATTTTGATATGCTAACGGCGATGTTGATTGATGGCGCGGCCAAAGCTGGTTTGCCGCGCATCACAGAATGTGGCCGTTTTCCCCCTATCCCTGCGATTGCCAGTCACGATGAAGCGCGCATCATCTTTGCGAAGCAGTATGCTGAAGATGTGAATTTCCCCAAAGACGGACTGGAATTTCAGATGTTGCACGGCATTCGCCGGGATTTACAAGAACAACTGGCCGCCGAAGGGTATCCAGTGCGCGTGTATGTGCCGTATGGTACCGAATGGTATCCATACTTTGTGCGCCGATTGGCAGAACGTCCGGCGAATTTGTGGTTCTTTATCGCTAATTTCCTGCGAGGGTGAGTTGATTTTAAAATAAAAAAAGAGCGCCGCTACAAGCGGCGCTCTTTTTTTATTTATTAAAACCGTTATTTTGTGTAAAACTGTCGCCTGCTTTCCCGCTCCCTGGTGCGGCGGCGAAATTCTGAATACCAATCACATCGATGGTACAAGCTACTCGCACGCTGGCATTGAATCCATCGGGCAGGTTGGCAATATCGGGCGCATAATACGAACGTGAAGAATGTGTCGGCATGGGGAAATCATCAATTTTAGCTTCGGGTACCCCGGTAAAATGGATTTCGCAAATACCATCGGCATCGCTGACGTTGGAGATAAAAAATCCGCCGGAGAATACGCCATCCACGTTGCGCGGCACCTGTGGAAAATACACCGTTTTTGTTTCAGACCCGGCGGGTATGGCGCTATACGTTGAGCCTTGCCCAACGCGCTCCGTAGGAATGGGATTGCCATCATTATCAGTCGGGTTGCCGCGATTATCTTCATTGATGATGGCGACAATGCTGGCCGCCGGGTTATCAGCCTGGATAACGGCGTTGCCAAATCGTTGACTCACCGGGAGTGCATCCACTGCGTTTGTGGGAGCAATATCGGGCATATATAACACTAAAGCTGCACTGGGGTTGATCTCCTCAGACTGGTAGCTGTAGGCTTCCCCGCCGAAGTTGAAATCAATCGTAATGCTTGTGGCTATGTCGCTGACATTTTGTATCGTGATGCCGCTATTGTAGCCATAGAAGCGGCGCACCACGCGCGGTACATATAATTTTGTCGCGCCACCGCTCAGGCCATTATAACTGTGGAACTGAGAGGTGCCTGCGTCCGCGCCACTATTGTAAAAATTGATCACCATCCCAATTTTGGCCTCTGCTGGATTGCTGACGCGCACTTTGGCTGCGCCTACGAACTGATTGGGCAAATTTGCATTTTGATTCTGGTGAACCACAACATTGCTATACCCGGCGATTGTCATTGTTTCGGTGGCTGCAGGGAGGTCGTTGCCGGCTTTATCTTTATAGGTGATCTCAATAGTGATCTCATGCCCGGCGGCATTTTGCACCGAAAAATAGGAATTCCAGCCATAATAATTCTTCATCACCTGTGGTGCATACATTGCTGAAGCGATTTCGTTCTCACCCAGGCCCGAACTGCTGGCAATGCGGTAAGGGTCTTCGTTGGTGCCTGTGCCGGTGGTTTCTGAATTAACAGTGCATACAACACTTCTGGATGAAGTGACTACCACGCTGCCCAGAAAATCTTCGGGCACGCCCAGATTGCCATCGGCAACAGCATAATTTTGGCTGCCTCCTGCTGGAATACTGGCCGAATACGTTGCGCTGGCGGTGCTGCTGCCCAGCGCGTAGAATGTCAGCGTGATTTCTGCGGGATTGGCGACATCCAGATTTTGACAGGCGATGGTGCTGGTCCAGTCTCCGGCAGGGCCTTGCGCGGCGACTGCGGATGCAAGCAACGATATACTGGCGATTGCAAATATGGCAACGAGAACTTTTTTCATCATAACTACCCTCAAAAAAGAAGCTGATCTGTGAAGATCTGTGAAAACGCACCTTATTATTATACGGCATGGAAAGCTTTTGGTCACGCTGCGATTTGCTCGTAGAGCGCCAATGTTTGTTGGGCATCATTCACATTACGATAGCGAGCGCCAACTTCTATGGCGGCTTGCCGCAAGACTGCCAATTGTGCTGGATTTTCCAGTAACGCATCTAGCGCCTCAGCGATTTGGGGAGCATCCGGCTCATTGACCAGCAAGGCGGCTCCATCGGTTACTTCAGGCACTGCGCTTACGCGCCCGGCGATCAATGCTGCGCCACAAGCCATAGCCTCCGCCGCCACCAGCCCGAAGCCCTCGTGCAACGACGGCATCACCACGGCCTGTGCGCCGCTATAGAGTGCGGGCAGGGCTTCATCGGGCAGCGCGCCGGTGAAGAGTACCCGCCCGGTGAGTTCCAGAGTTTTAATTAGCTCACCCAGGCCGCGTGCCGGAGTTTTAGCGTACTCTTGCCCAACAATGATCAGCGCGCCGCGGCAATGGCTTTGCGCGAAGGCGCTTATCAACACGCCAATATTATTCTTGCGGTCCATGCGCCCGACATGTAACACATATTCCCGTGGGATGCCGTAACGACGCCGGGTTTCAGCAATCTGCTGTGGGATGGCTGGTTGAAAACGCGCCCCCACCGAGGGGTAGATCACGCTAATTTTGGCTGGATCAAGCCCAAAGCAGGTCTGCGCATCCCGCGCGGTGGCACGCGAAATCGCAATCACGCGCCGCGCCTTTTCTAACGTCAGCGGCTGTATCCGCCGCCAATACCACTCGTCAATCCGGGGCACCAGTTCGGGATGCAGCAGCGTGGTCAGGTCGTACAACGTCACCAGGCTTGGCTTGCGGGTCATTAGGCCCAGGTTTTTGGCGAAGTGGATGCCATCACAGCCCCGACTCACGATGGGTAAGATTACCTGTGCCAGAATGCGCGCCAGAAAGCGATTTTCAACCGGCAAAATGATTTGTTGCAGGTTTCTTGCCAACAGGCCGGGTTCGGGGCGCGTTAGGAGCACGCGGTATTGATTGTGCGGGTCGATTGCCAGCAGGTTGTGCAGCAAGTTGAGCGTGGCCGTGCGCCCGCCGCCATAGTTATGAATCCCCAGTGCTTCGATGAGAATTCTCATTTCGTTTTCTTTGCTACGGCAAATATATCATTGCAGAAGACGGCTTTGGCGATGGGGAGCCGCGTGAGCCAATATTGAATAGCGCGTATCCACGGATTGGGTTCGTACTCGAAGTTTTGGACGTTCGCCAGCCAAACCCGCGGCTTGAATCCGTTGTGGGTGAGCGTGCGCTGCAATTGAAGCGGATTCTGCTCATTGACGTGCAAATGTGCGTGTTCCCAGCGCGTGCGCGGGTCTTTTGGAATTTTCTGCCCCCGCAACCCTTGCACAAGCCGGTAAAGCGGATACCCCCAGCGGTAATACCGCGTATTCGGCATGGTGTGTATAATCAGTCGCCCACCCGGTTGGAGAGTTCTGTTTACTTCTTGGAGGGTGCGGTTGAGTTGATGAGGGGTGAGATGCTCGACGACATCCAGCATGAAGATCACATCGAATTGGGCTGCGGGGAAGGGCAGCTTTTGTGCGTCGGCTTGCTGAAAGGCGAGGTTTTGAGTTAGAGGAAGTTGGCGAGCAAGTTTCAGGGCTTCGGGCGCGTAATCTAACCCCCAAACTTGTGCGCCGCGTCGGGCGCAGTGCAAAGCGAGTTCGCCACGCCCGCAGCCGAGATCGAGCACGCGCTGCCCGGGCTGGATATTTGCCATCTCCAGCGGATACGTCAGGCGGCGTGGCAGGTTTTCCCCCTGGGAGTGCGCAAATTGCTGGTATCCATCGCACTCGGTCAGATAATACTTTTGCGTGTAGACATTCGATGGCAGATCACTGACTGCTGTTAGCACCCAGTTGAAATTTGGTACCAGCGGTCGGAGCATTTTCCCAAGCCACAAGGGGATTCTAACGCGCACACGCTTGGTAACATGATAGTGTGCATGGTGGAACAAGAGTTGTGGTGTGTAGTCGTGAATTTTAAAGCCGCGCCATAAGCGACGAAGTTGGCCGTAGCTTAGGGGGCGAATATCATACTGGCGGCCGCGATGAGTGAGGCGCATATAGGCATCCGCTATCCGTGGCCGCAACCAGGAAAGTAGCGGCAAGTGATAGTGTTCTTCGATTAGCGCAAATCGATTTGGCCCGCTGAAAAAGATTGCACCCCCAGGCTTGAGTACACGCCGGATTTCATCTGCCAGTTGATACGGGTCTTGCACATGCTCATAAACCTGAGCGCAGATGACGACATCAAAATGGGCATCCGGAAAGGGGATATTCTCGCCGCGGGAGCAGACTTGCAGCGTAGAGGGCAGAGCGTTTTGTGGTTGAGCTGGATCAATGCCGACGGCAAAGCGAAAATGTGCGCCGAATTCCTTTAGCATCGTGCCGTTGCCGCAGCCCACATCCAGGCAGCGGAGATGGCGCAGGCCTTCTCCCAGAAAATTGTATAGCACGGCCATGATCTTGGCCGCTTTGTGTTCTCTTGGTGTTGGCATTTTCCCAGTCTATCATACTGGAGCCTCCAGTCGCAACCAAAGCTGGACCAGCGAA
>JACNJM010000049.1 GCA_014382605.1 Anaerolineae bacterium
TATTCTACCCGCGGGCGCTGGCAAAAACTATCAACTCGTAAATTTGCGGTAAAATATGAAAGGTGAGGATAATTTTTCTATGATCTTGTTGACACGTGAACAACTTGAGGAAAGGCTGGCGGCACTGCATCGCGCCAGTCTTGAGTTGGTTAGCGATGTTTCGCGCAATAATGTGCTGGAGCGGATAGCTCGACTGGCTCGCGAGCAAGCGGATGCCGAATTTGCCGCGATTGCTGTTCTGGGCGAAGATGGTCAGTTAGAGAAGTTCATCCACATGGGGGTTGATGAAAAGACGGCCAACAAAATTGGACATCCACCGCGCGGCCTGGGATTGCTTGGCGCGCTGATGCACGAGCGAAAATCTATTCGTATTCCCGATATTGTTGTTGATCCGCGCAGCGCGGGTTTTCCAGCACATCATCCGGCGATGCACTCATTTTTGGGGGTGCCGGTTATTGCTGGCAAGATGCTGTTAGGGCAAATTTACCTGACGAATAAGAAAAACGGGGCGGATTTCACCGGCGATGATCAGCGTGTGATCGAGACACTGGCGGCTTACGCGGCTGTAGCGATTGAGAATTCGCGCTTGTACGAAAATGTCGTTGAGAGTGACCGTAAATTAAAAGAGCAATTTGAAGATATGATGTTGCTCTATAACCTGGCGAAAACATCGGTGCGCGCCGCGGGGATGGATGATATTCTCGATGAGACGCTGACGCAGGTGGTTGCTCATTTCGATGTTTCGGCTGGCGAAATTTTCTTGTGTGATGATAGTCATGATATGCTGTGGCTAAAAATGCATCGCGGCGAAGCGTCGGATGCTTTTTGGTCTTGTGACCGTTTCCGTTTTGGGGAAGGCATTATTGGGCAGGCGGCTGCGGAAGACCGTTCAATTGAAAGCCCGGTGCTGGAAAAAGATGTGGTTTGCTTGCGCCCGGCGCTAATTGAAGCCGGTTTTCGGCGGATAATATGTGTTCCCTTACGGGCGGGGAATCGAGTTGTGGGCGTGATGACGGTTGCCAGCCACTCAGAGCGACATCTGACCTGGCGCGAGCGCGAATTGCTGGATGCGATTGGAACCTGGGCTGGCACGGCGATTGAAAATGCGCGTTTGCAGCAACAGAGCCGCCGGATCGCCATTCTGGAAGAACGCGAGCGCATTGGCATGGACTTGCATGATGGTGTGATTCAATCGATTTATGCGGTTGGACTGGCGCTGGATTATGCCCGCATGTCGCTCGATGACGATATCAAAGCGGCTCGCCAAAAGATCAGCGAGAGTATTGAGGGACTGAATAGCACGATCCAGGATATTCGTGCCTATGTGCTTGATTTACGGCCCCGTCAATTGCGCGGGGGCGAAACTTTGACCCGCGGCATTCAGCGCCTGCTGGATGAATTTCGCCACAATACCAACACCAAAACACACCTGGCGACTAACGAAGATGGCCTGGCTAGCCTGCCGCGTCAGAATGCGCTGGCGCTTTTCCACATCTGCCAGGAGGCGCTTGCCAATGTTGCCAAGCACGCGCGGGCAGAAGAAGTGGATGTTCAGTTATGGACAGCCGACGAGCAGGCTTTGTTGAAGATTAGTGATAATGGGCGTGGATTTACGCTCGAGGATACGGGGGAATTAATTGGGCATGGTCTTTCAAATATGCACCGCCGCGCTCGCAAGGTGGGAGGCGATGTAGATATTTCATCTACCCCCGAGCAGGGTACAACCATCTCGGCCTGGGTACCCTGGAAACATCTGGCATCTGTGCCGCAAGACGAACTGGACTAATTGCCCCCCCGATATTCTTTGTTGCCAGTTAGTCATCCTGGATGAAATCTAAGAAAATATTTACAACCTGGGGATCAAAATACTGGCCTGCATATTCACGAATATAATCTCTCGCTTTTTCTTTACTCCAGGCCTTGCGGTAGGGGCGGTCGGAAGTCAGGGCATCCCACACATCCACCACGGAGAATATCCGCGCAGCCAGGGGGATTTGTTCGCTTTTTAGCCCGCGCGGATACCCACTGCCGTCCCAATTTTCGTGATGGCAATAAGGAATATCCAACGCTTTTTGTAAATAGCGGATCGGGGAGAGCCATTCGTGGGCATAGGTAACATGCTGGCGCATAATTTGGATCTCTTCATCGGTCAGCGGGCCAGGTTTTTGCAAAATATAGTCTGGGATGCCCATCTTGCCAATATCGTGCAGCAGCGCCCCGCGGCGAATGTGAATAATCTCTGAATCATGTACGCCCAACGCCTGGGCAAGTTCGATGGTCATTTCAGTCACGCGCCGTCCGTGCCCTACTGTTTCGCGATCGCGCAATTCCAACGCCTTAGCCCAACCTTCCAGCGTCGTGTCGTAGGCCATTGTCAACTCAAAATTTGAGTACTGTAATTGCTCAAATAAGTTGGTGTTATCAATGGCAATCGCGGCTTGTGTTGCCAGCGTTTTCAAAAAATCAAGCCACTCCTGATCCAGTTTGAAAGTTGACCGATAGAAGATTTCTAGCACCCCCTTGACCTGTCCCTTTGAGAGCAGCGGCAGACCATAATAGGTAATAAATTGTTCTCTGATAAAGGGCTGAATACCCTCTTCGTCGAGCAGCGTTAAATCTTCAATATGGATTATTTTGCGTTCTAACGCAACTTGCCCGGCCAGCCCCTCGCTCAGACGGAACATTGAATAGGTAAGCGTTTGTGAGCGGAAGCCGCGCACCGATTTGTATTCCAGCATATTTGCGTTCGCGGGCAATAAAGCAATGCTGCATGCATCGGTGTTGAGGTGCGTTTCAACCTGCTCCAGCAAAATATTCAGGGTGATCTGCACATCGATACTGGCTGAAATCGCCACATCGATATTATGTAGCGCCTCTAACTTGTGAAGTTGGCGCTGTGTATTTTCAAGCAGGCTCGCGTTTTGAATGGCGATTGCGGCTACATTTGCCAATGCTGCGAGAATATCTACATCGTCTTGTGTGAACCCTTCGAGTTCGCAGCTTTGCACTTGTATCACGCCAACCGTTTCACCTTTTTCTTTGATCGGTACAAAAATGGCAGAACGGGTTGCGGGTTCCTCATGTTCTGACTTGGGTTGGGTTTCGCTAACTTGTCCGGTATCTGAAATCTGATACAGTGTTTTGGCGTTTTCGAGAGCGGCCAGATAATCGGGATAATAAATGGCTTTTCCTGTGATAATCGCCTGGCTTTGTGGCCCCCCATTTTCGCTTTCATTGAGTGGAATCGGCGGGTATGTCGTCACATCGCATACCTGATCATTTGTGAAGACATATTTTGCGTGGATCAGGCTGGTTTGATAATTGAAAGATGAAATAATAAACGTATCGACACGCATTAGGTTGCGCACATATTCATGAATGATCTGATGCACATCTTCGAGCTGCCGGGCATCTCCCAGGGCAATGGAAAGTTGATTGGCTGCCATTTGATGTTGTAACAGGCGTTGAATTTTCTGCGCATCGGTGCGGCGCTGGCGCTGAATTTGTTTTTCATCCAGGGCACGTCGAACCGCCAGGGGCAACCGGGATAAGCGGTCTTTAAGTACATAATCAGTGGCCCCCAGTTTTAAGGTTTCTACGGCAAGCTCTTCCCCCAGATTGCCAGAGACAATAATAAAAGGGATATCCAGGTTTGTTTCTGTGAATAGTTTTAATGCTTCAAGCCCGGTGAAGGCGGGCAGGTTATAGTCGGCCAGAATTAGATCGTATTCGCCATTTTCCAATGAAGCAACAAATTCGCTCTGCGTTGCAACGCGGCGCCAATCACAGGTGAATTCATTTTCCTCAAGTCTTAGAATTGCCAGTTCTGCATCTAATGGATCATCTTCGAGATACAGAATTCGCAAAGGGAGCGACGGCGACATTTAATTCTCCTGGCTGTATACGCTAAACGATTATTTGGGGACTTCGTTCGTCAATATCCAGAACAAGCCCAATTGCCGGACGACTTCCAGGAATCGTTGAAAAGCGACCGGTTTGACAACGTATGCATTTACCCCAAGGTTATAGCTTTCAATAATATCCTGCTCTTCGCGTGAGGAAGTCAGGACGACGATAGGAATATGCTTGAGATCAGAGTCGTCCTTAACTTGGCGCAGAACCTCCAGGCCATTCACTTTGGGCATCTTCAAATCTAACAATACGACCACAGGATGCCCTTCAGGGTGGTCTGAAAATTCGCCGCGTCGGTATAAGTAATCGAGCGCCACGGCGCCGTTTTGAGCAACAATTACCTGATTGCCCAGCTTATACTCTTCCAAAGCGATGAGTGTGAGTTCAACGTCTTTGGGGTCGTCTTCGACAAGTAGGATGGTTTTTGATTTCATAGGTTTCTAAACAAAAATCATGGGAATAACCTCTGCCGCAAAGCAGGGGTCTTTGCTATTTGAACGATAACACAATGATACTATGTTTTGCGCGTTTCTCGAAAGAATAAAGTACAAATCGCCTATATATTGCATAATTTCATCATCGCGGCGTGAAAATTGCCAGGGAAAAAGCATCATCACCAACCGGCGGGATACGTTCAAGCCAATTTAGCCTTGCCAGGGGCTGGGTGCACGCGCCATACGAACAAATTAGAATCTCGCGTTGTGCTTCCAGATGCAGTTGCTGTAATACGGTTGTAAAAATATTGCCCCCAAAAGGATTGAACAAAAAGAAAACCGTCCCATC
>JACNJM010000048.1 GCA_014382605.1 Anaerolineae bacterium
GACTTTTTGAGACTTTTGTTAAGGTCCGGTTACTATGACTTTATGAGACTTGTCAAACCTTCAACCTTAAACTTTCAACTTTAAACCTTTACGGGAGATAAAATGGATTTCGACGTAATCGTGATTGGTTCTGGCGCGGGTGGGCTGGCGGCCGCGGTTCCATTGGCCCAGGCGGGCAAAAAAGTCTTGGTCTGCGAGCAGCACGAAGTCCCCGGTGGCTGGACGCACTCCTTCACCCTCAACGGCTATCGCTTCAGCCCCGGCGTGCATTATATCGGCGGCCTGGCCCCCGGCGGATCGCTGCGCCGCACCTACGAAGGGCTGGGCGTTTCGGGAGATCTCGAATTCTGCGAACTCAACCCCGATGGCTACGATCACGTCTTCATTGGCGACGAGCAGTTCGATTTCCCCAAAGGGCGCGAAAACCTGATTGCGCGGCTCAAGGATCGTTTTCCGCATGAATCTGCCGGGATCGAGAGCTATTTTGATACGTTGATCGGTTTGATGGAGAATCTCAGTCAAATGGGGCGCGTCAAAGCCCCGGGGGACGCGCTCCGAGCGGCAGGCGCAGCGGGATCGGTCGTCAGGTGGGCGCGCCGCTCCGGGCAGGATTTAATCGAAGCGCATGTCAGCGACCCGGTTTTGAAGGGGATTTTGGCGGCACAGGCGGGCGACCACGGATTGCCGCCTTCGCAGGTTTCGGCCTTCATCCACGCCGGGATCACGCATCACTATCTCGATGGCGGCTACTACCCCAAAGGCGGGGCCTATGTTTTGCCGCGGGCTTTTGTTCGAGCGTTGAAACGCGCCGGGGGCCAGATTCAACTTCAAACGTCCGTGCGTCGCATCCTGCTCGAAAACGGGAAAGCCACCGGGGTAGAACTCAGCGACGGGACACAGATTTCCGCCAAACACATCATCAGCAACGCCGACCCCGAAGTGACGCTCGGCAAAATGGTGGGGCGCGAGCATCTCAGCAAACGGCTGCGACGCAAACTCGACCGCGTAGACTATTCGACTTCGTCCCTGAGCCTGTTCTTCGCCACCGATATGGATTTGGCCGCCGCCGGGCTGGATTCGGGCAATTACTGGTTTTACGATCACGCCGATGTGGACGCGCTCTACAAGCTCGGCCTGGGCGACCACGCCCTGCGCGCCGATGTACCCCCGGCCAGCTTCCTGACGGTGACCACGCTCAAAGACCCCTCCAAAATGCACACCAGCGGCCCGACGGCGGGGCATCATACTTGTGAAATGTTCAGTTTCGTGGGCTACGATGCGTTTGAAAAATGGTCAAATAGCCGCTATGGGGCGCGGCCTGCCGACTATAACGCCATGAAAGAAGAACTCTCGTGGAAGATGTTCCAGGCGCTTGAGGGGCGCGTGCCGGGCATTTGCGACCACATCAAGTTCTGGAGTTTAGCCACCCCGCTGACCAACGAACACTACATCAACGCCACGCGCGGTAATTTGTACGGCATCTCCAAGAGTATCACACAGGTTGGGCCGGGCGCGTTCCCGGTGCAAACTGAAATTGACGGCTTGCTGATGGTTGGGGCCAGCACGCTCAGCCACGGCGTTTCGGGCGCAACAGCTACGGGCATCGCCGCGGCGCGCAAGATACTTAATTGTCGAACGGAGGAGTTGTTTACGCAGAAGGGGCCGGCTTTACGAATTCATGAGTCGGACGTCACGACGTCTTGACGTCAGCACGTCTGACGCCCCTGGAGGACAAGAATGCCCAAAATTACACGCTTTGAAGATATTGAAGCCTGGAAAACCGCCCGCAAATTAACGAATCAGATTTATCAGCTATCGGGGCAAGGCGCTTTTGCAAAAGATTTTGGGCTGAAAGATCAAATTCGGCGTGCGGCGGTATCTGTGATGAGTAATATCGCCGAAGGTTTTGACAGCCGTACTGATGCGCAGTTCCGTGATTATCTGGGGCGGGCGCGAGCCTCCGCGGGCGAAGTCCGCGCGCAGCTATACGTTTCGCTTGATCAGAGATATACTACAAAAGAGCAGTTTGATGCCGCTTACGATCTAGCCGATAAAGTGTCCCGCCAACTCTTTCGCTTCATCAGCTATCTGGAAGCCAACCCGCGAACAAAGAGAATTCGGGAAGATTCTTTAGAATATGATGTTTCGACGTCAAGACATCGAGACGTCAAAACGTCCTGACGCCATGCCCACCCCCCGCTTCATCATCGCCGGAACCCTCACCCGCGACTATTACATCACCCACGAAGACGAACCCGTACTTGATGTACTGGGCGGCAATGTGCCTTATGCAGCCGCGGGGCTAAAACTCTGGGAACATGCACCCCCGCCCGGATTATTGGCGCGTGTCGGCGAAGATTTTCCCGAAGCCTGGCTTGACGATCTCACTGCGCGCGGCTTTGATACGCGTGGCGTACACATTTTGCCCGAAAACGTGGATGTACGTAATTTCTATCTCTACAAAGATAAAATTACGCGCGTCACCGGCGACCCCATCCCACACTTTGCGCGTCTGGGAATTCCCTTCCCGAAAGCGTTGTTGGGCTATAAAGATACCAGCCACGGTCTCGATAGCCGTACCGATCTCAACGCGACTTCCCTGCGTCAAAACGATATTCCAGATGCGTATATGGATGCATCCGGGGTGCATATTTGCCCACTCGATTTTATGACTCATAGCCTGCTACCCACGGTTTTGCGCCAGGCAGGTATCACTACCATTACCATCGACCCCGCTCCGGGGTATATGAATCCCACTTTCTATGATGATGTCCCCACTCTGATGCCCGGCCTGACGGCCTTTATCACCGCCGAAGATGATCTGCGGGCGCTCTTCGAGGGGCACACCAAAGACCTGTGGGAAATGGCCGAAGCCCTGACCGCATATGGCTGCGAGAATATCGTCATCAAACGTGGCGAGCGCGGTCAGTGGCTCTATACCGCGGCGAGCAAAGAGCGTTGGGAAATCCCGGCGTATCCCGCCCGGATTGAAAATCCCACCGGCGTTGGCGATGCTTTTTGTGGCGGCTTCCTGGCCGGGTACCGCCGCACCTACAAACCCCTCGAAGCAGTGCTGCATGGCAATATCTCGGCGGCGATCGTTTCTGAAGGCGCTGGCATCTTTTTCGCCCTCGACGTGCTCCCGGGTCTTGTCGAAGCGCGCCTCGCCTCACTGCGCCAATCGGTGCGCAAGCTCTAAATCCGTAAACTCGCGTATGCATCGACAAAAACTGGACCGGAATAGCAAAATTTATCCTTCCGAGCGGTGCGAGAAATCTCTGTAGAATGACTTGATATAGCCCCGATTTGATTAATCGCAGTTTAATCCGTCGATAAGATTCCTTAATCCCTGCAAAAAAGCATCAACGGTATAATTTCAGTAGATCATGATTTTACGTCATTGCGAGCGTAGCGAAGCAATCTGCTGAATTTCAAAAAACATAATTTTGAACAGCGCGTATTGATAAATTGAAAACAGGAGTACTGTATGAATCTCATCAAAAAAATAGCCGTCGGTTTGGTCGCTGGAATTGTCGTTTTAGGCATTCTGATTCAATTTGTGCCCTACGGCCGCGATCACACCAACCCGTCAGTGATTGCTGAACCCAATTGGAATAGCCCCGAAACCAAAGCCCTCTTTGAGCGAGCCTGCGCCGATTGTCACAGCAACGAAACGGTGTGGCCCTGGTATAGCAATATCGCCCCGGTTTCATGGCTGGTGCAGCATGATGTCGAAGAAGGCCGTCAGAAGTTGAACATCTCCGAGTGGGGTCAGGGCGAAAATGAAGCCGATGAAGCTGCTGAAACCGTCCAAAAAGGCGAAATGCCGATGCCCATTTTTCTCATCACGCACCCAGAAGCGCGTCTTTCGGATGTTGAGCGGCAAACCCTGGTCGATGGATTGGCGGCCACATTTGGCGGTGGGAACTAAAACTCCGACGATGACTATCAGCGAAAAAACGCTGCAACTTGCCGTTGATATCCAACAAATTCCCGCACCCACCTTTCAGGAGCAGCGGCGAGCGGCGTTTATTGCTGAACGCTTTAATGAGTTGAATCTTGTAGATGTGGAAGTTGACAGCCTGGGGAATATTTACGCGCGCCGACTTGGCGCTGGCGAGGCGCGTCCGGTGATTCTCTCAGCCCATAGCGATACCGTTTTCCCGCTGGATACCGATTTGAGCGTGAGCCTAACCCCGGGGCGCATTCAGGCTCCCGGCATTGGCGATAACAGCCTGGGCGTGGCCGGTCTATTTGGGTTGCTATGGTTGCTCGATGTGCGCAATATCACCCTGCCCGGCGATTTGTGGCTGGTTTCGAACGTAGGTGAGGAAGGGCTGGGCGATCTCAACGGGATGCGCGCCGTCATCGAACGTTTTGGCGCTGCGCCATTAGCTTATATCGTTCTCGAAGGCATGGCGCTGGGACAAATTTATCACCGCGGGTTGGGGGTGCAGCGTTACCGCGTTAGCGCGCAAACTCAGGGTGGTCATTCGTGGGCCGATTACGGGCAACCCTCTGCCATTCACGAAATTGCCGCGCTGATCGGGAAACTCACCCAACTTCAATTGCCCCAACGGCCGCGAACCACGCTCAACGTGGGCGTGGTCAGCGGAGGCACATCGATCAACACGATTGCCGCCGAAGCCTCCTTCGAGCTGGATTTGCGCTCCGAGGA
>JACNJM010000047.1 GCA_014382605.1 Anaerolineae bacterium
ATTTCTTACGGCGCGGCGGAAGCCATATTAAAGCTACTTTCCAACAATCACTTAGTAACTGCTTTGGTGTAGATATTTAATAACAACTGTAGACAAGTTGAAAAATATAGGAGAAAAACTATGGATCGAACCACGCGTACAAATTTAGGTTTCGGCTTTTTGTTGATTTTGATTGGCGGGCTATTTCTTGCCATTCAGCTTGTTCCGGGTCTGAATTGGGTTTGGAGCATCTTTACCTGGCCGATGTGGATCGTTGGTGTCGGAGTTTTCCTGCTACTTTTGGGGTTGTTACTCGGCGCTCCGGGCATGGCTATCCCTGCTGTAATTGTGGGTGGGATAGGCGGCCTGTTGTATTGGCAAAATGCTACCGGTAATTGGGAAAGTTGGGCGTATGCCTGGTCGCTGATTCCTGGTTTTGTGGGGGTTGGTTTGATGCTGGCGTCAATCTTGGGCGAAGGTGGCAAAAATGGATTCCGGGTGGGCACATGGATGGCAGTAATCAGCTTCAGTGTGTTTGCTGTCTTTAGCGGCATCTTTGGCAACAGTATTTTGGGCGACTATTGGCCGGTAGGATTGATTCTTTTCGGACTATGGTTGTTGGTTCAACCTTTATTCCGTCGAAAAACCATACCGAATGTTGTCTCTGATCCTCAGGAGCATATTGATGAAGCGCAATAGTGCCTTTTGGGGGTTTGTGTTTATTCTATTTGGCGGGTTGATGATGCTGAATACGTTTGGCTGGTTACATTTTAACATTTGGCGCGTGTTCTGGCCGAGCATGGTCATTTTGCTGGGGATTTGGGTGCTATGGCAAGCACAGATGGGTGGTGCCGCGCTCGAAACTGAGAATATCGCCATCCCTCTTGATGGCGCGCACCAGGCTCGGGTAGTGATTCACCACGGAGCCGGGGAGTTGCGCCTGCGTTCGGGCGCATCCCCGCACAATTTGCTGGAGGGCGATTTCGATGGCGGCGTGGAACAGCAAATCCGCCGCCGCGACGAAAATCTGGACGTATCCTTGAAAGTACCTCACCAGGGCATCCCGTTTGTATTCTTCCCCGGAATCTTCAACTCTGGTAGCCGCATTGCGTGGGATATGCGTTTGAACCCTAATATCCCCCTGGCATTGGAACTCCACACCGGAGCGAATGACGCGCACCTGGATTTGAGTATGGTGCAGGTGACGGAGTTAGAGATACAAACCGGCGCCAGTACCACACAGGTAGATTTGCCCGCTCAGGCTGAATTTATACGTGTCAAAGTCAGCGCTGGGGCTGCTTCTGTAGTATTGAATGTTCCTGCTGGTGTTGCTGCCCGTGTGGATGTGGATGGCGGCTTGCTAGGTGTGGATGTCGATTTGGCGCGTTTCCCGAAGGCTGGGAACGTGTATCAATCGGCAGATTATGAAACGGCTGCGCAGCGCGTAGAAATCAACATAAATGCCGGGGTGGGTTCGATCTCGGTTCAATAGTATTCAGGAGTATCTTTGATGAAACACATTGATCGTCGTTGGCTTTGGGGCATATTACTGATTGCATCCGGAATTTTGTTCATGCTGCAAAATATGTCGCTAATCCCCAGCGCGTGGAGCGCGCTTTGGGGGATGTTCTTTGGCGCTGCGGGTGTGGTGTTTTTGTATGCATATCTCAGCGACCGTTCGCAATGGTGGCCTTTGATCCCTGGCCTGAGCTTGTTGGGGTTGGCCGTGCTGGTTTTGGGAGAACAATTCATCCCCAGCTTTAGCGGGCATTGGGGCGGCGTCATTTTTCTGGGCGGGATAGCCGTGGGATTTTGGGCGGTTTATTTTACCAACCGGGAAATGTGGTGGGCCGTTATTCCAGCGGGAGTCTTGAGTACGCTGGCCGTGGTTACAGTTGCAGACGCATATTTTAACGATACTGGCTTTATATTCTTTCTGGGTTTGGCGGTTACCTTTGCGCTGGTAGCCGTGCTGCCCACACCTGCCGGACGAATGACCTGGGCGTTTATTCCGGCTTTGGTGTTGTTCTTGTTGGGAATCTTCACATCAGAAGCGCTAATGCCGGTATTCAACTATATCTGGCCGGTTGGATTGATTGTTTTAGGCGGCTATTTCGTTTTGCGCAATTTCCGTCGATAACCAGAGTATTCCCCAAATTGGGAAATTACTGCGAAGGCTCAAGCTTGAGCCGTTATGATCTTTTAGGAGATAAATATGGAACGCAGACTATATCGCAGCCGCGAAGACCGTATGTTAGGCGGCGTGTGCGGCGGGCTGGGCGATTTTCTGGGCCTGGACCCCACCTGGATTCGGTTGGCCTTTTTCTTGCTGGTCTTTGGCGGCGGCGTTGGATTTTGGGTCTATATCCTCATGTGGATTCTCATCCCGGAGCAAAACACCACGATTTCAAGTGATTTTGGTGAACGCTTTCGCGTGGTTGGTGATGATTTTGCCAAAGCCATGAATCAGCCACACCCGAAATCGGGCCTGATCATTGGCGGCGGGTTGATCATTCTTGGAGTGGTGTGGTTGCTCGAAGCTCTGGGAATCCCCTGGTTGTGGTGGTTCGACTTTGACATTCTCTGGCCGGGCTTGCTTATTATCGCCGGTATCGTCCTTTTGCTGCGCTGGAAACGTTGAGGAGACTGAAAATATGGAACATAAATCCTATCGAAAACAACACCGCGGCAGCATTGTCTGGCCGCTGATTCTGATTTTGGTTGGCGTACTTTATCTGCTGGCAAATATGGGCATCATTGACCCCATTGCCACGCAATCACTTTGGCGCTTATGGCCGTTAATCTTCTTTGCCGTTGGCCTCGATTCGTTGATCCGCCGTAAAGAAATTGCCGGGCCGGTTATTATGTTTGGGTTGGGGGCCGTCTTTTTGCTGAGTAATTTTGGCTGGCTGGCCTGGCCTGCCTGGGATACCCTCTGGCGCTTGTGGCCGATCATGGTCATTGCTATTGGTGTAGATATTATGTTGGGGCGGCGCCATCTGTGGCTCTCCATTCTGGGTGTGTTGGCGATCTTTGCCATGCTATTCGGCCTGGTTTGGATGCTGGGAGGTGGTCTTCCGACCCTGGGTGGACAACCCCTCCCCGGTGAGGCCATTTATCAGAAATTGGGCGCTGCGCAGGCGGCAGAAATCTCGCTCTCACCGGCTACCGGCTTGCTAAATTTATCCGCCTCGGAGGATAGCAACGCCCTGATTGCTGGCGAAGTCAATATGACGAATCCCAATGATGTTCGCAGCGACTATCAACTGCAAGATGGTACGGCAGTCTATTCGCTGCGCAGCCATAGCACGGCTGCCTTGCCGGGCAGCGCTCGCGGCTGGACGTTGGCGCTCAGTGCGCAAATACCGCTGAATTTGGATGCCTCGATGGGCGCGGGCCAGATGAACTTAAACGTGAGCGGATTGCAACTCGAAAATCTGGATGCCAGCCAGGGGGTCGGCGAGCTTTCGATGACGCTGCCTGCCGGGGTAGCTATGCAGGCCGATGTCAGCCAGGCGGTTGGTAAAATCATTATTCAGGTTCCACATGATGTCGCCGTGCGCATCGAAATCAGCAAGGCGCTTTCTGCGCTGAATATCCCTTCAGTCTTTGAGCTGCGCGACGGGTATTATTATTCGCCGGGTTATGAAAATGCGGATTATGTGGTGGATTTGAATATCAGCCAGGCGATTGGCAATATCGAAATTATTGCAGGAAAATAGTGTCGCAGCAGACGCACCAGACTCCCCCGGAGTGGGGCAATATATCCGGGGAGAGTTCTCATCCCGAAGTAATCGTAATAATTTCAGCGGACATGGAATGGCAGGTTGTCCGCGAAATATTACCCGGAGCCGAGATTCAACCGACTCCCTATGGGGAGTGGTTCGCTCTTCGAGTGGGCGCGCCCACCTCGGGCCTGGATGTGAATTTCCTGCACGGGGGCTGGGGGAAAATCGCCGCAGCCGCATCCGCTGAGTTTGCCATTCAGCGTTGGCATCCCGATTTATTGGTTAATATTGGAACTTGCGGCGGCTTTGATGGGCATGTCCAAAAAGGGGAAATTATCTTGGCGGAACGCACCGTGGTGTATGACATCATCGAGCAGATGGGCGATTTTGATGCGCATATCCAACATTATGCCACCGAGCTTGATCTGGCATGGCTTGGCGCTGAGTTGCCCTCGCCAGCGCGGCGCGGAATGCTAGCATCCGCAGATCGAGATCTGTTCTACGATGAAATCCCCAATCTGATAGCAAAATACGGGGCAATTGCTGGTGATTGGGAGAGCGGCGCGATTGCCTGGGTAGCAGCGCGCCATCAGGTGCCGTGTTTGATCTTGCGCGGCGTCAGCGATGTGGTTGGGGGGCAAGGCAGCCCGGCCTATGGGGATATGGGTTATTTTGAGATCGGCGCGCGCCAGATTATGGAAAACTTGTTAACCGTACTCCCGGATTGGCTTGCAAAATTTCACAAGAAACACTCGAAAAATTTGCGCTAGTCAGTAGAAGCTTGAACACGCGCCAAATCTATCAGGAAACCATGAAGCCAAAAACTTTTTTCCTGCATTCCTGGCTTCCTAAGTAGATTTTGGAAAGAACTTTTGAAAAGACTTTCGAAAAATAGGGGTGTGTGGGGTGCGGAGCACCCCACACACCCCTATTTTTCGGCAATTACTTACGGCGCGGCGGAAGCCATA
>JACNJM010000046.1 GCA_014382605.1 Anaerolineae bacterium
TGACACTCATTTTACCCCCACATATGGGGGCTACCACGGCAACTCCCAAAGAACCATATTTTGTTCTTTGGGAATTGCCGTGAGAAACCTTTTATTCTGTGATCCGGAATTCAACCAATTCCATTGTGCCTGTTATTTCTATGGGGAAATTAACCCCATAGAGTTTGGCGCTGGCTTGCTCAATCTCTTGTTTAAGCAGCCCAACATTGGGTTCAAACCACAGGTTGTTTTGCAGTGTGATGGTTGCATCCAGCGACATAGAAGTACCATCTTCGGTAACTTCGGCGACAAAGTCAAATTCGATCTGGCGTTCGAGTTTAATGGCTTTTGGATATTCACCTGCCCGCACGTTGACGGATTCGAAGATGGTTTCGCCTGCGCCCGGGGTGTTCCACTGCACACTGAGAGGGCTTTCTTCGAGCTTGCCCGAGGCCTGGTTGCCCTCAATTTGGGCTTCAATTATCCCCGAGGCGAGATATTCGCCGCTCCATTCTGCATCCCAGTTTTGCTCACTGAGGGTCGCGTAATTGGGAGCAAAAACGCCACTTTGATGCTCAATGACCAGATTTCCATCTACTTCGCCCATCAAAAATCCGAGCATTATCACAGGAAAGGAAAGAATAGCGCCATTATTGCACTCGATGATGGTTTCTGATGTAACTCCAGTTGCCAGCGAGAGCATATGCAATGTGGCCTGGTTGCCAGTGACTTCAGTTACCGTCAGGCTGATCTGGCTGGTTTCGCCCTGGGATGTGATTTCATAGATCCATTGATAGCCGGGGATCATTGGGTAAAAGGTGTTGGCACATGCCCCGCCGTCAGCCAGGGGCGGTGGAACCAGCCCATCTCCCCCGATTTCTGCGGGAATTGTTTCGCTGTCTTGCGAGAGAGTCGGGTCATTGGTACCCTCCGGCAGATTTTCTACGGGAGCAGCCTCAGGAGAATTTGATGCCGCGATTTGAGATACAAAACTGCATGACAGACTGGTGAATATTGCGAAGCTGAGCAAAAAAATGATCTGCCGCGTGGTTCTGTTTATCATGTAGACTCCTGTGGATGATTCATAATTGCGCGGAGCGCGCAGGTCTTTGGCTGCCTTATGAAAAATTTTATTCAAAGCACTATTGATCAAAACAGCACTTTCATATTTACGCGGCAAAAACCCGATCAGAAGAGTATCGAAGCGAGTTCATTACGATATTGGCGAGTTATGCTATTTTCGTCGCTGAGTATTTCAAATAAACCTAACAAGACCTGGCGAGCTTCATGATCCCTGTAGTTTTTTTCCTGTTTCAGGACTGCCAGGACACCATCCATCGCGGCGGGGAAATTACCCAGCCGTATCAGGCGGAGTGCGTGCTGGTATGTGGCCTCAAGCGGTGCAAGTTCATTGTTGCCATTATACTCAGGACGCTGCAATGCGTTAGCCAATTGTATCAGCTTTTTAGCGGCTGTATATTCGCGACTGGTAGGAAAATTTTCGAGAATATCCAGAGCATCTTCAAACCGATTCATTGCGAGAAGGCTCTTCGATAATCCTAATAATGCGCCAGAATGTTTGGGGCGCTCGGATAAAACTTCACGAAAGGCGCTGGCGGCATTTTCCCACTGCTCAAAAACCAGCAGGCTATTGCCTTTATCAAGAATTAGATCAGCATAGCTGGGAATAATATATTGGATAAATTTCTTGATTTCGCTTTCTGATTTGATTCCGTTGAATTCGGCGATGATATTACCTTCGCGGAAAGCTTTTACAGCGGGAATGCCGCGCACATTAAGGCGCATAGCCAGTTTCTGATTTTCATCCACGTCCAAACGCGCCAGGCGAAAACTGCCATCACCCTGAAGCGCCAGCGAGCGCAGAACGGGTTCCAGTGTTTTGCAAGGAATACACCACTCTGCCCAAAAATCAACCAGGACAGGTGTTTCTTGCGAATATTCAATAACTTCGTATTCGAAATTAGCTTCGCTGACGTTGATAATATTTGACGTACTCATGTCAGTTTTTTTCTCTGTGCATGTCCATCACTAGAACGGCTGCGCTAATTCTACCAGAATAGGTAGGAAACGGCGAAAAACACGAGCGGTACTTTTGGGCGTAAAAAGAGCCGGATCAACCGGCTCACTCATCGTTGGGGTCTGTCATACCAGGTTGGTGCAGGTCCGTGACTTCCCCGTGAATATTGATCGTGATGCGAAATCCGGTCATACCCATGTAGGTGAGGCTTTCTTCGGGGATGCCGATTTCAAAGATGCGCTCAATTTGTTGGTCCATATTCTTGAGTTGAGTCTCGATCATGGCCCGCGTGAAAATATCATCCTGGCCCAGCATTTTGGCAGCCTGCTCGCTGAGTAAGTCTTCGTGACCAGTGATCATCTCTTGCATCATGGCCAATACCTGACGATCAACCTGTTCGGAGGGGATATGCCGCCGGAATCCGGCATCATCCACAACGTAGCATGGTTCATTGCCTACAAAAGCCGTTTCAACGGGATTGCCGTTTTCATCGTAAATCAAACCTTCAAACAGAATTTTTTTAGTCATCGCAATTTTTTAGGGATACATGGTTGATTAAATGATCCGCATCGAGTTTATTGTACCCTAGAGCAAATGTCTGAATCTATAAGCGTTTTGTTAACTTAGAGTCTGTCCAATACAATAGCGAAATCCCTGAGATTTTTCTCTCTACGAAGATTGTTTGCCCTCGATTGTTCCCAGCAAAATGGCGGCAGCAATCCCCAGGCGATGATCGAAGCGGCGAGCTTTATCGTCGCTGAAATCAATATCCAGTTGATAGCTGAACAAATTGAAGCGCTGACGCAAATCAGCCACACGTCCATCTGGGAAGAGTATGTCGTAATTTTGCGGCAGCAGCGAACCGAGCAGCAGACGGCGCAGCAAGGCGTAACCCACGCTATCTTCTTGCAAGATGCCAATCGGTTGGTCGTAGGCATCCAGCATTTCCCATTCATCGCGCAACATCGAGCGCAATCCCTTGCGACGCAGTACCCCCACTTTGGTGTTGGTGAAGCTATCTACAACATCATACGCGGCTGAAAAATCAATGATCTGGCGCGCCTGAATATTGAGCAATTCCTGAGTCATGCTCTCGTCCGAGAAGATGCGAATATCTTCCTTGAGTTTGAACATTTTCTGTTGGCTGTAAAGTAATAAGGCTCCATTGGGGCCATAAACACGAAACTTGCCGGTCAGGGCGAAAACCTGCCGTTTGAGTAAATACTGGTTGTGTTGAAATGCAGAGTGCATGGTTATTCTCCTAATTTTTTAGTCGTAATTATATAACATCAACCCGCGTCCCCGTTTTCTCTTGTACCCGTCGTTCACTGGCGGGTACCACTGGCAACGTCCAGCGATAAAGCCATTTAGCGGCTTGCGATGGCAGGTTAATACAGCCATGACTGCGCGGCTTGCCATAATCATTATGCCAGTATGTGCCGTGGAAAGCAACGCCGGTATCGGTAATATAGCTTACCCAGGGTATGCCCGGCAAGTCAAAACCATTGCGGGCCAAATTCCCGGCGGCCATATGGCGCGAGGGCATCTTGTGATAGGTATAATGCCGTCCCAGGGGGGTAAAGAATTTGCCGGTGCTATATTCCGCACCGGTGGAGGCCTTAATCATAATAATCGGTTCATCATATTCGTAGGCAGTCACCAATTGTTCAGTGGTATCCACTTCGATACGTTTGGCTTCCTCCGGGATATTCGGTGAGAGCGGACTTAATTCTTCATCTGGAATAATGCGTAAATAACGCGCCTGTACGTAATATTCAAATTCCCAGCGATCATCGGTGACGCGATACCAGGGCACGGCATAGGCATCGAGCAGCATATCCATGACCCAGTGGGTGGTTTCGTAGTAAAAACGGTAGGCAGTATTGCTGTGGGTATCAGCTTTGCGATAGGCATCGGTATAGGGCACAGTGATTTCGGCAAGTTTGCCTTCGGGCGGAAAATTATAAACCGGGGCATTGAGCCGAGTTTCGACGGGTTGCACACCCCCGGAGTGGACATATTCTCTCTCGGCAAGGCGAAACCAGACGCGGTTGTGAGCTGGTTCTTCGTCCCCGAAGACGACCTCGGCAATGGGGAAAACGGTATCTTCCCAAATTTGTCGTACCACCGAGCTACTCAGCGATGGCTCCTCGTATACCGTGATCTCCTCATAGATGGCGCGCCCTTGCTGGACGGACTCGGAGACAGGGAAAAACGGCTTAAACGGAATCAACCCCAGGCCGAGAATGCTCGTCCCGCTTAATTTTAGAAAATCCCGGCGCGAGATGGAATCAGTCATATTATGGATGCACGCTTACCATTGTGCCTACTGAGGCCCAGTTATAAATCCACCCGGCATCATCGGTGATCATATTGACGCAGCCGTGGCTCATCGGGGTGCCAAAATTATTGTGCCAATACGTGCCATGAATGCCGTAACCTTTGTAGAAATACATCGTGTAGGGCACATCGGGTAAATAATAGCCCGGCCCAGCCATATCGGCATGCAGATATTTGACGTAGATATGAAACTGCCCGGTGACGGTGGGATACTGCCAGGTTCCGGTGGAAACTACAAATGATTTTACCAGATCGTCATCGACATATGCGTATAGACGTTGGTCGGAGAGATCAATATCGATCCAGCGTTCACCGG
>JACNJM010000045.1:0-1946 GCA_014382605.1 Anaerolineae bacterium
GCCAGCGGAGAGAATTTTTCCAGCAGGTAGAGATAATCACGCGCCGCTTCTTCGTTGGGGGTGTCTTTATTTTTGCCGATGTTGACACCTAAAATAATGTTGTCTGGTTTGAAAGTTGAACGTTGAAGGTTGCGAAATACAAAATCCGCGCCACTGCCAGGGAAGCCCATGCGGTTGATGATGGCCTGCTCCTCCGGGATGCGGAAAACCCTCGGTTTGGCCTGGCCCGCCTGGGGCCGCGGCGTGACCGTCCCCACTTCGATATGTCCAAAGCCTAAAGACGCGAGTCCGCGCCAGGCCAGACCATCCTTATCGTACCCGGCAGCCAGGCCAACCGCATTCGGGAATTTTAACCCAAAGGCATCCACGGGGGACCCACTAGGCGAAGCAAGCGCGCGGGCAAGGGCCATCCGCAGTGGAGGCAGCGCGCCAACCAGACGCAATGCATTCAACGTGAGTTCGTGGGCGCGCTCGGGGTCGAAACGGAACAGAAGAGGGCGAAAGATATTTTTATACATATAGGTTCGAAGGTTGGCAGGTTGAAAGTTGAACGTTTAACCTTCAACTGAAAAATTCGCGCGCAGCCTGAATTCGCTCTTCTTTCACTCGTCCAGTTTGCTCATAATAGTCCAGCAAATCGGCAATACTCAGAACTGCGTGCAAGTTATAGCCGCGCTCAGCGAGTTCGTTTTGCCCAGCGGGTTGACGGTCAATCAGCACAACCACATCTTCCACTTGAAGTCCGGCTGATTCGAGTTTTTCGATGCCCTCAAATTTGCTGCCGCCTGTGGAGATCAAATCGTCAATCACCACGGCGCGCTGACCCGCTTCAAAAACACCTTCAATTTGGGCTTTTGTACCATACTCCTTAACTTCTTTGCGCGGGTAAATCATCGGCAAATTGCCGTGCAGGCTGATGGCCGCAGCGATGGGCATGGCGGCGTAAGGCAAGGCGGCGATATGGTCGAAGTGCAGATTCTGCAAAATTTTCAGATAAGCCAGGGCGACATCGGAAAACAGTTTTGGATAACCGACAAGGCGGCGCAAATCAATATAGATCGGCGATTCCGCTCCAGATTTGAGGGTGAACCTGCCAAATTTAATGCAGCCAGCTTCGAGCAGGCCTTCGGCCAAGTGGGAATGCTGAATGGTGAATGCAGAATTGTGAACGGCTGACGACTGACGGCTGACCGCTGACCGCTCTGTATTGATGCGATTGCGTAAATCCATGGCTGCCTGCCGCGGGTCATCGGCGCGCGAGATGGCGCGCGAAACGGGGATGAGCATCCCCAGGCCGTCGCTGCGCAAGCCAGCGCTGAGTGCGGCGCGCAAATCGCCGCCTTGTGCGCCTACGCCCGGGGCCAGAATCCACAAATCGGGGGCGGCGGCACGCACCCGCGCCAGCGATTCGGGCTGTGTAGCGCCCACAACGAGGCCGATATTGTCGTTGGCATTCCAGGATTGGGCGAGACGGGCAACGTGCTCGTGGAGCGTCGTGCGTCGTGCGTCGTGCGTCGTCACAACCAAATCTTGCAAATCGGCCGCGCCGGGGTTGGATGTTTTACAGAGCAGAAAAACACCCTTTTCGGGATCGGTAATGAAGGGTTCTACCGAATCGCGTCCCAGATACGGGCTGAGCGTAATCGAATCTGCACCAAGGGTTTTGAAGGCCGCATCGGCGTAAGCCTGAGCCGTGGAGGCAATGTCGCCGCGTTTGGCATCGAGCAGTACAGGAATCCCTTCGGGGATGGCAGCGATCACTTCCTGCAGAGCGACAATCCCATCGGGGCCAAGACTCTCAAAAAAGGCCGCATTGGGCTTATAGGCCGCGGCCAGATCGGCAGTTGCATCTACAAGGCGCAGGCAAAACTCCACGGCGGCGCGCCCACTCCACGCTGGCAAGTCGCTCCTGTGCGGGTCGAGGCCAACACAGAGCAGGGAATTCA
>JACNJM010000045.1:2982-4672 GCA_014382605.1 Anaerolineae bacterium
GCGCGGCTGAATTGTTTTACAGAGAGAATATCTTTTCCATACCAGGGGGCGGTACGCTGATCGCCAAAAGGCAGGTGGGGGCTGGGTGGGGACATCATCATGAGGTTTCTCCTTGCGTGTAAGTCAAAGTGTCGAGACGTCATGCCATCCTGACGTTTATACCATAACCGGGTTTTGCCAAAATTTTGCCATCTTTAAATACTTCTTGCCCGCGCAGAACAACCCGTCGGACGCGGCCGCGCACCGGCCAGCCTTCATAGGGTGTCCAGGCGCAGCGCGTGAAATGGTTTGCCGCCCGGATTTCGTATTCGGCAGCGGGGTCAATTTCGACCCAGGTTTCGGGCTGTTCGGGCAGATTGAAGATGCGGCGCGGGTTGATGTGCATACGCGCCACAATATCATCAAGAGTGAGACGCCCGGCGTGTACGGCAGTCAAAAGTAGTGGCAGGGCCGTCTCCAGGCCGGGGAAACCGGGGGGCGGAGTTTCGCTGTCTTTTTCTTCCAGCGTGTGCGGGGCGTGGTCGGTGGCAAAGCAGTCAATCACATCGAGATTATCCCAGAGAGCTTGCTGGTCTGTGGGGGTTGCCAGGCGCGGGCGCACGGACATGCGGCCCTCACCCCCGGCCCCTCTCCCATTGGGAGCGGGAAGATCGTCCGTTGACAGGAAAAGATGATGCGGGGCAACTTCGCAAGTAACTAATTGGCCTTTTTCTTTGGCAGTGCGGATGAGCCGTATTTCTTCTTTGCGCGAAACATGGGCAATATGCACCGGGCGTTCATATAGACCGGCAACGAAGAGCAAGGCTGCCAAAGTCTGCATTTCGGCGTGAGCCACAATCGGCATATGACGCGGCCAGTGTTCAAAATGTTCGCGCCATGCGCCGATATCATCGAGCAGCAACGGGCCGAAAGTTGCATCCAGATAAAACTTTAGCCCGGCAGATTGGGTTGCCAGCGCGGGTAATTCGGCAGCATTATTGAGGTTCGCTCCCAAAAAAATACCATAGTCACAGCGCGCTTTTTGTTCGGCGGCATCCAATGCCATCTGGAAAGCTGCTGCATCTACCAGAGGCGGCTGGGTATTAGGCATTGCCAACACCGTGGTAACGCCACCCGCCAGGGCCGCCGCGGTTCCGCTAGAAAAATCTTCTTTATGGGTTGCGCCGGGTTCACGCAAATGAACGTGGACATCGATCAGGCCAGGAAGTTTTATTGCCATATCATGCTCCAATACCGGGTTAGCAAGTTGAAGGTTACAGGTTGAAAGTTGAATATATAACTTGTAACCTTCAACTTTCAATTTTCAACCGATATACAAAAAAATAGAGCCAATAATGGCTCTACTCATTCGTGATAAATAAACAAAACGCCCACAGGAGCCAAAGCTCCGGGGCGCTGATGTATTTTTGTCGGACAATTTCTATTTTTCATACCGGGAGAGTATTCTATGGATTCTGATGAATCTGTCAAGGGTAGATTAAAAATTCTGGTTGCCATTCAGATTCAATTTTTCAAGTGCCTGCAGCGCAGTGTAATTGGTCATATCCAGTTTTAGCGGCGTGACAGAAACATACCCGGCTTTCAATGCCCCATAATCCGTACCCTCATCCGGAATTCCGGAGGGGGTGTCGCCACCAATCCAATAATAGGGTCTGCCGCGCGGGTCATCACGGCGTACCAGCGCATCGTT
>JACNJM010000210.1 GCA_014382605.1 Anaerolineae bacterium
TACCCCGCCTGCTTGCAGCGGGGATAGGAATTTTCAGGGTTTTGCCTCTTTATTTGAGCTCCGTAGGAGTTCGTTTACTTCTACCTGACTTTGTGTCACAAGCTCGCAGGAGTGAGGTCATGTCTGGACATTCAAAATGGTCAACGATCAAACGAAAGAAAGGTGCCGAAGATGCCAAGCGTGGCAAGATATTTACGCGCCTTGCCCGTGAGATCGCGGTAGCAGCCCGCAACGGTGGCGGTGATCCCAATATGAATACAACGCTGGCTTTGGCTGTTTCGAGAGCCAAAGCCGCAAATATGCCTAAAGAGAATATCGATCGTGCTATCAAACGTGGTACCGGTGAAGATAAGGGCGCGGCGGCCTATGAAGAAGTGGTATACGAAGGCTATGGCCCGCACGGCGTTGCGTTCATGATCGAATGTGCCACCGATAACCGCAATCGCACGGTTGCTGATCTGCGCCATATCCTGACGAGCAGCGGCGGTAGTTTGGGAGAAGGCGGCTCGGTTGCCTGGCAATTTGCTCAGGCCGCATATTTCACATTCCCAGCTGAGGGATATGATGAAGATACTATTTTTGAACTGGCGCTTAACGGTGGCGCTGATGATGTTCAAATGGAAGCAGGTATTGTTGAAATTACAGGGCCAATTAAATCTTTCAAATCGATTAATGATGAACTTGCAAAAGCGAGTATTCAATATGATGAAGCCGGTTTACGCATGATCCCAACCCAGGAGTTGGAATTGGGTGCCTCAGACACTATTCAGGTACTAAAAGTCATCGAGCGCCTGGAAGAACTCGATGACGTGCAAAATGTTTATTCCAATCTAAATATCTCTGATGAAGCTTTAGCGCAGTATGAAGGATAATAATTGATGCTGGTTCTTGGAATTGACCCCGGGACCGCTACAACGGGATATGGCTTGGTGCGCGAAGATGCCGGGGGGCAGCTCATTGCCATAGATTATGGGGTAGTGCTTACTTCGTCAAAATTACCGATGCCCAAGCGATTGCTCGAAATCTATCGGCAGTTAAAAGATATTGCCTTTCTCCATCGCCCCGATGCGGCTGCGGTGGAGAAATTGTTTTTTCAGACCAATGTTCGTACAGCGATCACTGTAGGGCAAGGGCGCGGTGTAGCGATTCTTGCGTTGGCAGAGGCAAATATTCCCGTTGCTGAATACACCCCCCTTGAAATTAAGCAATCTGTAGTGGGTTACGGCAATGCAGATAAAAATCAGGTGCAGCAAATGATCCGTGCCCTGCTCAACATGAAGGATATTCCGCGCCCTGATGATGCCGCTGATGCATTGGCGGTTGCTGTGTGTCATATCCACAGCTATCGGATGGCAGATCTATTGGGATAAGGTATATGACCGAATTACAACTCTTCACACGTTTTGGCGCCGCGCTGGCGATAGGCTTTTTAATTGGCCTCCAACGCGAATTCGCCTCTAGCTCGCGTAGCCAGGAAATTGTTGCCGGGGAGCGGACGTTCGCGCTCATGGGGATGGTCGGCGCTCTCGCAGCGATGGCCGCCGATCAACTGGATGCTCCACTCGCGTTTTTCGGGGTGATCCTGTTATTGGGGCTTTTCTCTGCCGTGGCATACTTCATTGATGCCTGGCGCGGTTTTGTTGGGTTGACTACCGAAGTTGCCATTATTATTGCCCTGCTGATTGGCGCTTTGTGTTATTGGGGTTACCTTTCTTTGGCAATGGCGTTGGGGATTGCCACGACGGCGCTCCTGTCCTTGAAACTCGAAACAGATCGTTTTGTTCGCTCACTGACACGCGAAGATATATTTGCCGCATTGCAGTTTGCTGTGATCAGCGCCATCATTTTGCCCATACTCCCAAACCAGAGTTTTTTGCCCCCACCTTTCGACGTTTTGAATCCCTTCAAGATATGGTTGATGGTTGTTTTTATTTCGGGTATCAGTTTTTTAGGTTACGTTGCCATAAAAATCGTCGGCCCAGAACAAGGGATTGGCCTGACCGGTTTTTTGGGCGGTTTGGTATCCAGTACGGCTGTAACGCTCAGTTTTTCAGATCGTAGCAGCCGAGAGCCGAATTTATCGAAACCTTTTGCGCTGGCAATTATGATTGCCTGGACAGTCATGTTTTCGCGTGTGCTTATTGAAGTTGGCGTACTCAACCGGCAACTCCTCGGAATGGTATGGAAACCTCTGGCGGCTGCCGGTTTGGTTGGTCTGCTGTATGGTGGGTATCTATTTTTTTCACAGCGAGCCGACGAAAAAGGGAATATGAGTTTCTCAAACCCCTTTGACCTGAAATCAGCCATCAAATTTGGTTTGTTGTATGGGCTGGTATTGCTCATCTCTCGGGCCGCGCAAATGTATTTTGGCGATACGGGCATCCTGGTATCCAGTCTGCTCTCCGGAATAGCTGATGTGGATGCGATTACGCTTTCAATGGCAGAACTCAGCAATACGGGGGACGTGGAACTTCATATCGCTTCGCGGGCTGTGGTCATAGCCACCATGTCGAATACGGTTGTCAAGGGCATCATTGCATTGATGGGGGGTTCGCCAGTTTTGCGCAAAGCGCTTTTACCAGGTTTGCTCGCCATGACTGCCACAGGAATTGGTTTGGCGTTTGTATAGCAGGAGTAAACTATGATCGCAACCGTTCGAGGTCGTGTTATTGAGATTGACGCAGATCGAGTTATTATTGAAATGGGCAATGTAGGTTTATGGGTATCTATTCCCGGTCAGTTTCGCATGAGCCTGAGTAAAGGGGAAACGATCTCTTTACATACCCATCTAGTGGTGCGCGAAGATTCCCTCACACTTTACGGCTTTTCAACATTCGAAGAGCGCGAATATTTTATTCTCTTGCTTGGTGTGAACGGAGTTGGCCCTCGTCTGGCGCTGACAACTCTTTCTACCCTCAATCCGACAGCCATTCGCCGGGCTGTTTTTTCGGAGCAGGCTGCGGTGTTTCAACGGGTTCCCGGAATTGGCTCCAAAACCGCGCAGCGGATTGTGCTTCATTTGCACGGACGTATCACTGCCACTGATGACTTGGATGGGCTGGTAACAATGGCTGATACGGACAGTCAAGTTGTGGAAGCTTTGATTGTGTTGGGCTATAGTGTTGTCGAGGCACAGGCTGCGGTACAAGCAATCCGGAAAGATGCACCTGACGACGTAGAAGAACGCATTCGCCTGGCGTTGCAATACTTTGCCTGATTTGCGCCAAATAAGTGTGACGCAGTTGATCGAGAGCATTCCAAGAATTGGAATGGACGGGAGTTCTTTCTGCGCAGGTTTTTACCGGTACAGTTTTATGGAGGTATATTTTGTCAATTCATCAGAAAATTGCGTTTATTGGTCCTGGTGTTATGGCCGAGGCGATGATTGCTGGAATTATCCGTTGTGGTGTGGCAACTTCGGAACAGATCATTGTTTCGGGACCACGTATCAACCGCGGGCAAGATTTGGCTGATCGCTATGGAATCACTTCGCTCACAGACAATCCTTCAGCCGTAGAAAATGCCGATGTGATTGTCTTGTGTGTCAAACCCCAACAGCTTAAAGGGATTTTGCCCGAGCTCTCCGGAAGGCTCAAGTCATCGGCATTTGTATTGTCGATTATTGCAGGAGCAACCATTGAAAAACTTTCACAGGGTTTGCAATGTGATAATGTGGTGCGCTCAATGCCTAATACGCCTGCTCAAATTGGCGAAGGTATCACAGTTTGGACAGCCGCCGCGGTGGTCTCTGACGCGCAGCGCCAAATTGCCAGACAAATGCTAGGCGCGCTGGGCGAAGAAATTTATCTGGGTGAGGAATATTATCTGGATATGGCTACCGCGTTGTCAGGCACTGGCCCCGCTTATGTATTTATGTTCATGGAAGCTATGGTGGATGCAGGCGTGCACTTGGGGTTTCCGCGGCGTATTGCTGAACAGTTGGTGGCCCAAACAGTGCGTGGTTCAGTAGATTATTATCGGAAGAGTGAAGATCCGGTGCATTTGGCTCGCCTAAGAAACCAGGTCACTTCACCGGGAGGCACATCGGCTGCGGCTTTATACTATCTAGAGAAGGCTGGTTTCCGCACGGCGATCTCGCGCGCAGTGTGGGCGGCTTATGAACGATCGCAGGCTTTGGGTAAAGGTTCTCAATCTCAATCGCCAGATGAGGCCTGATACCTATTCAAGGTGTGAAAAAACGCACCAATACTAAATCAAACTGGACAATATGATGGCTTTCGGGTATTATTTGATCGCTAGTATCCCTATTGGGGGATATTGGTAGTTATTTATTTGGTAGAGAGCCCCTCATGGATGTGAGTACCCTTTTAACCCCCTCGCGTGATGTTGGCCGGAGACACAATCGGAATTCGTTTCACGGTATGATACCTCACCCTAGAGGGTTTTCTTATATCTATCTCAGTGGTTGTCATGCTCAATCGCTGTGAAATTGTTGGCGGCCTCATTGCAATATTCTCGATGATGCCGCATCAAATATTTCCGCAATAATTGAAAAATTGATTGAAACCAGGAGGTAAAATGTCTGATCTGATCCAAAGAATCACTACAGACTTACAGCAGCAAATCGAGGCTTTTCAGCCTGCGCTGGAGGTTCGTGATATCGGAACGGTTTTAGAAGTGGGGGATGGCATTGCACGAGCGACCGGTTTGTCTGATGTGCGCTCTCAAGAGTTGGTACAGTTTGAGAACGGTGTTATGGGAATTGCCTTCAACCTTGAACGTGATACGGTTGGTATTACCATTATGGGTGATTATGCTGGTATTAGCGAAGGCATGACTGTGCGTACAGTGGGGCGGATTGCTTCGGTGCCGGTTGGTGATGCCATGGTTGGGCGCGTAGTAAATGCGCTTGGTCAGCCGATTGATGGTAAAGGCCCGATGCCAACGACAGGTTTTCGCCCAATTGAGCGCATCGCCCCTGGTGTAATTTTGCGCCAGGACGTTGATACGCCTTTGCAAACTGGTATTAAAGCCATTGACTCGATGATCCCGATTGGCCGTGGTCAGCGTGAGTTGATTATTGGTGACCGCCAAACCGGAAAAACAGCAATTGCCATTGATGCTATTATCAACCAAAAAGGCGAAGATGTTATTTGTATCTATGTCGCGATCGGCCAAAAGAAAGCGGCTATTGCACGGACAGTCGCCACACTCGAAAAATTTGGTGCGATGGAGCATACCATTGTGGTGGCTGCCACAGCTGATGAGCCTGCTGCTCTTCAGTATATTGCCCCGTATGCAGGTTGTGCCATTGGCGAAGAATTCATGGAAACGGGCCGCGATGCACTGGTGATCTACGATGACCTTTCGAAGCACGCTTGGGCATATCGTCAGGTTTCGCTGCTATTGCGCCGCCCTCCGGGTCGTGAAGCGTATCCTGGTGACTTGTTCTATTTGCACTCCCGTTTGCTGGAGCGAGCGGCTCGCCTCGCTGACCAATATGTGATTGTCTCGAAAGATTTTGCCAACTTGCTGGCTAAGGCAGGCGATGCCATTGACGGTAAGGTCTACGGGGGGCCATTATCGTATCACTATGCGAATGAAGCGCTGAAGGCAATGGATAATAATGGCGATCATCAGGTTGTCAAAGTAGATGGCACAGGCGGTTCGTTGACAGCCTTGCCGATTATCGAAACTCTGCTTGGCGATGTGTCGGCCTACGTCCCAACGAATGTGATCTCTATTACCGATGGGCAGATTTATCTGGAAAATAACCTTTTCTACGCCGGTATTCGCCCGGCGGTGAATGTTGGCTTGTCGGTATCTCGTGTGGGCGGTGATGCTCAAACAAAGGCGATGAAGCAAGTTGCGGGTGGTTTGCGCATGGATATGGCATCATTCCGTGAGCTGGCTGCATTTGCTCAATTTGGTTCCGACTTGGATGCTGGCACACAGGCTCGCCTGAATCGAGGTCAGCGTTTGCAGGAGTTGCTCAAACAGCCTCAATATGAACCTTCTGCTGTTGAGAAGCAAATTATCGCAATTTTTGCAGGCACCAAAGGCTTTGCTGATAAAGTTGATCTCGAACGGATGCGCGAATGGGAAGAAAGCCTTGCGCGCTATATGGAAACATCCCATCCCGAAATTGGCAAAGCAATTGTTAAGGATAAACGAATCACAGATGCAACGGAAGAACAATTGCGCACTGCACTTGATGCTTTCCGTTCAGCTTGGCAGTAACTCAGGGAGCGCTAAATGGCTAACGCTCGAGAAGTAAAACTACGTATTCGTAGTGTAAAGAATATTGCCCAGGTAACACGTGCTTTGCAGGCCGTAAGCGCCAGCAAAGTGCAGAAAGCTATGCAGGCAATGTACCGCACACGACCGTATGCAACTAAAGCATGGCAAGTGCTGACGCATGTTGCCGCTCAACCCGGTAGAGGGGTGTTGCACCCCTTATTAGCGGAGCGAGAGCAGGTTAAAAACACACTGATTGTTCTCATCAGCGGAGATCGTGGACTTGCTGGCGCATACAACTCCAATATTGTTCGATTCACGCTACAAAAATTTGGCTCATACCATCATCCCGCAAAGTTTATTACTATTGGCCGCAAAGGACGCGATTTAATGTTCCGTCGCGGCCAGGAAATTCTGGCAGAATTTAGCAATCTCCCGGCAGCCCCGGAATTTGCAGATGTGTCTGCGATTGGTCACCTGGCGGTAGATGAATTTCTCTCAGGTAATGTAGACGAAGTCTATTTAGTTTATACTGACTTTGTAAACATGGTCAAGCAAATTCCCACAGTCAAAAAACTCCTCCCCCTCGAAGTGGATTCTGGCGAAGGACGCGTGGAGGCTTTTGGCGTGGAGCAGCACGGCCCCGAAGCGACATATATCTATGAGCCAGGGCAAGAACAACTTCTTGATGAGATCGTTCCTCGTTTCACGGCTTTGCAAGTTTATCAGGCGGTGATGGAATCATTGGCCAGTGAACATGCCGCTCGTATGGTTGCTATGAAGAATGCTACTGAGAATGCGACCGAATTGAGTGCCGCTTTACAACTTGAGTATAACAAAGCGCGTCAACAGAGCATTACAAGTGAAATGTTGGATATTGCCGGTGGTGCAGAAGCCCTGGCGCAAAGTTAGAATACTAGGGTCAGTGTTATCACTGATATTGATAATTTGGAGGTAAGCATGGCTAAAGCTACAGGCCGCATTATACAAATTCAAGGCGGTGTCGTCGATGTCGAATTCGCTGCTGGTCAATTGCCGGGTCTCTTTGAAGCCCTCGAAATTCCTCAGGGGGAAGGTGAACCCCAAGTTTTGGAAGTCCAGAAACACTTGGGAAATAATTGGGTACGTTGTGTTGCTATGGATACAACCGAAGGGCTTCAACGTGGAGCTGAAGTTCTTTCCACCGGAGCGCCGATTAAGGTTCCGGTAGGCTTGCCAACGCTTGGACGTATATTTAATGTTTTGGGACGCCCTGTTGATGGGGGTGGTCCTGTAGATGCAGAAGAGTACTACCCCATTCACCGAGAAGCCCCGCTATTTGAAGAGCAATCTACACGGGTGGATATATTCGAAACAGGTGTAAAAGTAATCGACCTGATTGCTCCCTTTACCAAAGGCGGTAAAACTGGCATTTTCGGCGGCGCGGGCGTTGGTAAAACCGTTGTTATTATGGAACTGATTCGTTCGGTAGCGATGGAACACGAAGGCAACTCTGTGTTCGCTGGCGTAGGCGAGCGAACTCGTGAAGGCACTCAGCTTTATCGCGAGATGATCGAATCGGGCGTTATGAAAGATACCGTTATGGTTTACGGGCAAATGAACGAACCTCCTGGGGTACGTTTGCGTGTGGCCTTGAGTGCTCTGTCAATGGCCGAATACTTCCGTGATCAAGGCCGTGACGTGCTATTGTTTATTGATAATATTTTTCGCTTCAGTATGTCGGGATCTGAAGTCTCGGCACTCTTGGGGCGTATGCCTTCCGCGGTTGGGTATCAGCCGACCTTGTCTACAGAAATGGGCGAACTACAAGAACGCATCACATCTACTCGTACAGGTTCGATCACATCGATGCAGGCGGTTTATGTTCCCGCTGATGATTATTCGGATCCTGCCCCAGTTGCTACTTTTACCCACCTCGATGCAACCATTGCGCTTGAGCGTTCCATTTCAGAGAAGGGCATTTATCCGGCCGTTGATCCGTTGGCCTCTACCTCACGTATTCTCGACCCCCTGATTGTGGGTGATGAACACTATCGAACTGCCCGCGAGGTTCAGGCGGTTTTGCAACGCTACAAAGACCTGCAAGATATTATCGCCATTCTGGGTATTGATGAACTCAGCGAAGATGATAAACTGATTGTTTCTCGTGCTCGCAAAGTGGAACGTTTCTTCTCGCAGCCTTTCTATGTTGCCGAACAATTTACCAATATGCCGGGTAAGTATGTTCCCATTCGAGAGACTGTACGCGGTTTCCGTGAGATTCTGGACGGAAAGCACGACGACATCCCCGAAGATGCTTTCATGTTTGCCGGAACCATTGACGATGTTGTAGAAAGCGCCAAGCAATTGGCTGCATAAGCGAAGGGAACAATGCCTATTCGTTGCGAGATCGTTTCTCAAGACCGTTTGATTTTTGAAGGTGATGCCGATTCGGTGCTTTTGCCAGGCACAGAAGGTGAGATGGGCATACTCCCTAACCACGCGCCGCTGTTATCGACGCTGTCCTTTGGCGTTATCAAGGTGCGCCTACAAAACCATGAAGAGATTTTTACAGTAGCTGGCGGGGTAGTGGAAGTTCAACCCAAAATTATCACAGTGCTGGCAAATCGGGCTGAAAATGTGCGCGAGATTGATGTTGCGCGTGCCGAGGCCGCTCGTCGGCGTGCCGAAAAAATCCTTGCCGAAGGTCCTCCGCCCGACTCCGATTCTTTCTTGCGAATGGAAGCAGCCTTGCGGCGTTCCCAACTCCGCTTGGATGCTGTACGCCGTTACCGTCAGGGTCGTCGTACGGAAGTGCCTTCCATGATGGAAGATCGGGGTTAGTGCCTGATGGCCCTTTTCTCAAAAGACATTGGAATTGACCTGGGTACGATTTGGACGCGTATTGCAGAAGACGGACAGGTTATTCTTCAAGAACCTACAGTTGTTGCGATCGCGGTCGATGAACTGAAAATCGTCTCCCTGGGGCAGGAGGCTCAGGATATGTATGGGCGTGTTCCTGACACCCTGGAGGTGGCCTACCCGTTGAAGAATGGCGTCATCGCGGATTATGAAGTTTCCGAGAAGCTATTGGAATACCTTATCCGCAAAGTAAGCAGCCCGGCGCGAATCTTTCGTCCGCGGGTGATGATGTCCGTTCCCTATGGTGTTACAAGCGTTGAGCGCCGTGCCGTGCATGAAGCCGCGCTGGAAGCGGTCAAACGTGATGTCTTTTTGATCTATCAACCTATGGCGGCGGCTTTGGGGGTTGATTTGCCGTTCCACACACCCACCGGGAATATGATCATTTGTCTGGGCGGTGGTGCAACCCAAGCCGCTGTTATGGCTACCTATGGGATTGTTTCAGCGGAGACCATTCGGATGGGCGGGTTGCAATTGGACGATGCGATTATGACCTATATCCGCCGCAAATTTGGTTTGGTGATTGCTCAGCCTACAGCCGAACGCGTCAAAATGGAAATCGGCGCAGCCGTCCCGCAGGATGAAGAAAGAAGCATCGAGATACAGGGCCAAGACCAGGTTACAGGCTTGCCGCGCCCGCTTACGCTTACTACCGGCGAAATTGTTGAAGCCCTACAGGATGTGTTGAGCAATGTTGTTGAGACGGCCCGGCGTGTACTTGAAAAAACCCCACCCGAACTTGTATCCGACATCATTGACCGAGGGATTGCCCTGTGCGGTGGCGCATCCTTACTACGCGGTATTGATAAATTGCTGACTAAAGAGTTGGGTGTACCTGCCTATCTTGTTGATAACCCCAAGACATGTGTGGCAGAAGGGACATCATTGTCTTTGCAACCCGGTGTTTATGCGAAAATAAAACGTAACCTACCGCCAGCATAAACTACCTTGGTCGATATGGATTTTTACGAATAAAAAGAGCGAACTTTTTGCAAGTTCGCTCTTTTTATTCTGTTTTACTGGACACCCCGCAGCTTGCTGCGTGGGTTCCACGATGTAGGGTTTTTGCCTCGTAGATGAGAGAATACCGGAAATTTTGGGTGAAAAGCTTTATGGTTGTTGCGACTTTATTTCAGGTAATACGACATCCTTTGTAGATGAGTTGCTGGATCAATATTCTCAACACGGACACCTACAGGTACTGAAAGCTGGATAGGGGCATAATTCAAGATTGCTTTGATCCCAGCTTCAACCAACAGATCGGTAACTTCCTGGGCATGATCGGCTGGGACGGCTAACATGGCTACCTTTATCCCGGCAGCCTGAATTTCATCAGCCATAGAAACGACATCTTTTACAACCAATGTACTAATCGTTTTCCCGATTTTTTCAGCGGTATTATCGAAAATCATCTTGCACTGAAATCCGCGGTTACGGAAGCCCGAATAATGGGCTAGAGCGGTACCTACATCGCCCGCACCGATAATCGCCATATCCCATACTTGATCGAGATTTAGTATTTTTCGTAGTTGATTACTGAGAAATTGAATATTATAGCCGGTGCCTTGTTTCCCGAACTCGCCAAATTGGGACAAGTCTTTTCGAATTTGGGCTGCCGAGACTCCCAGCCGGGCGCCGAGTTCCTGGGATGATGTAACTTGCTGGCCTTCTTGCTGCATGCGTTGTAGCGAGCGTAAATAAAAGGGAAGCCGTCCGACAACGATGTCTGGAATATCCTGTTTGGTCATATGGTGCTCCTGATCTGCGGAAAGAATTCCCCAATTATAGCATAGGCGTATCAAAAACTTCCCAATGGTATAATAGCTCTTTATTCCCAACGATCCGGGTAATGTTCTTCGAAAATGCCCCGACTTGACTGAAGTTTAGCTGCAGAGGCCTGCGCCTTTCCAATTATTGCGAGTAACGAAGAGATAAAATGTTCATTGATGGAGTAGAAATATATGTGCGTTCGGGGCGTGGTGGGACAGGCATTGTTCACTTTCGCCGCGAAAAATATGTTCCCCGCGGTGGCCCAGATGGCGGTGATGGCGGCCGCGGAGGTAGTGTGGTTTTTCAGGTTGATAATAAACTGACTACTCTTTCCCCGTTTCGGCACAAGCACCATTACCTTGCCGATGATGGCGCCAAAGGCGGTGGAAATAATAAAAGTGGCAAATCGGGGCAAGATTTGATTCTCCCTGTGCCGCCCGGAACGCTCGTCTACGATGTGGATTCCGGCGAGTTGTTGGGGGATCTTACCCTGGAAGATCACCGATTAGTGGTTTGTAAGGGTGGCCGTGGTGGACGTGGGAATTCCCGCTTTGCATCTTCAACCAATAAAGCCCCCCGTCTCGCAGAGAAGGGCGCCCCATCTGAAGAACGCAATCTGCGCCTGGAATTGAAGTTGATCGCCGATGTCGGGCTGGTCGGCGCCCCTAACGCGGGGAAATCGACGCTGCTATCGGCAGTGACCAATGCCACCCCCAAGATCGCCCCCTATCCCTTTACAACCTTGCAGCCCAATTTGGGCGTTGCCCGCCTCGATGTGGATATCTCGCTGGTTTTGGCTGATATTCCCGGCCTGATCGAGGGTGCGCATCAGGGCGTAGGTTTGGGGCACGAGTTTTTGCGCCATATTCAGCGTACACGTGTATTGATTCACCTGCTGGATGGCATGGCTGAAAACCCCTTGCTCGATTTCGCTCAAATCAATAGCGAATTGGCCCTCTTTGATCCCGATTTAGCCACCAAGCCCCAGATTGTTGTTTTCAATAAAATGGATTTACCTGATGTGCAAGCGCGTTGGCCGGAAGTGCAGAAAGTGCTGGAAAAGCGTGATTACGAAACTTACGCCATCTCGGCTGTAGCAGGCACGGGCGTGAAGCCAGTGTTATTTCGCGCCCGACAAATACTGACGGAATTGCCTCTGATTCCGCTCACAAAAACCGAAGATTTGCCCGTCTACCGCGTGGAGGATGATCCGCGCGCCTTTGAGATTGAGCGCGCTTCCGATGGTTTCATCGTTACTGGCGTATCTATTGAGCGTGCTGCTCTAATGACCTATTGGGAATACGACCAGTCGGCGCGCCGTTTTCAGCGTATCTTGAGCGCGCTGGGTATTGAAACCGCCCTGCGCAAAGCGGGCATCCAACCTGGCGATACGGTTTATATTGGTAATCACGAATTGGAGTGGTCGGAATAACGCGGATTGGCATTTTCGGCGGCACCTTTGATCCGCCGCATAACGGACATCTGGCGTTGGCGCAGGCGGCTTTGCGTAGCTTGCACCTCGACCAAGTGCTATGGGTGCTGACCCAAAAACCACCTCACAAGCGTGGGCAGTCCCTCACACCACTGGCCGACCGTTTGGAGATGCTCCAGGCTGCGATTGCGCCATACCCTCAATTCCAACTCTCCCGCGTAGATATTGATCGCCCTTCGCCGCATTATGCTGTGGATACGGTGCGTCTTTTGCGCCAGGCATGCCCTGATGCGTTCTTGATCTATCTGATGGGTGGCGATTCGTTGCGTGATTTACCTCAGTGGCACACGCCGCAAGCTTTTCTCGCAGCCTGTGACGCGTTGGGGGTTATGCGACGCCCGGGGGCAGAATACAACCTTGAACATCTGGAAACCTTTCTTCAGGGGATCAGCGCCAAAGTCCAGTTTGTGAACGCCCCGCCCATTGATATTGCTTCCTCCTCCCTGCGTCAGCGCATCGCCGCAGCTTTACCCGTCCACGAATATCTTCCCCCTGCAGTCGAAAAAATTATCCGCGCTCGCAAGTTATATCGTTAAGGCAGCAAGCTAATTTGCACCCAAAACGTACCCTCGGCCTGCACGGTTGCCACGGCTAGTGGGAAGGGGAAATAATGCCCCGGTGGGTAATCAAAGTTGGGGTTTTCGGGGAGTGAAAGCGCGGGAAGATCATCGCGGAAGGTTTGGTGGGTCAGCGTGCCCGAAGTTTGGATCAACCCCCGTGCATTGTCCTTGATTCCCCAGGCCCACCCCTGAAGTAGTTCTTCACTCTCGTAGCGTTCAGCCCACCCCGGCGAAAAGCGAAGCTCCGGTGCAACCCCCAGTGGAATTTGGGTCTCAACAGGGATTGCAGAAGTATATTCCATACGCAAGCCTTCATCGTTGAGCAAAAAAGTTTTGCTTATCGAGGTTGAATTTAGCCGGATGCCATTAGCAATATGCTCAACGCGGTACTCTTCCCACGGGCCGGCAAACCCGCCTGAAATTACCCCAGGGTCAGCCTGCACCCCTGCGGCCAAATCCCAGCCCAGTGGATCGCTCAACCCGACAGTAAATTGAGAACTCGGTGCGACAAGCTGTACGATAGAGCCATCTTCCTGACGCGCCAGCAGCAGGCTCAGGCGCGCTCCATCGGGGTCGATGATGGCAAAATAATCTGTTAATGCCAGCAGGCACTCGGCCTCACCATCGAAATCTGGGTCGGTTGTGCAATCAGTGAAAATTTCACCATCATGCCAGGGTGTTGATGCAAGTTCCCAGTGGGCGGCAGCGAGCCAAATGCCAATTTCACCCCAATAGTTGGCGCGCAGTGCAGCCAGATCGGGGTGCAGTGGGTCGGCTGGCGCGAGTAAAGTGAGTAACGCTGCGTAGGCTAAATCAGCGCTGGCGCTGTCAGGTGTGGCGTGCAAGGCGGCATATACCGGGAAAAAATTTGCATCATTTGAATTATTCGATGTGGGCAGAATGCGTGTATCCAGGCGCGGCTGGGTCAACAAATCTTGTTCGTTCAGCGCTTGTATCCAGGGGTGCGCGGCGATATACGCCATCGCTGGCTCGGCGAGATGCGCATCGCCCCAATTGCTGTGCGGCAGGTCGCCGCCCAACACGGTAATTGGCCGCGCGTTATTGGGGGCGAGCGCGGCGTTGATCAACGCGCGTCGGATTTCGATGTTCAACCCGTTGTAATCAATCTGTTGGGAGGTATTTCCGGCAACCGGTAGGGGCAAGTAGGCCTGCGCGCCATGACGATAGATTTGCGTTTGCAGGGTCTCAATGGTTGTGTCGGGTGCAATCAGCAGCTTGTCCGCTGAAATCGCTGTTAGCGTGGGAGCATAGACCAATTGAGAACCCCTCAGGCCAAATGCGGCTGTGGCGGCGCGGTTATGCTGGCTGATAGTTTCAATCGCCCAATTGGGTAATGTGCCATAATAAGCCGCTGGCAATGTCTCTGACAGGCCGAGCAGCCCCTGGGACTGCATGCTTGTGAGTTGGGGCATTTTCCCCATCATATCCAGCGCAGCCAGCGAGAGAGGCGTTGCGGCATCCAGTAGAACAACCGGAATGCGAGAATGCTCAGCTGCCTCCAGTAGATGGCTCAGTCCGTGGCGCTGCCCCAACGGGCCGGTATGTGCGCCATCCCAGCGGCGCAGGGCTTGCGCGGGTGTATGCGCGGGCATCGTGTTCCAAAAGGCCAGCAGCAGCGGCGCGCGGCTGGTGATACGCGCTTCGGATGAGACTGGTTCGATTTCATCCGTTTTCGTTCCGGTGCCAGGGATCGTGCTGTAAGCCGCAGCATAGAAATGGCCGTTGAATTGGGGTAATTGGTGGATGTTTAGCCGTATGGTGATGGTATCCAGTTGAGGATCACGCACCACCAACGGGGTGGGGAATTGGTCGGCGTTTAGATGGGGATTCAGCACCCGCTCGGAGGCCAGTTCTCCCGCGGGGATGGCGATTTCGACATCCCAGGCGCGACCTCCCCCCTCAGCGGATTCTCCGCCGGGCAGCCAATCCAGCATGAGAAATAGGTCCCCCTGTTGAGCCAGATTCAGGTCGAGCACATCCAGCCGGATTTCGAGATTGTGGGTTGTGCGGCGGGTGTAGAGTGCAATCAGGTCGTGGCTGGGGTTGGGGGTGTCGCCAGGATCAAGGGCGCGAAGTTGTGTAAATGTCCAGGGGGCCGTCGGTTGGGAGTATGGTGCGGGAATGCAGCCCGCCAAAAAAACGATACCCCACAGAGACACAAAGCATACAAAGAAAAACTTGGTGCGCTTTGTGTCTTTGTGATAAAAAGTCTTTAAAAACCTTTGGCCCATTGGAGTGTTGTGTCATTTATGATGGCTTCACCCAGTTCAAAACTTTGCGCTCCCAGGTAGGTGATAAAATCATCCAGCGCGGCGAGCAGAGCGGTTTGCATGTGCGCGTCGGGCTGTACGTTGTGCTCCCACCACCAGTTTTGCAGCGTGAATTGCCCACTTTTTTTATCGAAAGTAAAATCGCAGCGGGCGATGAATTTATCGCCGTAGATGACGGGTAAAACATAATATCCATATTGACGTTGTTTCTTGGGTTTGTAGACTTCCCAGATATATTCAAAATCAAACAGCCAGGTATTTTTTTTGCGGTTCCACAAAAAATTATCGAGCGGAGCCAGGAAAGCGGCTTCCGGCTCGGGTGTTTCACTTTGCACGCGTTCGAGCGTGGGGAAATCTTGGGCGCGTAGATAAAAAGTTTTATCGGGAATCTCAGTAACAGTTGCGGTAATAATCTCGCCGCGCTGCACCAGCCGGTTGATGACAGCCCGGCGCTGCTGGCTTTTCATGTTGATCATCCCTAGCCAGTGTTCCCCGGCGTTGAGCAGCGCTAGCCCCAGGCTGCCCATGCGCCGTAGAATATGCCATTCTTGATAGGTGGCTTCATCTGCGTTGGGGTCGGGTGTGGCGAGTAAGGTGGCCGGCAACAGTTTTTCGATGCGCTCGAAATAGCGCCGGTTATTGACGCGATGGTGCACGCCCAATTGCCCCATTGAAAAGAGACCCTCTAACCCGGCGCGCGAGACTTTGGTTGGCCCCCAGGCCCATTCGGTTTTTTTATCGTCTTTGAAATCCAGTGAACTAAGTGGCCCGCGTAGCTCTATTTTCTGGAGAATATGCGGGGCTACCTGCATGACGATATCTGATGGGACTCCAAATCGGGCTTGCATGCGCGCACGCTGACGGGCAAAATACGGCCAATCTTCCACGCAGTAGATGGCGGCCATTTTATCCCAACCATCGAGCAATTGACGATCTTCATAGAGCAGTTCATCGAGCATTTCAGGGCGAAAATCGCGCACGCGTGATTGCAGCACCAGATCGGGGTTGCGGCCTACTACGTTGATCGGGTCGAACTGGATGCTGCCTGTGTGGCGAATGAATTCCAGCACACCCGCTTTACCGCGAAATTGGCGCGGTGGATATAGGTGCTGATGGGCCAGCGAAAAACACCGAGCAGTTTGCAGCGAAATTTGTAGATTTATATTTGACATTGCTGTGTTTTACTGCCGGGCACGTCGGGAACGCAGCGTTTTTTGTTTTTTCTCCGGTGGATTAGCCAGCTTGAGCGCCAGGAAGATCAGCGGCGCGCCAGCGGTCACCCAGAAACCGATCAGCGCGTAGCGTAACAGGCGCAAGGCCTGAGGAAGCAATGCCTCGCCGGATGGGAATACGGCTTTCAGCCCGGCCCAGATTGCCAGGGTGCCGACAATGCCGAGCAGGTAGCGCAGAACGCGCTGCCAAGCAGGCCCTTTGGGGCTGAATCCCCCCCGGCGTTGAATCAGAATTAACCCCAGAGCGAGTCCCAGAAAGACCCCCGCGGCGGTGGTGACGCCATCTCGGCTGAGCGGCTCTGGGGCGGCCCCGGCTTGAGTGGCATTCGCGACCCATTCGGAGGGTATTTGCCAGTTGGCGAGGCTGGCGATCATCAAATTCCCAATCAGTAGGATTGCCGCGCCGATCCCCACGATGATGAGAATCTGCCAAAGAATCGACTGATTTTTCATCCAGTCGCCAACCGGTTTTTCCAGCCGAATGAAAATCCACAAGATCAGCCCGCCAGCCAGCCAGCCAGAAAGCACATCGATGGGGAAGTGCATGCCCATATAGAGCCGCGAGATGCCGATCATGATGGCAAAAAACAGCGCCAGATACCATGCCCAGCGTTTTTTTATCGACGATGCCCAGGTGCCCCACAGTGTGGTGGCGTTTTGGGCGTGGCCCGAAGGGATGCCAAACGAAGTTTCTGCCGTGAAAGCGCGCACTTCGCTCGAAACCCAGAAGGGTCGCGGAGAATGGAAGGTCAACTTCAAGATGCTATTTGTGCCAGTGGTGACCACCAGCATCAGGGCCAGGCGCGTGCCTGTAAGGGTATCAAAGCACCAGTAGATGGCGGGCATGATGAGTAGATAGAATTCCTCATCCCCCAAAAATGTGAAAAATTTCATGGCCGGGGTGAGCCAATCGCCAAGTTGTTGCAGAAATAAGATCGTTTCCATGCTGCCCTCCAGGGTGTGTGGTTTACAAGTTTCTGTATGGGATCGAATGTTATTTTCTAATCGTGATATGGACGCGGGGAAAAGCGCACACTGATAAGTATAGCAAACCCTGTTAGTAAAATCGCGATCGGATAAATCGCCGCAGGCTGCCAGGTATAGATTATTCCAGCTATGGGAGGCACAAGAATTAGCGAAAACGATGAAAATGTCTCGGTGATGCCAAAGGCCAGCCCCATATTGACGGGATTTATCACCGTGCGGATTTGCGCGATGGCCATTGCGCGGGCAAGGCGGTAGCCGCCCATCAGGAAGTACGCTAGCATAAACCAGGGCAGGCCGGTAGCTTGCCAAAAAACGAACGCCGCCAATGCCATTGTAATCTGCCCAATTAAAAATCCCAAATGCGGGTTGAGCGATCCAAAAACTAAATTGATGACTACATTACCCAGGCTGCCTGCCGAACCTGCCAGGCCGACTGCGCTGTAGGATAATCCATGAATATCTTGCATGAAATTAGGGGTAAGTGGCTGGGGTAGATACAGCGCGAAAAACACAATCAGGATAATACCCAGGTAAGCCCAGTAGGCACGGTTCTGGAGCAAAATTTTCACCGTGCCAGGTTCGCGGGGTAAAACAGGTTGCGGGCGCAGGTTAAAAATGAGAATATTTGAGACGACAAAGATACTTGCCGCGAAAAGATAGGTTTTTTGCAAACCGAAGTGATCGCCGATATAGCCGCCGATAAATGGGCCGGTGAATGCACCCAGATTATACGCTGCCGAGATCATTGTCAGCGCCCGCCCAGCCGAAAGCTTACCGCTGGCGGCGGTGACATAGCTGTTCATAGGTGTCATCACGAAAGCCGTAATGCCGTATATAACCATTCCTGTGACGAAGATTGGCAGCGAACCTGCCAGTGCCATCAGCCAGGCTGACAGCAATCCCAGAATCCATGATGCCCACATCATCACGCGCCGCCCAACCCGATCTGAAAGATACCCGGCAGGGATGTGAGCCGCCCCCATAGCGATCCCTACCGTGCCCAGAATTGTGCCGATTTCAATTGGTGAAGCCCCCAATTCTTTGAGATAAATGGGTTGAAAAATATAATAAGCGCCCTCTCCAACACCCCAGGTGAAGAGGGCCAGGGCCATGAATATCAGATCTCGGTTCATCAGGGATACAGAATGCCCCCTACAATACCGTTCGTCAGGTAGGCGCTTTGATTAGCTCCTAAAGCAGGATCAATTGCCATCGCCGGGTCCGGCGCCCACTTCACAATGCTGGGAGCGTCAATGCCGGGCAAACCCACTTCCAGCAGCAGAATGTGATTCGCCAGCCACCCAACCGGGCGCACGTAGCCCGGAACTACTCCCCCGGCCAATTCGAATAGCTGGGCATTCTCTGCATCCACGATGATACTACCATCCGCCCGCGCCACGCGCAGCCGCATTTGCGCTTGCATGCTGGATGGCCCGTAGGCCTCCAACCAGGCAAAGCGTTGATGATCTGGTGCAAATGAGACCATCCCACCCCCCAGATTAGTACTGCTATGGAAGGGGATATTCACTTCCTGGCAATTAAGTTGATTCCGGATTATCAGGCTGTTACCTGGCCCCCCGGGTTGGTCGCCCCTCCCCGGCAGATAAGCAATCTGCGTCTGGTCGGGCGAGATGCCCGCCAAACGATCTGTAAAGGGCAGATATTCGCTGCTTTGCCCGCTGAAGAAATCGTAATAGTAGAGTCCGTTATAGGGCGCGAAATTGATATTGCCGACACCCCACATCGAGAGCGTATACCACACACCTTGCCCGCTCCCGCCTTCGCTATGCACTGCCAGCGGATAGATAACAAAACCATCACCCTCCGAGCGGGTGAGCAAGGGTACCGCCCCGTTGATGGCTTCGGCGTCTCCGGCGTAGAGTTCGCTTACCCAGCCCCCCGCATCGGGCGACATATCGATCTCGTTGGTGCTAAAGGCCAGTAACGATGTGCCTGCTGCTCCGGTCAGCGTTACCAGGTTGGGAAGTGGGCGCAGGGGCGTCACAGTGCCATTTTCGCTGGATTTTAGTGTGCCGTTATTCTCCAGGCTGTAATACACCAGCATCATATTCGGTATTCCATTGTTGTAACCCCCGCCCAAATGAAGCTGGTCAGGGTCCAACCAGGTCATACCGGGGGTTTGCTTGCTGCCCAGCGAAACGCCATCGGTATTGAAAAACTCGACACTCAAGGTATTCAAACTGGCCGCAAATCCAACCGGCAAGGGCAGGCTCTGCGCGCCGGGGTGTACCGGTTCGCAAACCGGGGGCAATGTCGCTGTTGGCGGTGGGGAAGTTGGCTCGGTGGTGGGTGTTGAGATTGGCAGGACGGTGTTCGTGGTTTCCACGGCGGGAGCGGGTGTATCTGGCGCGTCTAACGCGGCCACAGTTTCCGCGATGACAGTTTCGAATTCCGCCGGGGCCATTGTGCTTTGTGTGGGGGTTGTGCCGCCACAGGCCAGACTGGTGATAAATAAGATGATGAATAGAAATATTATAGGGTGTTTTTTCATATGGCGAACATTTATTTTGATTTCTATTTTGCAGTAACCCGGCGAATGAAGGCTTCGGCGGCGGCAAAAACCTGCTCGCGCTCCGCGTCGCGTGTGATCACATGCCCGCTGTTTTCGAGCCAGAGCATTTCTTTATCTTCAGTGCCCAGATCAGCGTAGATTTTGGGCATACTTTCGGGGCTGACGCCGGCATCGCCGCGCGAGTGCATCAATAACACGGGGACATCCACAGTGGGCAGGATGCTGCGCATTTGAGCGAGCAGATCATTAAGTTCCAGTATCGAGCGGCTGGGGTACACGCCATAACTGGTATGCACGGCTGCGGCTTCTTGGTCTACCCAGTCTGATTTTTTCGCATGTGGCGCAATGGGTTGAATCCAGTGCAGCCAGCGCAAAAAGCGCAGGCGCGGGTCTGGCGGCAGCGCGTAGGGTGTCGACATCGCCACAACCCCTGTGACGGGTTTCAGGGTGGAGAAAAGCAGCGAAAGCACCCCGCCCATTGAAAGACCCAGAATTACAGTTCGGTCGCAGAATCCGCTCAGAGTGTGCCAACCCTCCTCCACCGAGGTCAGCCAGTCCTGCCATCGGGAGCGCGCCATATCTTCGAGCGAGGTGGCGTGCCCGGCCAGGCGAATCCCCAAAACCGAGAATCCTTTTTCTGCCAGATATTCGCCCATCCAACGCATTTCTTTCGGAGTTCCGGTGAAGCCGTGAACCAGCAAGCAGCCGACGGGGCCGCCGGGAAAAAAGAAGGGTTCGGTGGTGGGGATAATCATGGGGTGAGTATCTCCTTTTCAATAGCATCTACCGCGTCTTTTGCATCTTTTAAACCGGCATTGGTTGCCTGGCGGTAAATTTTGATCGCTTCGATTTTCCTGTTTTGCCGTAGCGCTGCCTCGATTTGGGCACGCCAGTTGGCAGTTGGGCTGGGCGGTGATGGCTGGTAGTGGGGGCTTTCGCCGCGTTCAATGGCTTCAACGGCATCTTTGGCTTCTTTTAGCCCTATACTTGTGGCAACGCGATAGGCTTTGATCGCATCGATTTTGCGCCCGTGTCGCAACAAAGCCAGAATTTCTTGTTGCAGGTCTTGTGAAGAATCGACCGAATATTTCTGGAAAACAGGTGTTTGGTTTGTTCTTCCAATTTGCTGGTTCTGGATGGCAATCACAATTCCGATGAGGATGAGAATGACGATGCTTGCCACAAGAAGAATGATCCACACGGACACGATTACACCTCCAGTGTTTTTAGTGGGCGAGGGAGGGTACTCAGGCTTTCAATACCCATTGCGGTGACAATGACATCGTCTTCGATGCGCACGCCGCCGCGCCCCGGCAAATAAATACCCGGCTCGATGGTGAAACTCATACCGACTTCGAGTAATTGGGTGTTGTCGCCGCGGATGTAGGGGTCTTCGTGGCCCTCCAGCCCCAGGCCGTGGCCGGTGCGATGCGTGAAATATTGGCCGTACCCGGCTTCTTCGATGACGGTGCGGGTGGCGTTGTCAACCTGGCTGGCGGACAGGCCGGGGCGGGCAATTTCGCGCCCGGCGGTATTGGCTTGCAGCACGATTTCAGCGATGCGGGCCAGTTCTGGCTCCACCGGGCCGATGGCAAAGGTGCGCGTTATATCTGAAAAGTAGCCGTCTACATTGGCTCCCCAATCAATCACCAGAAGGTCGCCAGGCGCAAGGGGACGGTCGCTGGGCGCGGCATGGGGATTTGCGCTGTTGGGGCCGCCAGATACAATCGGTGTAAACGGCATGCGAGAATCGGAGCCGTGGCGTAGCAGTTGCAAGGTGAGTTCGGCGGCAATCTTACGCTCGGTGATGCCGGGTTTAATCATCGGGAGTGTGGCCTGAAGCGCATTTTGGGCAATTTCGGCGGCTGTGCGCATGGCGTTCACTTCAGCGGCATCTTTCTTCATGCGCAGGGTTGATACGCAGGCTTCCCCGGGGATGAATTGGGCCTGGGGCGCGGCCTGCTGCAATAAATTAAGTTCCAGTACGCGCAGGGCGCGCGGCTCCACACCGATACGAGCTTTTTCCAAACCCGCGGCTCGGATTGCGCCTTGAAAGGCTTCGATCCATTGGGTAGGGTTTTCGCCATAAGGGAAAGCCTGGATTTTGTAGGAAAGCCCTTCAAGTTTTAGCGCCTCCAGTTCAGGTAATACAATTACGGGAGCATTGTTTTGGCTAAAAAATACGATCACCGGGCGTTCACTCATATGAAAGTGCAACCCGGTCAGGTAGGGCAGGCTGGGGCCAGGATTCAGGGCGATGGCATCAAGGTTATGACGTTGGAGTTCTTTATTCAGTAGTTGATGTCTTTTTAAATGGGCGGTGCTGCTGGCTGTAGACATGGTTTCTCCGTTCGTGCAATCATGATGAGAATGGAAATATTTGAGTATATTATTATACGCCAATACAAGACTTCATGCAGTTTGGGGTCTTTCGAAACAACTGTATGTGGGATAATTTCCGCCGCTCGATTCGATGATGGCGAAAAAATTGGATTTCTGAAAGCCTTGTCGATGGAACAATTGCTTGCAAAAATGAGAGGCTTTATACGTGGAAAATCCAAAAATCGTATTATCCTTGTGCTATACTTCAGAGTAATTGGGTCTTCCCGTTTGCAGTTGTGAAAGTTTTAAGAGGTCGTTGTGTTGCTTATTTTGGATGGAATAAAAATGGATTTTGCTCAACGATTAATATTTGCAAAAAATATGATGGTGATATGGCTTGTTGCGGTAATGCTATTTCTATCCGGCTGCGTTTTGGAAGATGGGCTTGCCGCGCTCCAGACAAGGGCGGGCGAGACCCCTGTGGATGAAACGGATCAAGAAGTGGCTGTGGATACGCTTGCCGGTGAAACTGCTCAGTCAACGGAAGCCCCCGCGTTGGTGGTGCCAGTGTCTATACCAGGGCGAGTGACGGCCAGTAGTATGCGGGTGCGCTCTGGCCCGGGGACAGAATATCTCATGATTGCGGGAGTGCGTTTTGATGCAGCGGTTGAAATCACCGGGCGCACAGCCGATAATACCTGGTTGTTATCTGAATTAGGGTGGTTGTTCGCTGAATATGTTGAAGTCGATGGTGATCTGAATGCTCTGCCGGTTTTGTATGATTTCGAAAGCGGCTTGCCCTCTCCTACGCCGATCACCCCGACGCCAAAACCTGAAGAATAAGTCGTATTAGTGGAGATAGGTTGTGAAAAGGGTGTGTGTGGAGAGCATTACTTTCCACACACACCCTTTTATTTTAGCGCTGATTGCCAGCTAGATCAGCCAGTCGACGAAGTTCATCCGGCTTACCTACCGCAATGAGCATATCTTTGGGTTCAAATTGCAGCTCTGGGGACCAGTCAACAACCTGATGTTCAGCCCCACGTAGAATAGTGAGTATATTGGCGCCCGTACGCGCCCGCACATTGGCCTCAGCCATGCTTTTCCCGTTCAGTGAAGAATCCTCGGTGATACCGATTTCATCGAGTACTAAATCTAACCCCTGGCTGCGCATGGCAATATCCAGAAAAAAGGTAACGTGAGGCCGAATAAGCTGGTTGACTATGCGGTATCCGGCCATGTTGTAGGGAGAGACGACGCGGTTTGCTCCGGCTTTTCTCAGCTTGTGTTCAGCCGCTTTTTGTGTGGCACGCGCCACAATGGTCAGGTTAGGGTTGAGAGAACGAGCACTGAGTACAACGAAAACATTATCTGCATCTGCATTGAGAACCGCGACCAGGCCGTGAGCATGGTCAATGCCGGCCTGGCGTAGAATTTCATCTTGTGTAGCATCGCCTTCGATGAAATAGTATTGATGACCGCCACATTTTTCAATGGCTGTTCTGTCCTGATCGATGACAACAAATGGCTTTTCCAGGCTTTGTAATTCAACTGCGACTTGTTCCCCAATGCGGCCATAGCCGCAAATGATAAAGTGATCTTTTAACGATGCAATTTTTTTACTCATGCGGCTCTTTCTCAGGGTTCCAGATAATTCTCCGGTGATAATATACTCTGTCAGGATGCTGAATAGAATGGCAATAACCATGATGCCGATCAGGATAACGATGGCTGTAAACACTTGCCCCGTCGGAGAGAGTGGCCTGACCTCGCCAAATCCGACGGTAGAGAGGGTGATCATAGTCATGTAGAACGCTTCGATGAGAGTGTAATCCTCAATCAGCCAATAGCCAATTATGCTGATAACAAATAACATCCATGCGGCAAGCAGTGAGTATAGCAAGCGATTTCTGGGTGACCTGTTCATCATCGCAATTATACCGCTTCTTGACATCCCCTTTGCTGTTAGATAAAATCATGGGGCT
>JACNJM010000165.1 GCA_014382605.1 Anaerolineae bacterium
AAATCTCGGCGGACTCAGCGTTCTCTGTGGTAAATACCCGCCCTGGCTCTACTTTTATGAAAGCCGTGGCACGCCTCAGTGGGCTACTTGACGAAGTGCTTGATTCCATGTTATCTTGGATCAAACCTTGCAACTAAATCGGATAATCTGGGGTTGTAAGATTCTGTTTGCAGAAGCGTGCCCCACGCCCCACAGAGGTATAACCCCCTCGCTCGCCGTGTCCTCTCAGGAGACATCGCATGGACATACTCCATCTTGTAGATCGCCTCGAAGAACTTTTCAACGAAAGCCGTCCCATCCCGCTCACCCATAATGTGATTGTGGATGAAGATCGCATGTTGGATTTAATTGATCAGATGCGCGTGACTATTCCGGACGAAGTCAAAAAAGCGCAACAGGTACTTACCCAGCGCGACCGCATTCTGGCGCAATCCCAGGAAGAAGCCAATCGAACCCTGGGGTTGGCTCGCGAAAAAAGCAACCAACTTGTGGAACGTGATGCTGTTGTTCAGGCCGCAAAGGTACGCGCGGATGAAGTGCGTAAAAAGGCTGAAATCGATGCCGAAAAAACACGGCTTGAAGCCGATAACTACGTCATTCAAACACTCTCGCGCGTTGAAAGAGAGTTGGAGCGCCTGCTCAATCAGGCACGCAATGGGATTCTTGCACTCGAGAATATCAACCCCCTTGACGAACCTGAAGCAGATATCGAAATCGTTGAACAGCCATCCGAAGATAAAGATTAGCGTTTTCGATAGCCGAAGCCATACAGTCATAGCCCCCAACCGGGGCTATTTGTTTAGACGCTCAGGAATAGTAAAGCGATGTTCAATACTCCAATCTACCAGCCCGGGGAAAAGAATATTAAACCAATATGTCACCTTCATCGGCCAGGGGAGTACCACCATTCGGCGGGGATTCTGGATAATTTTAAAGACCGCTCCGGCAAGGTCTTCAGCAGTTAGTTTGAGCAGTTTTGGGGTACTTAAACCAGTTTTGCGTTTGACTCCGGTATGCTCAACAAATTCGGTTGCCACCCCGCCTGGATAAATCCCCGTGACGCGGATATTCCAGATGCCCACTTCGCGGCGCAAGGCCTCGGTAAAACCGCGCACAGCAAACTTGCTGGCCGAGTAAATGCTATAGGTCGGCGTAGCTACCAGCCCGGCTACCGAAGCCATATTGATGATATGCCCGCTGCGCTGCTGAATCATATGAGGCAAAACAGCACGGGTCGTTTGTATCACTCCCAAAATATTAGCCTTTAGCTGAAGATCAATATCCCTCACCGGGTCCAATTCTTCTAGCCATTTCATACGGCCAAATCCGGCATTGTTGAACAAGACATCAATCCGTCCGAAACGCGCCAGGGCAGCTTCAACCAGATGCTGAATGTCTCCAAGATGGGTCACATCGGTAGCCACGGGCAACGCCTGACCTCCTGCGGCCTCAATTTCATCAGCCAAAGCTTGCAACCGCTCCACACGCCGGGCCGCCAGCACCAAACTATAGTTATGCGTGATGCCCAACAGACGGGCGGTCGCTTCACCAATCCCTGATGAAGCGCCGGTAATGATGACGACGGTTTTTTCAGACACAGTCATTTCAAAGGTTCCTTTGCCCTAACCCCGAAGCAATGTTTTAGAAAATGCTTGCAGGGCCTGATAATATGGCAGAATACTGGGGAGATAATGCCGTTCAGTCTTGGAATGTGGCCCGATGCCGCTCTGGCCCCAAACCACGCCCTGCCCGCGGGGAGCGAAGCGGGCACTGGTGCCGGGCAATTTACGTCCAATTTGAGCGGGTTCACCAGAAGCCTGAGCGACAGCTTCAATCAACATTGCCAAATAGGGATTTTGTGGGTCACAAGCGATGCCGTTCTCTTTGATCACATTTTCCACCTGCAGCCCAACTTCTTCACAATACTGCTCCACCGCGGTAAATAATGCATCGACGTCGTCTTGCGGAATCGGACGTACTTCAACCCCGAGGATCGCGTAATCTGCGGTGATATTATATACGCCGGGGGTGCCAACTTTCAAGAAAGGAAAACGCGCCTGAGATTGCCAGCCATCGGCACTTTCAAGGGTTAGGTACTGCGCCATGATTTCGATCAGCGCGCTGCGGGCTGCTAACATGCGTTCACTGAGATCGGCCTGAGTGCCAGCCACCCCGCTATGACCACGCTGGCCGTGCCCAACCACATCAAAGCGCATCATGCCGCGGTTTTGCGTACAAACTTCCCCCCACAGGCCCGTTCCACTTTCCTCGGTGCGCTCTCCGGCGATGAAAAGTTCCGGGGTATAGCCACTTTCATCCTTGAGTACTTGCAAAACATGGGGTGTGCCCATCGGCTCACCTTCGCCATTTTCTTCGTTGCCAATCAACATCAGATTGATCGGGGGATAGGGAGGCCCTGCCTTGAGGGCATCCTTCAGCCAAACCATATAGGTGGCCACTACGGTTTTCATATCGCCAGAACCACGCCCCCACAGATAATCACCCTCCAGACGCGGTTCAAATTGACTATCATCCGGTTCGGGGGCCACCACATCAAAATGGCCGCTGAGCATCACCGGGGCTTGCATCTGCCCCGGGCAAGCAGCCAGCACCGCCGGGTATTTGGCATTGTTGAAATAGCACACTTCCAGGCCGTGATCGCGCAAATAGTCAAACACCAGTGTAGCCGCGCGATGGACTTCATCCAAACACTCTTCTGCGCCAACCGTTACCGACGGAATACGGATCAGGCTTTTCGCCAGTTCAACAATTTCGCTTGTTTTATCAGGATAGCTCATTTTTTTGATCTCCTCTTCTTGCGGGCGAAAGCGGATTGGAGCCGCAGGGTCCAGGCGCACATGATGTCGCGCCGATTGTAACAGATCGCCCAGTTTATTATCCTCCTGCACCAGAAACGCCTGAGAACAACGATTTTTTGTCGGGGCCAGAGCCAACTGTAAGCAGGGGGCGCAATTGGGAACCGAGCAAATGCCATTCCCTTTCCATGCCACAAATACCATTCTGAGGCTGATCTTTGAGGGCAGTCTCCAGCGCCAATTGGTATTTCTCGGCAAATTGAGCAGGATTATACATAAGGCGACCTCCGCCGCATTCAGGGGTTTACAAACGAGAACGCAAAGTGCGCAGAGAAATACAAAAACTCTATGTTTTCCGCGCGCGCTGCGGTGATGATTTCGTTATTCCAGCGCTTTTAGGCCTTGCAACAAACGCTCTGCTGCTCCCTGAGTGCGTTCCGCTGGCGTTGCGTATGAGAAACGGATCCACTCGCCACCATAGGGTGAGAAGAAAGCGCCCGGCACAACGGCCAAACCATACTCTTCGGCGATATATTGCCCAAAGGGTTCCGTATCTTTCCAGCCGCGTTGTTCAAGCCAGGGACCAACGTGAATAAAGGCATAATAACCTTTTCCCAGAACATACTTGAATTGATGTTGATCCAGAAAAGCTTTCAGAACTTTACGGCTGGTGTTGGTGGGATCGCTGATCGTAGCGCTGGCTTTGGCAAATCCCATTTCGTAGGCTGCCATCGCTACGGCCTGTCCAAAGAAAGCCGGAATCACCGAATGCGAGGCGCGCGCGACTGTGAATTTGATGAGTTCTTCCGAGGCGATCAAGTGGGCATTGCGGATATTGGAACCACCCAGGCTTTTGGTGAGACCATCCAGGAAGAGCAGGCGTTTGCGCTCTTCCTGGGTAAATTTTTTCAGGAAGTCGTTCAAATCCATGGGCTGCTCATCGGTGACGAAATGGTACATCCAATCGTAGAGTACAAAGGCTACCCCGGCCTCAAGCGCGGCGCGCCCCAAGGCGGCCTGGCGTTCTGGGGCGATGGTCAGGCCGGTGGGGTTATCGGGGTTGGTAATCACAATCCCCGCAACTTTACGGCCCGATTTGGCGGCGAACTCCACCCCGGCTTTGATGCCTTCTTCGGTGTAACCCCAACCCTCATCGGGGTGTCCCGGCGACCAGATTACATTGGCGCCAATTCCATAAGGACCCCAATTATATGAAATCCACGGCACACGCGAGACCATCAGTACATCTCCCTGACGGCCATACCCCAACATTAGCATGGCCTGATAGGCCTTCACCAGGGCATCGCGCCCGCCGGTAGCGCTTAGAATATTTGCCGGGCCGTAACCGGATTCGGAGTCGAATTGCCAGTATTTTTCGGCCACGCTGCGACGAAAAGCCTGAGCGCCAAAAGGCATATCGTAACTGGTGCCATGTTCAATTTGTAATTCCAACGCCCGCTCCAACAATTCGCGCGGCACGCCGGGCAAACTAGCGCCGCCATCACCCTGCGATGCGTCAAAAATCGGCTGTTCAGGATATTTGTCTTGATATACTTTGAGCGATTTTTTAATCAAGAACATGCGCGAGGGAGGAATGACCGCCATCTCCGATAAATGCTGGCTGACCGGAACAAGATTGGCATCGGGAACGGCAAAAACGGGGGTATCGTGCGAAATTTTGAGTGTCATTGGTAATTCTCCTGTTAGAGACGGTGAGTCTGATGGTTTGTTTGACGGATTGGTCAGACCAATTCGATTAAGTAGATTTTGGAAAGAACTTTGAAAAAGACTTCCGAAAAATAGGGGTGTG
>JACNJM010000043.1 GCA_014382605.1 Anaerolineae bacterium
AATTTCTTACGGCGCGGCGGAAGCCATATTAAAGCTACTTTCCAACAATCACTTAACACTAAAAAATGTAAAGAATTTTTTTTGTAGACACTTTTTCAAAGAGGAGAATACTATGCTTACCATCAAAGTACTCGGTTCCGGTTGCGCCAATTGCAAGCGCGTGGAGCAAATGGCCCGTAAGGCCGTCGAACAACTCGGTATCGAGGCAGAAATCATCAAAGTCACCGATCCTTCGCAATACGCGGACTACGGGGTTCTATCAACGCCCGGGCTGGTGATCAATGAGAAAACCGTCAGCAGTGGGCGAATCCCTTCGTTTCCAGAGCTAACCAGTTTCATCACATCGGCTTTGTAAGTTAGTACTCGTCAAAAAATAATTTCCGAAAAAAAATGGTTCAATCTGTATAAATTACTTCTCATTTCCCCAAGCCATATACAGATTGAACCATTTTTGCCAAGATGATATTTTTGGATGTTCACTTAATACCTGCGCAAAACGATGAAATAATGTGCCTAGAATAGGGGTGTGTGGGGCGCGAAGCGCCCCACACACCCCTATTCTAGAGCTTTCTTTCGCGAAAGTGCGTAAATCCTGAGGTAATTCCTATGCTAATAACGACGCTCGACTTTCTCTCCCGCCTGCTCGCCAGCGGATTGGGCAACCTGGCTGCTTATCTAGCCGCGCATGTGTTGCTCTGCTTGTTGCCTGCTTTTTATATCGCCGGAGCCATGACCGCCCTGATCCCCAAAGAAACGATTACGCGCTATCTCGGTCGCAACACGCCTAAATATATCTCGTACCCTGCTGCGGCTGCCGCCGGATTTTTACTGGCGGTCTGTTCTTGCACGGTAATTCCACTCTTCGCCGGAATCTACAAAAAGGGCGCAGGGCTGGGGCCAGCGATCACGTTTCTATTCGTCGCTCCAGCGGTCAACATTTTGGCGCTAACCTACACGGGCACCGTCATCGGTATAGACCTGGCGCTGGCGCGCCTGCTGCTGTCGCTGATATTTGGCATTAGCGTAGGCGTCATCATGGCCCTAATTTTCCGCAAAGACGATCTAGCGCATGACAAAGCCACCGATGCGCTTTTCGCTGGTGGGGACGCTATGCGCCGCGGCGCGTTGATTTTCCTGCTGGTACTGGTAACGCTGTTGATCGCCGGTACTTTCCAAATTGACTTGCTCAAGCACACCTACTTCACAGCAGAACTTCCCATTGCAGGCGTAGACCGTTTCCAGAATTGGCTTTTCGAGTTGGTGCCTTTTGACCCGGCGCGCGGCGAAGAGGGCGTTACCGCTCAAGGCGCGCTGTTAATTGGGATGCTGGCGCTGATCGGGGTGACATCCTGGAAAGGGATTGAGAATATCTTCGAGGGATTCAATCTGTGGACGTGGGTTTCTACCGCGTTAGTGGGGTTGACGCTGCTGATCGCGGCTCTGGGCGTGATTCCACACCCCGGGGGTCTGACCCTGCAAATTACGGGAAAGTTCCTCGGCGTATTGACCACCACCCTCATCCTGGCATGGCTGCTCAAAACCCAACTCAACGAAGACGAAATCCGTGATTTCCTATGGGAATCCTGGCGTTTCGTCAAGCAAATTTTCCCCCTGTTGATTATAGGCGTCTTTGTCGTGGGAATAATCCGCGAGCTCATTCAGCCTGCCTGGATAGAAGCGCTGGCCGGAGAAAATACGCTGTTGGGCAATTTCATCGGCGTGGTTTTCGGCGTGTTTATGTATTTTCCCACCCTGGTAGAAGTGCCCATCGCCCAGATGTTCCTCAGCCTGGGAATGCACCGCGGCCCATTACTGGCGTATCTCATCTCCGACCCGGAACTTAGCCTGCAAAGCATTCTGATCACCGCCACGATTATTGGGCGGCTAAAAGCATGGGTGTATGTCGGCTGGGTGGCGCTGTTCAGCACCCTGGCCGGTCTGCTCTATGGGGCCTGGGTTGACGGAGCCAGGCTAGGATTGATCGCGCTATATCTTCTCGGTGTTACGATCTTGTTGGCCGCCGGGTTGCTGTTGGCGAACCAACTGACGCTGCACAAAAAATTGCGAGTTTAGCCACTAACCTTCCACGTCGGAAATAAGGAGTAAGTATGCCAACAGAAAATACATCTCCCAAAAAACTTTCTTTTCTTGACCGATTCCTTACCCTATGGATTTTTTTGGCGATGGCGATGGGTGTCGGAATTGGTTTTCTCTTCCCAATAGCGGTGCAGAATTTTAACGCCGCGGTTTCACTAGGAACTACGAATATGCCCATTGCGATTGGCTTGATCCTGATGATGTACCCTCCCTTGGCCAAAGTACATTATGATGAACTGGGCGATGTTTTCCGTAACTGGAAAATACTTGGTTTGTCATTGATCCAAAATTGGGTGATCGGACCCGCCTTGATGTTTTTATTGGCGATTCTGTTTTTGCGCGATTACCCCGATTATATGGTCGGGTTGATTCTGATCGGGTTGGCGCGCTGTATCGCCATGGTTATCGTGTGGAATGAATTAGCACAGGGGGATAACGAATATGCCGCCGGGCTGGTTGCCTTCAACAGCATCTTTCAGGTTTTATTCTACAGCGTGTACGCATATATCTTCATCACTGTGCTGCCGACCTGGTTCGGAATGAGCGGCGCCATTGTGGCGATCACTATCGGAGAAATTGCAAAAAGCGTCTTCATCTATCTGGGTATCCCGTTCATCGCGGGGTTTTTCACTCACCAGTTACTGGTGCGCACCAGAGGAAAAGACTGGTACTACAAGAAGTTTGTCCCCAAAATTAGTCCGATCACGTTGATCGCTTTGCTGTTCACCATTGTGGTGATGTTCTCGCTTAAAGGCGAGCTGATTCTGACAATCCCGCTGGACGTGGTGCGGATTGCTATCCCGTTGTTGATCTATTTCGTGGTGATGTTTCTGGTGAGCTTCTTCATGGGCAAAGCCATCGGAGCAGATTACAGTAAAACTACCACACTAGCATTCACCGCCGCCAGCAACAACTTTGAGTTGGCGATAGCAGTGGCTGTAGCGGTTTTTGGTTTAAATCACGGTGCAGCGTTCGCGGCTGTGATTGGGCCGTTGATCGAAGTACCGGTGATGATCGGTTTGGTCAACGTAGCTTTCTGGTTTCAACGCCGCCTTTTTGCATAAAAAATCAGCCCAGACCGGAACAGATAACCCGTCTGGGCTGATTTTGTTTAAATTCGTTGCATCAAAAAGAATCCGGCTCGATATGCACTACCACATCCACGATCGACAAGTCCGATTCAAGCAGGCGATCCTTGCGTAGGAATTACCCACAATCCCGGTGGAAATTTTGACGAGAGCGAGAATGATATTCAGGGCAATTGCGCTACCATTGACTTTCAATCCGGCTTCAATAGCTGTCATCGTTACTCCTGTATCCATTCATAACCGGCTTTTCGCAATGCGTCAATTGTTCGGTCAATCGTATTTGATTTCACGAGAATATAATCCGTATCAAAAGTGGAGAGTGCAAAAATACTAACGCCAGCTTTCGCTAATGAATCCGTCAAATGAGCCAATACTCCCACCAAGGAAAAATCCAGCGACCCCAGCACTTTTATCGCCCGCCAGCCGTATTCTGCTTTAACATCTGCTGGAACCAGGGAGGAGAGGCAAACGATGGAAAGCTCATCGGCGGTACGCGTTAAAGAAAGCAGCTCGCCGCCGCGCACCCAACTTGGGAAATCCGTATCAGGTGGAAGTTGGCAAACGGCATATTCAGATGGAAACAAGCTGAGGCGGAGGGAAGTTGTCATGGGAAAGAAACCGCAGTCTGTCGTCGTATCTAGATCAAATACACATCCACCATTTCGCCCGCGGCCAAACCGTTGGCATCGGCAGGAATTTTAAGCAGGCCATCGGCGCGCGCCAGGGTGAAGATGAGATTGCTTTTTCCAAAGATAGGTTCGGCAAGCATGACCCCCCTCGGTTCCCCCTCAAGGGGGGATGTTAGTTTAACCGGAACCCAATCTTCGCGTCCCGCCTGGGATGGGAGATTGATCGTCAACCGAGCAGCGCGAATTGCAGCGGGGCGCGGCTGTTCGCCCAACAAGGCACGCAGCACCGGTACGACGAATAAATACGAATTCACCAACGCGCTAACCGGGTTACCAGGAAGCCCGATCATTGGCACGCCATCGCAGACCGCCAAAATCGTCGGCTTACCAGGGCGCGTGTTGATGCCATGCACCAGCACGCCGGGCTCGCCAAGTTGATCCAGGATTTCAGCGGTCAGATCGCGCGTGCTGGCTGATGATCCAGCCGTAATCACCACCAGATCACATTCTACGCGGGCGCGTTCAGCCGCGGCCTGCATGGCGGGGCGTGTATCGGCCACGATACCGTACATGCGCGTTTCGCCACCCGCTTCAAGCACCGCGGCGCCCAATGTATACGCATTGATATCGCGCACCTGGCCCGGCGCGGGGCGCTGTTGAGGCGGCACCACTTCCTCCCCCCTCGAGATGAAGCCCATTCCCGGCCTGCGGGCAACTTTAAACCGCGTGAGCCCCCAAGCCCACAGGGCCCCCATCC
>JACNJM010000163.1 GCA_014382605.1 Anaerolineae bacterium
GGCAACCCACAGCGAAGTTACTGCCATCAGGACGGTGACGATGGTTTTAAAGTTTGCGCTCAAAAAATTTTTCTTTTCAGCGGTCATAGAGACCCTCTTTTAGGCAATTAAAAATGGTTCTCCCATCGCCAGCGGGAAAGGGGCCGGAAAATAGGGGATATGAGCGTGCGAAGCACGCTCATATCCCCCATTTTCCGATATTTTCACGTCAGAAGCGGTAGAGCCTTAAATATACAAGATCGGCAATAAAGAGCAGGCAACCAATAGTTAGAAAAACAAAACGCCATTTGCTTTTGGTTACTTTTGCAAAAATCAAAAAGGCGACAACGAACGAGAATAAATATATTCCGTTCATTAACACCGATGTTTCTGCAATCAACGCTTCGGCTTTTGCGAAATTTACTTCCGGATTGGTATCCAAATTCCGGGTTGCGAAGCGCATCTGATTTGCCAGAAACCCATTTTCATCGAAGGTTCCATCTGGTAGAACATATTCGGGAGCGAAGAAGGTAGCTTTGGATTGCGCCGCCGTACGATATTCTTTGGCCTGTTCGTGCAGGATTTCAGCGCGGGAAGTATCGCCGCGCGCCTGCGCAACTTCGGCTTCAGTGTCAATCAGGCTGGATAACTCACTCAGGCGCTGATACTCAGCATAGGCGCGCAAATCCTGAAACATCCAGGTGTGAGATATTACATCAGCCTGCTCCAAGTTAATCGCGGCCGCGATTGCCTGATTTTCATACTTGATGATGGCTCTGGAGCGCCCACCTGTGAGAATGCCCATCATAGCGCCGGTTAACGAGATGATAGCGATGGCAATTGTGATAATCGTTTCGACCGGAATGGATTTATCAGTAGATTCCGTGCTCATGGGTGAATACTCCTGCAAGATGGGGGGTTCAGGATTTATTGACTGACGAAAGCGAAGCTGCCGCCAAAAAAAGTCTGGATGCGCGCGCGTCCCTCTGGGCTGATCTCCATTGGGAGGCTGATCCACCCTCCTCGGCCGCCATTCTGTGCCTCGAGCCAATACAGAATGGAGAGATTTTCTAACGAATAACCCGCCGGTATATCAAAAATAATCTCGATAGCTTCACCATTGGGTAAGATGCTCACATTTGCGCCAGCGTTATTCACAGCCATTGAAACTGCGCTGAGCAGCGCCCCGCCCGGTGGGATGTCGCCTGGCAAAGTTTCTGCGTTCATCGGCAAAATATCAACGATTTCGCCCGCGGCGCCGCTTACGTTGATCTGACCGCCCTGAGGCAATTCGATTGTGATGGTATCCTCCGCTACGCCGCTCAGGGCTTGTTGCGTGCCGGTGAAATCGCTCGCGGTAACTGCTTCGGCCTCTGCTAAAACAAATGTTCCACCCGATTCGGCCAGCGCTATAATAGTGTCGGCCCCTCCATCATCGAGTGGAATTTCGCTCCAACCCTGATCTTCCGTCCATTGTAAAACCACCAAATTTTCTGGTGTGGCGCCGTCAGGAGCTGCGAAAGAAACCAGCACTTCGCCGATAGTTTCTCCGGGCGTGCTAATCTCTTCGCCAATAAATAGGCTAGAGAGTAAATTGAACCCCGCCGGTAGTTCACTTGGCAAAATAACCTCGGCGCCCGATGTCATACTGACTACGGCATTGATGCCGGTGTTAAAAGTAGCCCCATTGCCTTCGGGAAGTTGTAGTGTTAGCGTATTACCCAACGCGGCGGTTTCTAACAGTGAAACTTGCTGGCCGTTGACTACAGTCAACACTACATTGGCAACTGGCCCTTGAAGGGCTGCCGTCGCGGCGGCAGCAATCGCTACGGGGGTATTACTGCCAGAATCGGCATCAATTAAAACCACAACGCCACCGGGCGGGGGAGCGCCAACTGCGGGCGGTTTCTGGTTGATGTCCAATATGCCGCCATTCAAGATGATCGTGCCGTTCTGTGCGACTGTACCGTTGAGCGCATTCAGCGATACAACGCCTCCATGAATGATGATCGTTCCGGTGTTGGTAACCCCATTGGGCGCGTTGATATTGACCCCCGCGCCCGGGTTCGTAGCTTCAACAGTGCCGCCAATCTTTGTCGTTCCCCCGCCGTTGTCGGCATTGCCATCCAGCCCGGCGTTGAAATTAACCCCCGCGGGCGCGGCTGTGCGTCCGCTTCTTTCATCAATATTATCCCCCGCATTGCCAGTGAGCCTGCCCTGACAGATTTGTCCTGAAGGGCACTCTGAGACCACATCCGCCTCGATGGTCAGATCATCGCCCAATTGAGCCGAGTTGTTGCCTGCGGTGAGGTTGATGTCTCCCCCGCCATTTTCACGGATGGCGCGGCTGACGCGCAGGGGGCTGTCAGCCGTGATTCTGATTTCGCCGCCGTTGGTGATGATGCCCTCGACCAATCGTCCGAAGGTATAGTGAGAGATGATCAGGCCGCCAGAGTTGCGGACATAGAAACCGCCGAAAGCAGAAACCCCTCCTACCAGCCAGGGCACTTGAGTTTCAAGTTCATCAATAGTTGTGCCGTTTGTGCCAACGCCATTCTTGCTGCTAAGAACCAGCGTCCAGGGTGCGCCGCCGTCAATTTGCACATCGATGGCATTGTTGCCGTTGCCATCAATAATCCGGCCATTAGAAACAATTTCAATATGGCGCCAGTTGGTTAACTGGCCATTGAGTGTCACATCGCCGCCGCGCACCACAAAGACGTAGCTTTCCAGGTTGATATTGAGTGTGCGAATATCCACCCCGCCGGTGCCATCCTCGCGGCCAATGGCTACATAATCACTTGCGGCCAGCCGTGTTGTAAGTTCATCGGTATCGAGAACGAAGCTTCCCGTAGCGCCATTGCCGATCCCGATTGTGGCCGCTGTTGTTGAAGGCCGGAAATTAACATTGCCGCTGCCCGCATCAACCAGATTGCCGCCCCCGATATTGATATCAGCGCTTTCGATGGTGACATTACCACCATTGGTTGTAATCGTGGCGCTGATCGTAACGGTGCCACCGGCAAACAGCTCAACAAAAATTTTGCCCCCAGTTGCAGTGATGTTGGCATTGACCAGAATATCGTTTGCAGCTTCCAGCCTCAGGGTGACATCGCCTGATGCAGATTTGCCGATCTCATCGCTCACGATGATATTGCCAGATTGATTCCCCGCGCTGCCGGTTTTGATAGTTACGCTGGTGCCGTTGCTAAACGGGCCAGTAACATCTTCCACATCAACCACCGCGCTGTCAGAATCCGGAGTAAATACCTTGGGGTCTAATCCGCTGAAGGATCCGCCGGATGAATTTGCCACATCTTTAATTTCAACATTATATGGGTCCAACAACCAGGTTCCCGCTTTTCCATTTGGAGCTTGTGCGCTGACGGATGAACCGACAACTTCTAAAATCTCCAGCCCCGAAGTTTCAATAAAACCGCCATCGCCGCCCAACGGCCCACCCTGTGCGCTGATCATGCCGTAGAACTGCGTGGTTTTGTCGGCCCACACAATTACGCGCCCGCCATTGCCATTCAGCAAAGCATCGGCAGTGATGACCACATTGGGGCCAATATAGGTTTGTGCGGCGTTGCGTACGAAGCCTGCCCCCTGATAATCCCCGCCGATTAAGGCTGTGCCGCCGCTGGTATCCCCAGAAATATTTACCTGCGCTTCATCGAGCAGAGCGACCCGTCTGCCCAGCACATGCACAGCGCCGCCACTTGGGCCTGAAGCGTCGAGCATCCCGGAAATATAGCTGGTGTTGGTGCTATGGACGTAAATTGCATCAGCAGTCATTACCCCATTTACGCGAATATTGTCGCCCTCTAGCGTGATCTCATCTGATACGGATACATCTTCATCGACATCCAAATCACCCGCGCGAGCATCAACGTGAAGATTCTCAATGGCGCTATCAAAAGTCACGCTTTCGGTGTCGCTGTTTACCCGTTCACCGCTAAGTTGTAGGTCTTCGTCGTCTTTGACGGTCAGGCTGTCTGTGCCGTCACCACCGCTCACCTGTACGTCGCTGTTCTCAGCTCCTTGGTGGATAGTGATTGCATCATCCCCGGCGTTGCCTGCTACAGTCAGATTTTCGACTGTCCCGGCTAATTCAATGACGATTTCATCGTCGTCTTCAGTGCCTGTAAGGGTTACGTCGGCTGAGTCGCGGATGTGTATATTTTCTGTGAACAGCAGATCGTGCAGGGTGACGTTATGCGCATTGTTGATATTAACGACACCGGCCAGCGTTGTGTGTTGCTGATGGCTCGAGCCTTGTAGTGTGAGATCACTCAAGCCGTTGATGGTAACATCTTCGGTGTGTATGCCCCCTTCTACATAGATCATACGATCATCCGGGGTTAATCCCTCTGAAACCGCGTTCAGCGCATCTTGAATGGGGGTTGTAGTGTTGCTGGAAGAAAAAGAATATTTGTCGCCATTTACAAAAAAATAGGAATCGTTTTCAGCGGAATCGAGGCTTTCCAGTGGGATAGTGGCTGCTTCGCTTTCGGGGATTTCTGCCGCCGCGGCTTCTTCGCCTTGGGGAGATGTATCGCCCGCGGGGGGCGT
>JACNJM010000218.1 GCA_014382605.1 Anaerolineae bacterium
TTGTTATGAGCCAATAGCGTTATTTCGAGGTCGTTATAAATCATTCCATTCTCCTATTTCGTAACATACGATTTTATGCTTCCACATTCCAGACACCGATGGTACTCATAAATTCCGGCAACATACCGCCTGTGCAGCGACCGCTTGCCGCACTTAAAACAATACAATCTCAAGTCTTCAAGTATTTTCGCCATGCCATCATTCTCCTAGTAATTTTTAAAATCCGTTGTGGTTGTCTTTGCGCCGGTGATTTTGTTATAGCGCGGGTCGCATGTAATCCAATGGTCAATATTGGCCTTTCCGAGCTTTTGTTTCCAGATAACCATCAGCATTTGCAAAAATCCATCCACAATCACTTTATGAAATATGTCGCCGTCTTTGCAATATACAGCCGGGCGCGCAAGGGCAATGTTCACATCGCTTGTTTGCCGGATGTTGTCCGTCCATTGACCATCGGAGATACCTGGTATCTGCGTGCCTTCGGGGTAGTTGTCAACGGCCTGTTTTGCCTGCACGCCAAGCACCACCGGAGCCACCACTGCCAGCGCCATGTCTTTGATATTGTCCAGGTTCTTGCTAATACCGACCGTTTTCGTTTCGCCGGTATATGGCATCCGTTGCAGGTAGTCAATAAATACGCTGTCGATCAGATAGCCGTTCTCTCCGTCCCAGTCCTGTATTTTGTGCAGTGCGTCTTCCAGTACGTCAACCGTCATTTTTGGCCGCTTCCCGCGTCGCTGGGATGAGTGGCCGATACTCCATAACGGCAACTTGTGGCGTTCAACATCTGCGTCATCCAGCATTTTCAGTTCGTCAGGCGTACATTCGTTTCTATCCATCGCCGTGATGCTCACGCCAGTCATTGCAGACAGGTCAAACATATTCAGTTCTTCGATGTGCTGCTCATACGTGATAAACACGACAATTCGGTTCGTCTCTCCGAGTTTTGCTAATTGCGCCGCTCGTTCACGCGCCCACCATTTCATGAAGTGCGTTTTCCCGTTGCCAGGTCTCCCCGTTATAGTGACCAGGCGGCCAGGGCTTACCGGGTTAAGATCCGCAGCCACGTAGTCAAGCGGGAACGGTAACCCGAAACCACGCTTTACCGCCTCGAGCTGCTCGCGCCTGGAATCTGTGCTAAGCGCGCCGATCTCTGCCGGTGTGTATACTATCTGAGATACATCTATATTACGCATATCGCCGTCCCATTTTCATTAGTTGGTATAAGCCTGATTTGTCTATCAATCCATCATTGATTGCATCGTCAATTTTTTGCGGTAGCTGGACAACCCGCACGCGCTCAAGACCTAGCGTTTTCGCCAACTCACCCGCCGCGCTCCCGCTCCCATCTCGTTTTTTGAACGCGTCCGGATCAGGGATAAAATATATTGGATCGTACCCGTTCAATTGCTCAAATACAGATTTCTCAGGTTTCATGCTCGGCAACCCGACACACTGCATATCGGCAGTGTCTAGCGTGACAAACGTCACCATGCTTTTGATTTCGCCCTCGACCAAAACCAGCGCGCCGCTTTGCCGGTCAACATCTGCGATAAATGGATGCTGCCCGGCGTTATAGTATTCCTGATGATATTTCCGTGACTCTGTTGGTGGCTCAATAAACCTGTGTTTAATCTGATTGACACTGCCACCGTAGGATTTCAGCGGTATCGCGATACTCTCGCCGCTCCACCACTGAACCCACTCTTCGCCGCGCTTTTCCCATAGCGGGAAATCAGGGGCATATCCCAATGACCAAAAATCTTGCCACCACTCAGCAACGCCGCGCTGTAGCCATAGCCCACGCGCTCGTTGATTCATGTTCTGCTGGTACTCAATCCACTTCTTCTCGTTGCGCAGTCGCTCGATTGCAAGCTGGTGTTTTTCAATCTCTGCATCAATCCGCTGCTTACGAGCTTCCAGCCGTTGCGCAACTATTTCGGGAGTAATATCCCCAATCTCGCCGCCCAGGATTTCAACGGCGCGTTTGAAGTCTACGTTTTGAGTATCCTCGATATACTGGATTACATCGCCCGACTTGCCGCAGCCAAAACATTTATAGCCATCATCCGCAACGCCGAATGACGCGGTGCGCTCATCGTGGAACGGACACAAATAGAATGACCACTTGCCGCTTTTGCTATCCGGTTCACCCAGCCAGTTTTCAAAATATTCTCGTGCGTCGCGCGTTTTTATGTCGTCCTTATTCATCATAGCATCCTCAGGTGTCCTGGCTCTTTTTTGCCCTGGTTTGTTTTGCGCATGTTTACAATCGTGCGCACAAACGAGCCGGGTGAATTATAGGTATATCCGGCTTCATCCAGGATAATTTTTGCTGCCATCATTTCGTCAACCGTAGATTCGATTTTCATTAGCCGGTCTATGCCATCCATCCAGTCTGTATACCCGCGTGATCCCGGGTTAGGCTGCGGTATCTGTGACAGCGTATAAAATGCGTCCGATAGGTGTCTGCGCTTTTTGTCATCATCTGTCGGCTCGATGATTTTTTCCTCAGCCAGATTAGCAAAAAAATCATAATCGCCATTTATTTCTTTTTCTTTAATACTTTCTTTTGTGTGTACAGTTTCTGTACCATTTGGGGGTAAAATCGGTACAGTTTTTAGACTAGCATCGGTACAGTTTTTAGACCAGTACAGTTTTTGGACTGTATAATTTCTGTCCAGCTGGTACTCGTAGCTGTTCCCCCGCGGCTCTCTCAGCAGTATCCCGCGCTCTAGCGCATCATTGATAGCACTAACAAGAGTTGATCGACTTTTAATTCCTGAGTATTCCATAAATTGAGACAGGCTGATAATATCACTCTGCTTGTGCCAGCCATAGGTTTTCCTAATTGCCACGCAAATAATCTTCCATGTGTTTGCAGGTACTGCACGCATAACATAATCAAGGGCATCGTTAGAAAATTGCGTGTAAGACGGCTCACTAAATGGTTTTATTGTATTAGTCATTCTTCACCCTCGCCCTCTTGCCGCCGGTGACAATATAGCCGTCTTTGATGTTTTTCTTGATGATAGGCATGGGCGTATTCTCTGGTAGGCTGAGAATTGCAGCCAATAGACCCCGTTTTTTTATTTTTTTCTTGTATTTCGAATTCATAGCACGGCCTCCGTATCAGGGTAACAAAAAACCTTATAAACTTTCTCAAACGGTTGTTTCGGTCGCAGAAGTTGAACCTGACAGAGTTCACCTAATCCAACCGCTTGAGAAAACCTATAAGGTTTTGGCGGTTCTTCTGCTTATTGTTTTGCGGGCTGTCAGTCCCGGTCGGGCTTTCGATTCTGTTCGCCAATCCGACAATATGATTAAAACATTAATCCGCTACGTTGTCAAGAGATTCGTTTCCACCGGTGGAAATCATATCGGATGCGGGTCCCATCCAAAAAAATTGGTGGTCTTCTTTTGTGATCTCTGGCTGGTATCCAAATCTCTCAACAAAGCGATCTATGGCAGCCTGCCTGTCGTGAAATTTCGGCACAACCAGCCACCAATAATCGTTAAAATTGTAATCTTGCATATCTCATCACCCTACCAATAGCTCTCGGTCGTTATATTTGCTGCTAGACAATACTACAACATCATCAATCCATTGAGTATAACTTTCGTATAATCTCAGTTCCACTTCACCATTTTTTATCGTGTCACCCCGATGCAGAAACTCGTCCTTGATTGCCCGGTCGTCAATTTTTAGCGCGTCGAATACCCCGTCCTGCGCGGCTTTCATAGCGCCGCGCATATTTCCAGTGTCTCGATTGCGATTATCCGGTTGTCGAAAAATCCAAATGGAAAACAGCCGTTCCTGATTGTCCACCCAATTACCAGCCTGCATAGCCTCACGCGCCAACCAGACAGCGCTCTGCCTAGCCTCTGCAACCAATGTGGCGCGGTAATTTCTGTTGCGTGTACCATTGGGCGATAGCTTCCAGTTCGGCCAGGGTAATAGAATTCTGAAAAAATTATTATCGGGCATAGTTGAAATGGGGCAGGACTTTACCAAATCACCAGGAGAATGCGGGGGATGAATTACCCCGTCGTTGCCTGCCCCAATTAGATACTATCAGATATTATGATCGGTGTCAAATGACTCATGCAATGAATTACTTGACACGAAACCAAAACAATGTATAATAGGGCTATACCAAACAGGAGAATGAAAATGTACCTAACAACAGGATACACCCATCTACCAACCCCCAGAGAACGACTGCGCAATGAAATCACCACATGTATCTTTTACATGGTCGATAATCCTGACAGCGAATATTGGGCTGATCGTTTTGCCAACGCAATGGCGCAAAAGCATTTGGACGACCTGCACGACAATCAGCGGGCTTGCGATAAACCCCGCTGTTTCGGCACCGCGACCGGCGACCGGGTGATCTGCCTGGATTGCTGGATTGAGGAGCTTGATGAAGTTGGCGATTACGCCGAACACATGCAGTTTACGCAGGAACTTCGGCATGGGTAAGTCTATTGTATCGGTTTCGTTAGGGCTGGCATTGATTTTGCTGGCTCTTG
>JACNJM010000228.1 GCA_014382605.1 Anaerolineae bacterium
ACACCCTGACGCACCGCCTGCGCGCCTGGCACGATGCGCTTTTAGTGGGCATCGGCACAGTGCTCTCCGATGATCCGCAACTCACCGTGCGTTTTGTTGACGACGAGGACCCCCAGCCCATAATTCTCGACTCGCAACTCCGCTTACCCGCAACCGCCCGCCTCCACACTCACCCGAAACCGGCCTGGGTTTTCTGCGCCGAAAACGCGCCAATGCAGCCAGAAAAGGTGAATTACCGCGTCTTCCCAACACCTGCTGATGATAACCACCGGCTGGATTTGCGGCATGTCCTCAAAAGCCTGCACGCCAACGGCATCCGCCGCTTGATGGTCGAGGGCGGCGCGGGAATTATCGAGAGTTTTCTGCACGACGGGTTGGTGAATCTCGTCATTCTGACGATTGCCCCAATTTGGGTAGGCGGTGTAAAAAGCATCCAGTCTCCGCTTGGTAATGGGAAGTCTGTGAAGAGCTATCCTCATCTACGGTCAGTGTTTAGCACCCAACTCGAAGAAAATCTCATTGTTTGGGGTTTCATCCAAAATTAACACATTTCATCGTTCGGAAGCAAGGCTATGCCCTTACGACAATCACTTTATTTCACCGGCCCGCGCCGGCTTGAAGTTCGCAGCGAAGACTGCCCCGCACCGCACCGGGGCGCGGTGCAAGTGCAGACGCGGCTTTCGGCGATCAGCCCCGGCACCGAGATGTTGATCTACCGCGATCAGGCCCCTAAACAAATGGCTCTCGATGAGAGTATCGCTGCCCTGGAAGGCGGTTTTCAGTACCCCTTCAAATATGGCTATGCCGCCATCGGGGAAGTGATCGCGCTGGGGGATGGCGTGGATGCAGGCTGGCTGGGAGAACGCGTCTTTGCCTTCAACCCGCATGAAACGCACTTTTGCGCGCCCTCCTCAGGGTTAGTGCGTCTGCCCAAAGATTTGTCGAGCGAAGATGCCGCTTTTTTGCCCAACATGGAAACAGCAGTCAACCTGGTAATGGATGGGCAGCCCGTAATCGGCGAGCGCGTGGCAATCATTGGGCAGGGCATTGTTGGGCTGCTAACCGCGGCGCTGCTGGCGCGATTTCCGCTCGAAGATTTGGTCACACTCGATTTTTACGCCAACCGCCGGGAGGCCTCCGCCACACTGGGGGCGCGCGCGCTGCATCCCGATGAACTGGCGCCATCGCCTCATCCCCGCGCCGATCTGATCTATGAACTAAGCGGCGCACCCGCTGCGCTCAACACCGCCATCGCCCTGGCCGGATTCGGCAGCCGGATTGTGATCGGCTCCTGGTATGGCGAAAAGCAGGCTGCCATCAATTTAGGCGGCGATTTTCACCGCCAGCGCATCCAGATTATAAGCAGTCAGGTCAGCAGTATTGCGCCGCGCTTCCAGGGCCGCTGGGATAAAACCCGCCGTTTCGCCAGCGCCCTGAAGATGCTGGCCGAAATCAGCCCGGCACGCTTCATCACCCAGCGCTTCCCGTTGAATGATGCTACTGTCGCCTACCGCCTGCTCGACGAGAACCCGCAGCAGGCCATTCAAGTTATTTTTAAATATTGATGTAAAGGAGTCCCATGTATACTGTAGCCGTCAAACGCGATTTTATCGCCCAGCATTATCTCGTCGGTGGAGATTGGGGGCCTGAAAATGACCTGCATTCCCACCACTATTTCATCGAAGTGCAATTGCATGGCAACACGCTCGATCGCCACGGGTATCTGGTTGACATCGTGGATATCGAAGCCAATCTCGACGCCCTGATTGCCGCATACCGCGATCAGACCCTTAACGAAATGCCTGCATTCGCCGGGTTGAACCCCTCGATTGAGCATTTTTCGCGCATCCTGTGTGAAAGCCTTGCCGGGCGTATCCAGGCTAGCACGCTGAACGCCATCACCATCCAGCTTTGGGAAAATGAAATCGCCTGGGCCTCCTATCGCGTGGAAATTTAAATGCAATGAAAATTGGTCTGCTGATCTACGGCAGCCTGGAAACAATCAGCGGCGGGTATATCTACGACCGCTATCTGGTAGACGATCTGCGCGCCCGCGGCCACACGGTCGAAATCATCTCGCTGCCGTGGCGCAATTACGTCGCTCACCTGTGCGACAACTTCTCGCCTTCGCTCTACCATCGCCTGCGCCGCCTCAACGTAGATGTCCTCATCCAGGATGAGCTGTGCCACCCCTCGCTGGGGCGCGTCAACCGGCGGCTGCGCGGCGAAATCCAGTACCCCATCCTCGCCCTCGTCCATCATCTGCGCGCCAGCGAGCAGCACCCCGCCGCGCTCATGCCGCTCTACCACGGGGTAGAACAAAGCTACCTGCAAAGCGTGGATGGATTTATCTTCAACAGTCAGACCACGAAGTTGAGCGTGGCGCAATTTGTAGATACTATGCCTCCCAATGTGATTGCCTTCCCCGGTGGTGATCGCCTGAAAATGGCGCTCAACGACGATCAGATCAGGCTCAGGGTGGGTCGGCGCGGCCCATTGCGGATTCTCTTCCTGGGGAGTATCACCCGCCGCAAACAGCCCCACCTGCTCTTGCAGGCCTGCCTTGCACTGGATTCCCCCGATCTGCAAATCACGCTGATCGGCAGTCAGCAACCCGAACCGAGATACGCCCGCCGCATCCGGGCGCTGGCCGCCAGACTCGGCGAGCGAATCCCCGTAAAACTGATTCCCGCCCTGGATGCCAATCAATTACCCGGCTACCTGAGCGAGCACGATGTGCTGATTGTGCCCTCCACCTATGAGGGTTTCGGGATTGTGTACCTGGAAGGGATGGCCTTTGGCCTGCCGGCGATTGCCACCCGCGCAGGGGCCGCCCACGAAACCATTCGCCACGGCGAAAATGGATTCTTGATCGAGCCACACGACGACGCCGCGCTGGCCGCACATATTCAACAATTGAGCGCTAACCGCGGCCTATTGCTAAAGATGGGGCTGGCTGCGCGCAAACACTACGCAACCAGCCCCACCTGGGCAGGCATGAGCGCCTCTGTCAACGATTTTTTGGAAAGCACTTATGGAAAAAGCGATGCAAACAAATCAACTGCCCCCCTTCATTGACTATTTGCTGAGCAAGAAAAGCGTCGATGACCGCGCCCTGAATTTGCGCGTGTGGAACCAGTTTGCCGAAAGCCTGCAAAAGCGCGCCGCGGTGAATGAGCGGCTGGAAATACTCGAAGTCGGTGGTGGGATCGGCACAATGCTGGCGCGCCTGCTGGAAAACAAAGCGCTACCCAACTGCTGCTACACGCTGGTCGATACAAATGCCGAAAATATTGCCTATGCGCAAATTTATTTGGAAAATTGGGCCGCGAAAGCTGGTTGTCGCTTTGAGCGCGTTTCGGATGGCAAATTCAGACTGATGCAAGCGCAGCGTCAAATGGAGATCGAAACGATCTGTGGCGATATTTTCCCCTTGCTGGCAGCTCAACCCGCGGCCTGGGATACGATGATCGCTCATGCGGTTCTGGACTTATTTCATCTACCCAGCGCCTTACCGCGCCTGCTGGACGCGCTCCAACCCGGCGGATTGTTTTATACCACGATCAACTATGATGGCCTGACGATCTTCGAGCCGCCGCTGCTGCCCGATTTCGAAACTCAAATTCTGGCACGCTACAACCAGACGATGGATGAGCGCCACACCGATGGCCTACTTAGCGGGGACAGCCGCGCCGGGCGGCATCTCTTTGGCGAATTGCAACAACATGGCGTTGAAATTCTCGCTGCAGGCAGTTCAGACTGGGTAATCTACGCCAACAATAGTGGCTATGCGCATAATGAAGGTGTCTTCTTGCAGCATTTACTCAATTTTATTGAAACGGAAATGCGCCGCCAGCCCGATATCGATGCCGGTTTGCTGGAGCGCTGGATAGCAACTCGCCGCCAGCAAATTGCTGGTGGCGAGCTTTTCTGCATTGTGCATCAGATGGATTATCTTGGAATGTTGAGGGCACTGCCGTAATTGAGCTTATGCATCCCAAAGTTCTTCTGCCGCGCGTATGCCCGATAGATATGCCCCGTGAACTGTTGCCTGATACTCGCTCGAAGTGGCTTCACCGGCAAAAAATAAGCGCCCGGCAACCGGAGCTGCCAGGGCTTCCAGTGTGTCGCCATCGGTTCCGGGAGTCAGGTAAGAATAGGAACCCAAAGCGAAAGGATCCGCCGCCCAACGCGTAATTTGCCAGTCCAATGGATCGGGAATATTGGCACCGAACATGGTGCGCAGGGTTTCCATAGCGCCGTCAACAATTTGCAGATCAGACCAGCTTTCAGTTTGGCGTGCAAAAGTAGCCGCATTAAAACCAAGTAAAATTGGCGCATCCGTGAAGTGGGCAATATTCAACCACTCTGCCCATTCGCCCTTCTGTGCGCCAATATAGCCCAGTAAATCAGCTTCTTTCGGCCAGAATATGTTGGGGAATCGTAGATAAACTTTATCGAGCAAACCCATACCCAATTTCTGAATAGCATTTTGCTTATCCGCGGGCAGGTCAGGCGAAAATGCTACACGCCCACTTTTGAGTATCCCCAGGGGCAATGTGATCACAGCGCGATCAGCGTGATAGGTATTCTGATTGGTGTTTACTGTCACTCCATCATCGCCATACGCCACGCGTTGAACTGATACGTTAAGACGGATGTCCAACCCGTCAGCAAGCAGCGCAATGATTTGATCGTACCCCTCGGGAAAAATAACATCTTCACCCCCAAACTCCTCGCCCTGATCGAAAGAAAACGCCGATAAATTGTTGATATCCGCGGCATACTCATGCTCAACAATTGTATTGAGGAGATACAAAATAATTTGCTTCTCATCCGCCGAGATATCTTCTTCAGCAAGTGCCATATCTAAAATAGTTTGCAGCGAAACGTCGTCATCCAAAGTCTCAATTGTTTCGGCTACATAGGCTTGCACCAATGCCTCAAATTCTTCAAGTCTGTCATAGGCCGCGTCGGTGAGTTCATTACCTGATTCATCGTAGATCCATTGATTGTCGTAATCCGTTTCAACCGTTTTAATAGAATTCGCGTCAGCCAGACGCGCAATCGGATTGTTATTGACCCCATGGATCCACGAGGCGCCCATATCGAGCGGCGCAGCCTCCCACTCCCTGCTAGTCCAGATACGACCACCCACACGCGGGCGCGCTTCTAAAACGATCACTTTATAACCCCAATTCTGAAGTGTGTTCGCAGCGCTGAGACCTGCAATTCCTGCCCCAATCACAATAATAGTCTCATCGCCCTCTTTCAGCATATCACAGCGACTCATCGCCAGCGCGCCCCCCAGCACGGTGACGATCTTCAAAAAATTTCTGCGGTTCATTAAGTATCCTTCTGGTAATAGTTTTTTCTACATCTACACTTATGTAATGTGATTGTTGGAAAGTAGCTTTAATATGGCTTCCACCGCGCCGTAAGAAATTGCCGAAAAATAGGGGTGTGTGGGGTGCTCCGCACCCCAATTATCTTTCCAGGCCAAAAGAACCACAGATGAACACAAATAAACGCTGATTCGTTTTTTTTCATCCGCGTGAATCGACATTCATCTGTGGCTCCATTTAAATGCGTGGCAGAAAAAATAGGCAACTATACGCGTCGCATACGTTGTTCGACTGCGTTTAGCAGTACAGTGAAGGCTTCAGCAAATTTTTCCACGCCATCAACTTCAAGTTCCTGCGTCACAGCATCTATCGAAATCCCTAGCACGGCCAGTTCATCCATCGCTGTTTGTGCCTCAGCAACATTTTTATCCAGAGTCAACGCTGCCACGCCATGATCGCCAAAAGCTACCAGGGTCGCCGGAGGAACCGTATTGACTGTATTGGCTCCAATCAATTCGTCCAAATAAAGCGTGTCTTTATAAGCAGGATTCTTGGTACTCGTTGAAGCCCACAATGCGCGCTGGATCTGACCTCCCATCTCGACAATCTTCTCCCACCGTTCGCCTGCAAAAACCTCTTTGTGGCGTACGAAGGCTAGCCGTGCATTGGCAATGGCAATTTTCCCTAGCAAGGCTGCCGCGCGCGGCGCCAAATCTCCGCCTGCGTCTACAATGGCCTGCAAGCGCGCGTCGATATTCGAATCGATGCGCGAGACAAAGAATGAGGCCACAGAGGCAATCCCATCAATCGATTCCCCGGATGCCAAGCGCTGTTCCAAACCCGTTAAATAAGCCTCCATAACGGCCTCGTACCGGCGGATCGAAAAGATCAAGGTCACGTTGACATTTATTCCCGCAGCAATTGTGCGCGTAATCGCAGGCAAGCCTTCCACCGTAGCGGGAATCTTTATCATCAGGTTAGGGCGACCAACACGCTTCCAGAGACGCGCCGCGTCCAGGCAGGTTTTCTCAGTATCGCGCGCCAGATATGGGCTTACCTCCAGGCTAACATAGCCATCTCCACCATTGCTTTGCTCATAAAGCGGCAGAAAAACATCACACGCGCCTTGAATATCGGCTATCGCAAGACTCTCATAGATTTGCTCACTCGAATAATCATCTTCAGCCAGCGTAACTAAGTCATAGTCATAATTATGCGAATTGACAATTGCATTGCTAAATATGCTTGGGTTTGATGTTACTCCGCGAATCTCGCCGCGCGCTACCATCGCCGCCATTTCACCATTTACCAACAAATGCCGTTCAATATTATCGTACCAAAGCGATTGCCCAAAAGCATGTAATTTATCGATTGCGTTCATACACTCCTCATTTGCCCTCATAAGCTGATACGCTCATTTTTTGCAGGGTCCAGAAATTTGCATTAGTCCATCCGCCAATTGTACCGCGAAGCAACAACCATCTTTTTGCGCCAGGCGCCTTCTTAGCAAATATTCATCTCACCTTGCAAAAAAGTTAATCACACATAATCCATCCAAATTATTTAGATGTTTTTGAATGACAAAAGGCGGCTCGGCCTATGATGTTTTCCACTATTGAGAGCCATTACCTTTTTATATAGTAAGTGCAGCGCGAATACCATCTATTTTACAATCTATATGCGCATAACAGGCCGATGGAACCCAGGGGAGATTCGGCCTGAAAGAGTATTTTTCTCTCGGGGCTCTCATTGCTCTTTTCGTAATTATCAGAGTCTCAGCCTCCATTGCCGCCAAAAAGTAGGAGGTACCTGATGGCAGCGAATACCATTTCTCATTTTTCACCTTTTACCCAAGAATTTTATCAAAGCCTTTTTGATGTTGCTGACGGCGAAAATATCAAAACCTGTTTGCAATGCGCCAACTGTAGCGGAGTATGTCCCCTGGGATACGTGATGGATTTCCCGCCCGGAAGGATGATCTCCTGGTTGCGCGCAGGCATTTTTGATGAAGTCGTCGAGAGCGATTCTGTCTGGATGTGTGTATCGTGCTACGCCTGTGTGGAGGTGTGCCCGAAGAACATTCCACTGACCCCCGGGCTGATGACCCGCGCCAAAGAAGAAATGCTTCTGGCGGGCAATATCCCCACAGAACTGCAAAGCGCGCTGGAATTCTCACAGCGCTACGGGAACCCCTTGGGCGAGTCCCCACGCAAGCGTGCAGAATGGGCCAACGGACTGGAGCCTGAAGTACCCATTATGCGCAAGCTCAAACGCCCGGTGGACGTACTCTGGTTCGTGGGCGACTATCCATCCTACCACCCGCGCGTGCAGCAAACCACCCGCGCTTTCTTCAAGCTGCTGAATGCCCTGGGAATCGATTTCGGCATTCTTGGCCCCGAGGAAAGCAGCGATGGCGATTCGCAGCGTCTGGCAGGAGAACGCGGTCTGTTTGAAGTGCTCGCCGAAAAGAACGGCAAAGCTTTCAGCAAGTACGAATTTGGCGAAATCATCACGACTGATCCACATGCCTATAACGCACTCAAGAACGAATACCCTGCGCTGGGCATCAAATACCCGGTGCGACACTACACCGAATTTCTTGTCGAACATCTTGATGGCATCAAGGCGTTGCTAAAGGGAAATGGGGAAATGCGCGTCACGTACCACGATCCCTGCTATTTGGGCCGCGCCAATAGCGTTTACGATGCGCCGCGAGAGCTTTTAGAGGCGATTCCCGGCATAGAACTGGTTGAAATGGAGCATAATCGCACCACCAGTTTGTGCTGCGGCGGCGGCGGCGGCGGAATGTGGCTGGATGGCTTCCAATGGGAAAAGTCCGGCGCACGTCTCTCCGATTGGCGCGTCAAAGAAGCAGCCGATACTCAAGCAGACGTGCTGGCTGTTGCCTGCCCCTACGAACCGCCTCGCTTTGAAGACGCCGCCAAAACCGTAGCCGGAGCCGACAAGCTCATTGTCAAGGATATTATTGAACTCTTAGCCGACGCGTTGTAAGCAAATCAGGAGGTGAAAGATGACCAATATCGTGGTTTTGGCCAAACTCGTGCCGGATCTCGTTGAAGAACTTGAGATTGCCGAAAGTGGCACCGCACTTGATATGGAATGGCTGCGCCTGATCATCAACGAATTCGATAACCATGCCACTGAGCAGGCCATTATATTGAAAGAGCGATCAGGGGGCGAAGTTACTGTGATTGCACCGGAAGCCGAAGGGGCGAATGAGATGCTCTACACCATCGCGGCCAAAGGTGCAGATCGCCTAATTATGCTAAAAGGTGATTTTGAAGATGGCATAAACAATCATGCGCTGGCGCGCGCCTTCGCTGGCGCAGCAAAAGAACTCAAGCCAGACCTGGTACTCACGGGCGTGCAAGCCAACGACGACCTGGATGGATCGGTTGGCCCCTTAGTAGCCGAATACTTGGGGATGTCGTATGTCGGCTATATCTCGGGTGTTTCTGTTTCGGGGGAAACCGTAGTCGCGCGCAAGGAATACCCGGGGGGCTTGATCGCTGAAATGGAAGTCACTTTGCCTGCTGTGCTGGGTATCCAGGCTGGTGAGGAACCGCCGCGCTATGTGGCGATCAGCAAAGTGCGCCAGATGATGAAGACCGCCACGATCGACGAGCAAGAAGTTGGCGATCTGGATGCAAGCGGCGGGGCAATGGTGCAACGCATGTATGTACCCGAAGCCGCTGAACGCGCCGAGATGCTGGAAGGCGATGAAGAAGAAGTCGCCGCCAGACTGGTTGAAATCTTCAAAGAAGCCGGATTGGTGTGAAAGGAGGATGCAGATGAATCAAGATATTTTTGTTGTAGTTGAGCATCTACGCGGGCAAGTTGCCGATATTTCTTATATCATGCTGGCCGCAGCGCGTGATCTGGCCCAGGCGACTGGCGGCGAAGTAGTTGCTGTGTTGCTGGGGCACAACGCTCAGGCACTCGCCAGCAACTTAGCCGCAAACCACGTTCTCTATGGCGATCACTCCTCCCTGGCCGAATTTACATCTGATGCGTACACACAGGCGCTAGCGGGGCTGCTCTCCAAAGAAGCGCCACGGGCAGCCTTCTTCGGCAGCACATCCATCGGCTCGGATGTGGCCGGGGTGCTATCAGCCCGCCTGGGGCTGCCACTGGTGAGTTCTTGCGTTCAGATTGCGGATGGCAATCTTATCAGCCAGATTTGCGGCGGCAAGATTATGGCCGAAAGCGCGCTCTCAGATGAAGTCACCACGCTCGTTACCGTGATTCCCGGAGGGTATAAACCCGCCCAGGGACAAGCCCAAACTTCACCGGCAGTGACCACCTTCGAGGTCAGTATTGCGGCTCCCCGCGTTTCGTTGAAGCAATACATCGAGCCAGAAGTCGCCGATGTGGATATTTCCGCCGAAAATGTGCTCATTGCCGTGGGGCGCGGCATCCAAACCGAAGATAATCTTGAACTGGCCGAGGAACTGGCCGAATTGTTGGGCGGCGTAGTTTGCGCCTCACGCCCGGTGGTCGATCAGGGCTGGCTACCAACAGCGCGCATGGTCGGCAAATCGGGCAAGAGCGTGAAACCCAAGCTGTATCTGGCGCTGGGCATCAGCGGCGCGCCTGAGCATGTGGAGGGCATGGCTGACGCCGAGATGATTATCGCCATCAATATGGACCCCGATGCGCCGATTTTCGATATTGCCACATACGGCGCGGAGATTGATCTTTTCGATTTGATTGATCCGCTGCTGGAAGCGCTGGAGGGCGCGTAAATACGAGACTTCCGAAATCTCAAGAACATCGGAAGTCAATTTAGGAGAACGCCATGCCTGAACGAGTGAATTATTGGGGCATACCGCATAACTGGGGCGCGCCGGAACTGTATGTGTACACGATTATGTTCCTGGCGGCCTTTGTTATGCTGTTCCGCTTTTATCGCCAGGCCAGCCTGTGGTGGAAGATCGGGCAGCCTGAAGCGCGCTGGGATAAACTCCACCTGCGGCTGGGGCGGCTGATTCAATATGCTATCGTTCAAACCAAAGTTCTGCGCCAACGCTATCCTGGCATAATGCACGTTGCCATCGCCTGGAGTTATTTTGTCTTCTTCCTGGGCACGGCACTGGCTACCATCCATGACCATTTTTTCGAGTTTCTCTTTGGCAACACCCTGATCGTTTATAAATTCATCCTCGATGCCTTCACCATCGTGTTCCTGGTCGGCGCAGGGATGGCTATCTACCGACGCTATGTGCAAAAACCACGCCGTCTGACGCTGGAGGCGGGCTTCACCGGATCGCTGACGCTGATTACGCTGATCGTGCTCGGCGGCCTGTTCACCGAATCGCTGCGGCTGGCGGTAGAACAACCCGCCTGGGCATGGTCATCGCCCGCAGGCTGGGCGCTGGCCCAACTTTGGATCGTCACCGGCGCATCCGAGGCAACACTTACCGGCTGGCATCTTGGCGTGTGGGTTTTCCACTTACTCATCGTAGCGATCACGCTCATCACACTGCCCGTCAGCACGCTCATGCACGCCCTCACCGGGCCGCTGAACGCCTTCTTCTCCAAGCTGGATACGTCCTTCGGCGCATTGTCGCCAGCCAAAGAAACTCCAACAGGCGAGCCGATTTATGTCAGCCAATTGAGTGATTTAAGTTGGAAACAGTTACTCGATGGGGATGCCTGCACCGAATGCGGACGCTGCCAGGAGGCTTGCCCGGCGTTTGCCGCGGGGACGCCGCTCAGCCCGAAGAAGTTGATCCTCTCCATTCGAGATGCACTACACTCGAACGGCTCCCAGCTAGTCGGCGAAGCCATCCTGCCCGAAGCGTTGTGGGCCTGCACCACCTGCGGAGCCTGCATCCACGAGTGCCCGGTGCTAATCGAGCACTTGGACACAATTGTTGATATGCGCCGTCATCTGGTCATCGAAGGCGATGTGGATGCCGAATTACAAGATGCGCTCACCAACTTGGGGCGCTACGGCAATTCGTTTGGGCAATCCGAGCGTATGCGAGCGCGCTGGTCAAAGGGAATTGAACCCAAAATCAAAGACGCGGGCAAGGAGCCGGTCGAATATCTGTGGTTCGTGGGCGATTACGCTGCCTACAGCCCCACTCTGACCGAAATTACCAAGAAAACCGCCGTCGTATTCCAAAAAGTCGGCCTGGATTTTGGCATTCTCTACAAAGGCGAGAATCACTCCGGCAACGATGTGCGTCGCGCGGGCGAAGAAGGGCTGTTCGAGATGCTGGTTGAAAAGAATCTGAAAGCTCTGGAACGCAGCGAGTATCAGACCATTGTCACAACGGATCCGCACAGCTATAACGCCCTCAAGAATGAATATCCCGCCAACGGCAACGGAAAAAAGCCCGTGCTGCACTATACCGAATTGCTTGACCAACTAATTGCATCAGGTGAACTCAGGTTCACAAAAAATCTGGGCTACAAAGTTACCTACCACGATCCCTGTTACCTGGGGCGCTACAACGGCATCTACGACGCGCCGCGGCGCGTGATCGAAGCTACAGGATGCGAGATCGTTGAAATGCCCCGTTGCCGCGATCAGGCTTTCTGTTGCGGCGCAGGCGGCGGGCGCATCTGGATGGCTGAGGGCGAGATGAGCGAACGTCCCAGCGAAGCCCGTATCCGCGAGGCGGTTGAACTTAATGCTGTAACCGACTTCATCGTCGCCTGCCCCAAAGATGTCACCATGTACGCTGATGCCGTTAAAACAACCGGCAACGAAGCATATATCGTTGTAAAAGATTTGATCGAGCTTGTTTTCGAGGCAATGTGAATAAGTTGGTTGGTCAAATTCACCTGACCAACCAGCTTACCCGACAGAATAATGACGAACTCGCCTGAAGCCATCACCACCGATCACCACCCGCCAACCGGATTTTTCTTCCGGCTGCGCAGTGTGCGGGTGCAAATTGGAGTAAAGCTCATGTTGAGTTATTTGCTCGTGATTGTGTTCATCAGTTCTGTTTTTATGGTGGTAGGCGAGCGGCTTATCAGCAGCCTGATTCTGGACGAAGCCCAAGAAAAAGTGCGCAACGATCTCAACTCGGCCAGAGAAATCTACAACAACAAACTTAACCAGATCGATACTACCGTGCAATCCACAGCAAATCGCTTTTTCTTGCGGGATGCACTCATCAATGGAAATTTAGATGCCGCGTTCGATGAACTCGACCGCATCAAAAAAGCCGAAAATCTCGATGTGTTGGCTATCACCGATAAATATGGTTATGTGCTCATCCGCACCTGCAACCCTGATCTCACTGGCGACAATCAGGGCAGTGACACGATTATCAATCGAACGCTGTACAGCAAAGAACCTTCTGCGGCCACAATCATCGTCAGTGGCGAGATATTACAACGCGATATTCCAGAGTTAGCTAAACAAGCTTATATCGAACTCATTGATACACACCTGGCGCGCGAGCGTGAAGAAACCGAGATCACCGATGGCATGATGCTGAAAGCCGCCGCGCCCATCTTCGATTATGAAGACAATCTCATTGGCGTAGTCTATGGCGGTGTCCTGCTCTCTAAAGACTACGAAATTGTGGACAAGATCAAACAAACCGTCTATGAAGACGTAATCTATAAGGGCCAGGATATTGGCACGGCGACCATCTTCATGGATGATGTACGCATCTCCACGAATGTGAAAAATAAAAACGGTGAGCGGGCCATCGGCACACGTGTATCCGAAGATGTTTACAACCGTGTCATCGTGCAGGGCGAACCGTGGATCGACCGGGCTTACGTGGTCAACAATTGGTATATCACCGCTTACGAACCGATCCATGATGTCTATGGGCGCGTGATCGGGATTTTATATGTGGGTGTGCTGGAGCAAAAATATCTCGATATTCAGCAGCGCACCATCATCACATTTTTAGCAATCACGATTGCCGGGGCGTTAATTTCATTGGTAGCTTCCTATTTTCTCGCCAGGGGTATCCACAATCCCATTCGGAAGCTGGTTTCGGCCTCCAAAGAGATTGCCGCTGGGCAGTTGGATACGCGCGTTACCGTGCGCACAAACGACGAGTTGCAATACCTGGCGATTTCGTTCAACCGCATGGCGCAGTCGCTGCAAAAACGAGATGACCAACTTAAAGAATTCGCCACCCAACGCATCATGGAATCGGAACGCCTTGCCCTGGTTGGGCAGCTCTCGGCAAATATTGCCCACGAACTCAATAACCCACTGCAAGGCATCATTACATTTTCCCATTTATTGCTGGAAGATGGCGCTTGCGATGATGCCACAACGCGTTTTTCTCTTGAGAAAATAGTTGGGCAGGCGAACCGCTGCCGAGATATTATTCGCGGCCTGTTGGATTTTTCTCGCCAACGCAAGCCAGAAAAAGCGCTCTGCAGTATTAACGAAGTCTTACACGAATGCGCTTCCCTGGTTGAGCATCAAGCATTATTTCACAATATTCTGGTGATTAAGTATTTTCAAGAAGACCTTCCGATGGCAATCATCGATCATGCTCAGATTGAACGGGTTTTCATCAATATGATTGTCAACGCCGCCGAAGCCATGGAAGGGAGCGGACACCTGACCATTAGCACACGCTACAAACCCGAAAGCGATTTTGTCGAAATTGCTTTCTCCGACACCGGCCCAGGGATCAGCGAAATGAATCAGAAAAAAATCTTTGACCCTTTTTTCACAACCAAAGACATCGGGCACGGCACAGGTTTGGGCTTGGCAATCAGCTATGGCATTATTAAAGGCCACAAAGGATCAATCTCTGTAGAGAGCGAAATTGGTCGCGGGGCGACATTTATCATTGGGTTGCCCCTCAAGGCCAACGGGAATAACAAAGAGAGTTCACAACATGGATGAGAAAGCCAAAATACTCATCATTGACGACGAGGAAATTGTCCGCGATTCTTGCACCCATATTTTAGCAAAAGGCAATTATGAAATTGCCACCGCCGGAAATGGTATCGCTGGACTCGCTTTATTGGATGAATTTCACCCCGATCTGGTTTTGGTTGATCTAAAAATGCCCGGTTTATCGGGCTATGAGGTGCTCGACAAAATCCACGAATTTGATGCCACAATTGTGACAATTGTCATCACTGGCTTTGCAACCATTGATGCCGCCGTCGAATCGATGAAAAAAGGCACATTCGATTTTCTCCCCAAGCCCTTCAAGCCCGATGAACTACGGCTGATTGTGCGCAGAGGCCTAGACCGAAGAAAACTAATGATCGAAACGATTGCCCTGCGCCGAGAAAAAGAAACGCTGCGCGAGCATTTTGCGGCGATAGTCTCCCACGAGCTAAAATCTCCCCTCGGGGCCGTACAAACCAACCTGTTTGTCCTGGCCGATGACCTGAAAGAGGTGCTCAGCGCTGTACAAATCGAAAAACTTGAACGCCTGCAAACGCGCATCGCTGATCTCGTCAAATTGGTGAACACATGGCTGCGGGCCATTTCGGTAGATATAAATAACATTCGTGAGAATTTTGAACCCGTAGCCATCCCCGCCGTGATTGATAAGGCGATGGAGAATATTCAGAATCATGCCGTCCGCAAAGATATTGATGTCCATGTTAATGTCGCTAAGTCGCACAGTTTGGTGAGTGGCGACGAGGGCACCCTGGTTGAAGCAGTTGCCAATATTGCCGGCAATGCCGTCAAATACACGCACATCGGCGGGCATGTTTCTGTCACCGTTGAAGAACATGACGACGAAGTTCTCATCTCGGTAAGTGATAACGGCGTAGGTATCGCCGAAGAGGATATACCCAATTTATTCGAAGATTTTTATGTTGGCAAATCGAAAACAGATGGTGAAAGGAGGAGTGGTGTCGGGTTAGCAATAACCCGGCGTATTATTGAAGCTCACAACGGAAAAATCACTGTCGAAAGCAAACTGGGCGAAGGTAGTACATTTATAATCCGGTTGCCCGCACTCGGTTAGAGATTTACTCAGGAATTTAATAACCATTGGATCCAGAACTAAGGAGGTTCTTATGGCCCAGACGAGGTTATTAATCATAGACGATGATCCCGATTATGTGGATGGGATCAAAGCGATTCTCGAAAAAGCAGATTATCATGTTGACGCGGTCTACAACCCCAAGGATGGCTTCGCGGCGCTGGCTGCACAACCCTACGACCTGATTTTGCTCGATATCATGATGGGCAGAGGCGCGGAGGGTGTTATGGTGGCACGCAAGCTCAACAAGGACCCTGTCTTGCGGAATCTGCCGGTTTTGATTATCACCGGAATCCGCGAGCAAATGGCTTTCCTTTTCCCAGGCCAGCCCGTGCATCCGCGCATCCTCCCCACAGATGAATTGCTCGAAAAACCTGTGGACCCGAAATTGCTTTTAGAGAAAGTTGATGCTCTGCTCAAAGAGGCAGCAGCAAAAAAAGCAAGTGGAGAACAGGAATAAGCTTATGGCAACCAAACCCACATTCAGCCAAGAGATATCCAACCTCCTGTATGCTTCACATGGCAAACCGCTGAAGACTTGCATCCAATGTGGAACTTGCTCTGGCTCCTGCCCGGTAGTGGATTTCATGGATCAAACGCCTCGGCGGCTGATTGGGATGATCAATGCGGACCTCAAAGAAGATGTGCTGGATTGCAACACCTACTGGTTCTGCGCTTCTTGTTATCAATGCACCGTGCGATGCCCGGCCCAAATTGATATTGCCGATGTCATGTACGCCGTAAAGCGTTATTCGATCTGGCACAAGACCTACCGCGATGATCTGGTTGGTCCAACATTCTCAGAAACCTTTGTTAAAACCATCGTCCGCAGCGGGCGCTCCTATGAGCCTCTCTTGGCCCCAACCTACATGTTCAGCATGGGGATCAAAGAAGTGCTGCAGGAAGCCCATATGGCAACACAGATGATGCTCAAAGGCAGGATGCCTGTGCTTCCGACGAAAATTAAACGTCTGGATAATTTCAAAAACATGATACGCAGGATCATCCCGATGGGAGGTGCAAAATGAAGAAGTTTGCCTACTTCCCCGGTTGTTCTCTCGAAAAGTTGGCATTAAGCTACAACAACTCTTCAGTTGAGACCAGCCGTATGCTTGGGGTAGAACTTCAGGAATTAGAAGACTGGAATTGCTGTGGCGCGACCACCTACTTCCATGTTGACCAACTGCTGGCCTACACGCTGGTAGCCCGAAACCTGGCCATGGCTGAAAAAGAAGGCCTCGATTTGGTGGCGCCGTGCAGTGCCTGCTACAAAAACGCATACTTCACCAACAAGTACATCAAAGAAGATGCCGATCTGGCGGAACATATCAATTATGCCCTCGAAGAAGATGATCTTCAATTCCGGGGCAAAATCAATGTCCACCATGTCATTGAAGTCTACGCAAACGAAATCGGTGTTGAAGAAGTAGCTGCGAAAGTCACTAACCCTCTTGAAGGGTTGCGCGTGGCCCCCTACTACGGGTGCCAAATTGTCCGCCCGAAGCATAATGGTATGGATTCTGAAAACCCTCAATTCTTTGAGGCATTGGTTTCCGCGATGGGCGCCGAAGCGGTTGACTTCCCTGAAAGGCTGCGCTGTTGCGGCGGTTCACTAATTATGACCAGCCGCCACGCCGCGCTCGATATGGTGCGCACGCTTTTACAAAGCGCGGTCGATTGCGGCACCGATGTGATTGCAACCGCATGTCCATTATGCCAGGTCAATCTGGAATGCTATCAGCTACAGGTCAACGATGAGTTCGGCACAAATTTTAAATTGCCGGTACTCTACTTTACCCAACTGCTCGGCCTGGCCATGGGCCTTCCGCCCAAGAAAATCGGCATCGGCAGCGAACTTGTGTCAGCAGCGCCTTTTTTCAAAAAATATCTTAGCAAGCAAGTCAGTTGACCTATCTTAAAAAAGCAGCATACAAAAAGGTCTTGAATTAATTCACCATGCAGAATCTATTAGGAGAGAGACCTATGAGTGAAGAAAAAATTGGAGTATACATCTGTCATTGCGGCACAAATATCGCCAAAGTGGTAGATGTGGAGGATGTTGCCGAATGGGCAGGGAACCAACCCAATGTGGAAGTTTCCCGCGAGTACAAGTTTATGTGCTCAAGCCTGGGGCAGGACTTGATCGAGGAAGATATCAAAGAAAAAGGCCTGACCCGCATCGTGGTGTCCTCCTGCTCACCACACATGCACGAAAAGACTTTCCGCACAGCCTGCGAACGAGGCGGATTAAATCCCTTCATGTTCGAGATGGCCAATATCCGCGAGCACGACTCCTGGACTACAGATGACGAAACCGCCGCGACGCAAAAAGCCAAAGCGCTCACCAATGCGGCGATCGAACGTGTCGTTCATCACGAAGCGCTGGAGCAACTGCCCGTAGAAATCAACCCCAATACGCTGGTCGTCGGCGGCGGCATTGCCGGCATCACAGCCGCCCTGGAACTTGCCGATGGTGGTCGCCATGTATATTTGGTTGAAAGAGAACCCTCCATCGGCGGGCACATGGCCCAACTCGATAAAACCTTCCCCACCCTGGACTGCTCAGCCTGCATCCTGACCCCCAAAATGGTCGATGCCGGACAGCATCCCAACATCACGCTGCTCACCTGGAGCGAAGTTGAAAAGGTAGATGGGTTTATCGGCAATTTCACTGTATCTATTCGCAAAAAAGCTCGCTATGTTAATGAAGAACACTGCACCGGCTGCGGTATTTGCATTGAGAAGTGTCCCTTCAATGTCGTTGACGATATTTTCGAAGCGGGTATGGGAGATCGCAAAGTTATCTACCGCCCCTTCCCACAAGCTGTTCCCAAATATCCCGTCATCGACAAAGAGAATTGTGTTTACTTCCAAAAAGGCAAATGCAAAGCCTGCGAGAAATTCTGCCCAACTGAACCGAATTCAATTGAATTCGACCAACAAGATGAAATTCTCACCGTTGACGTGGGCAATATCATCCTTGCGACAGGTTTCCAGCTTTTCGATTCGACCAAAATTCCGCAATACGGCTATGGCCGTCTGCCGAACGTATTCACGGGTATCGAATTCGAGCGCATGGTCAACGCTTCCGGGCCTACCGATGGCAAAATCGTCTTGCGCGATAAAAAGACCGCGCCGAAGAGCGTGGCGATCATCCACTGCGTTGGCTCGCGTGACGAGAACTATCACAAGTACTGCTCCAAGATTTGCTGCATGTACTCGCTGAAATTCGCCCATCTGGTTCACGAACGCATCCCCGATGCCGAAGTCTATAACTGTTATATCGACATGCGCACACCGGGCAAAGGCTATGAAGAGTTCTATAACCGGCTGCTTGAAGAGGGTACCCACTTCATCCGCGGCAAAGTGGCCGAAGTCACCAACGCCGCCCGCAAACCCGAAGAAAAGGGCAAACTCATCGTCCAGGTTGAAGATACACTCATTGGCCGCCAGCGACGCGTGCCTGTGGATATGGTTATCCTCAGCCCCGCAATGGAAGCCCAACCCGACTCGAAGGAAATTTCCCAACTCTTCAAGATGGGTTGCGACTTCGATGGCTTCTTCACCGAACGCCACCCCAAGCTGGACCCGGTAGCCACGATGACCGATGGCATCTTGATTGCGGGCGCTTGTCAAGGCCCGAAAGATGTCCCCGACAGTGTAGCACAAGGTGCGGCCGCAGCCGCCCGCGTGGCCGGGCTGATCAACCTCGGCACAGTGATGATGGAACCCGTACGTGCCTCCATCAACCAGGAAGACTGCTCTGGTTGCCGCATCTGCAACAATATGTGCCCTTACAATGCCATCGTCTTCCACGCCGATCGAAAGGTTTCCGAGGTGATCACCGCACTCTGCCAGGGTTGCGGCACCTGTGTGGCCGCTTGCCCCAGTGGCATCATCAGCGGCGCTCACTTCACCAACGACCAACTATTCTCCCAAATCGAGGGCATTTTATGGGACGTGCGCCCTGAAAAGGAGCTGGTATCCGCGTAGACAGTTATCAGCAAACAGTGATCAGAGCCTAAACATCTGGATACTGAAAACTGACCATTGATAACTGAACACAGGAGAAAAAAACTATGAGTGAACAATTTGAACCCGTAATCGTTGGATTTCTGTGCAATTGGTGCTCCTACCGCGCGGCCGACCTGGCAGGTACAGCTCGAATTCACTACGCCCCCAATATGCGGCCCATCCGGGTTATGTGCAGCGGACGCGTAGACCCGCAATTCGTGCTCAAGGCGCTGCGCGATGGCGCCGACGGCGTTCTCATCGCTGGCTGCCATCCTGGAGAGTGCCACTATGTATCCGGCAATATCAAAGCCCTGCGCCGATTCATCTTGCTGAAAGCCATGCTACGTCAACTGGGCATTGAGGAAGACCGCGTACAACTCTTGTGGGCATCCGCCTCAGAAGGCATCTTCCTGGCCGAAAGAGTAGACAAGATGACCGAACAAATTCGCGCTCTTGGCCCACTTAACTGGAACGAATCCGTATTGAGTGGCAATGGCCACCACGTAGCCGTTCCAGTCCCTGAGGAGGTTTAATATGTCTGAAAAACCGAAACTAGCAATGTACTGGGCCGCCTCCTGCGGTGGTTGTGAAATCTCCGTTTTGAACATCCACGAACACATCCTGACAGTGGATTCGATCTTTGATATCGCCTTCTTCCCCTGCATTGCCGATTTCAAAGTCCACCATGTCGAGAACTATCCCGATGGCTACATTGATGTGTGTCTGTGGAATGGCGCCATCCGCAATTCCGAGAGTGAGCACATGGCCCACTTGCTGCGCCAGAAATCCAAGGTCTTAGTGGCCTATGGCTCCTGCGCCTATGAAGGCTGTATCCCCGCACTCTCAAACCTGACATCCAAAGCTGCCACCTTCAACACAGTTTATGGCGAAAACCATTCGCTGGATAACCCAAACCAGGTTGTTCCTCTGACATCTGTGGATGTGGCTGAAGGGACCTTGACTCTGCCTGAGTTCTACCACACGGTACAATCGCTGGATCAGGTTGTGGATGTAGACTACTACCTTCCCGGATGTCCGCCTGAACCGCCGCAAATCTGGGCTGTTCTCCAGGTTGTGGTGGCCGGACTTTTAGAGGGCGCGCCGTTACCCCCCAAGGGGTCCATTGTTGGGGTTACGAACACGGCCGTCTGCGAAGAATGCGATCGCGTGAAGAGCGAAAAAGCCATCGAACGCTTCTATCGCCCCTACGAAATCACCCCCGATCCTGAAGTTTGCTTACTCGATCAAGGCCTGGTCTGCATGGGTCTGGCAACCCGCGGCGGCTGTGGCGCGCTTTGTCCACAGGTTAATATGGGCTGTCGCGGCTGCTACGGGCCAATGCCAGGCGTAGAGGATCAGGGAGCTAAAATGCTCTCAGCAATTGCGTCCGTAATCGGTGCCGGTGAACCCGGCATGGAAGACGCGGAACTGGAAGAGAAAATCGGGGCAGTCGTCGATACCATCGTCGATCCTGCCGGCACATTCTATCGCTTCAGCATGGCCCACTCCCTACTTAGACGAGCCAAAGTTAATGGTAATGGGAAAGGATAAGACAATGAAAAGAATTACAATTGATCCCATCACCCGCCTGGAAGGCCACGGCAAAATTGAAATCTTCCTCGATGAGGAAGGCAATGTCGCCAATGCCTATCTCCAGATCCCTGAGTTGCGCGGCTTCGAGCAGTTCTCTGTTGGACGCCCCGCAGAAGAGATGCCCCGCATCACCAATCGCATCTGCGGCGTATGCCCTGAAGCCCATCATATGGCGGGCACTAAAGCCCTGGATGCCCTCTTCCATGTGGAACCTCCCTCGGTGACCAAGAAAATTCGCGAGATGTTCTACGAGGCTTTCTACTGCACCGACCACGCCGTCCACTTCTACGCCCTCGGTGGCCCCGATTTTGTCCTCGGCCCGGATTCCGATCCAGCCAAGCGTAATATCCTGGGAGTAATCCACGCCGTGGGCGTCGATATCGGCAAACAGGTGATTCAGCACCGCAAGCGCAACCACGAAGTTATCCAGTGGTTAGGCGGTCGCGGCATTCACCCCGTCGCCGGTTTGCCCGGCGGCTGGAGCGTAGCTGTCACTGAAGAAGTTCGCAAAGATATTGAACAGATCGCTCGCGATAATATCGCCTTTGGCGAGTTCAGCCTGAAGCTCTTCGATGACGTCGTGCTGGCCAACAAAGCTTACGTTGATTTGATTGTCTCGGATACCTTCACCCATCAGACTTACTCGATGGGCATGGTCGATGAGAATAACCACACCAACTTCTACGATGGCAAGATTCGAGTCGTTGACCCTGAAGGCAATGAATTTGCCAAGTACGATGCAAAAGATTATGCCGATCACATCGCGGAACGCGTGGAACCCTGGTCTTACCTCAAGTTCCCCTACCTGAAAAATGTGGGCTGGAATGGCTTCACCGATGGGATGGATAGTGGTGTGTACACCTGTACTCCACTCTCTCGCCTGAATGCTGCTGATGGTTTAGCCACCCCCAAAGCCCAAGAGCACTACGAACGCATGTATGAGACCTTGGGTGCCGAGAAGGTAGACGGGAGATACCAACCCGTTCATCATCGCCTGGCGACCCACTGGGCACGCCTGATCGAAATGCTCTACGCAGCCGAGCGGATGCTCGAGCTAGCCACCGACCCCGAGATCACCGACCCCAATGTGCGCGCCAAAATCACTGAGACGCCCACCGAAGGTGTGGGTTGTGTTGAGGCCCCGCGCGGTACCCTCACCCACCACTATAAAACGGATGAGAACGGAATCCTGACCAAAGTCAACCTGGTCGTCGGCACCACCAACAACAATGCCCCCATCGCTATGTCGATCAAGAAGGCAGCCCAGGGCCTGATCACCAAAGGCACTGAAGTTACTGAAGGTTTGCTCAACACTGTTGAGATGGCTTTCCGCAACTACGACCCTTGCATGTCCTGTGCAACCCACTCCCTGCCAGGTCAGATGCCTCTCGAAGTCGTCATCCGTGACGCCGAGGGCACTGAACTGAGCAGAGGCAGCCAGTACACAGACTAGTTCAGTAGTTTATGGTAGTTATATAGTTGGATAGTTGGAAGGTAGACCCTACAACTATCCAACTATGAACTACAAAACTATCCAACTAACAATGGAAAAAATTATTGTTATCGGTCTGGGTAATCCCATCCTGACGGACGATGGGGTTGGCGTTAAAGTTGCTTACGACGTTGAAAAAGCGCTGGGTGCCAACATTCCAACAAACCTAACCATCACCGAAGCCAGCGTTGGCGGCTTGCGGTTGATGGAGTTGTTGGTCGGTTATGATCGTGTAATCCTGATCGATGCGCTGCTTACCAATAACGGGCACGAGCCGGGTACGATCCATCAGATGACTTTAGCTGACCTGCGGCATATCAGCCCCACTCAGCATAGTGCCTCGGCGCATGATACATCTCTGGTAACAGCGCTCGAAGCCGGTATCGAAATTGGGCTTCACCTCCCCACCGAATTTTCGATTTACGCGGTGGGCGTAACAAATATTCTGGATTTTAGCGAGGAGCCCACCCCCGCAGTCGCCGACGCTATCCCCAAAGTTGTCGCCATGGTACTCGAAGAATTACAGCTGTTACTACAGCCAATATAATTTTTAGAGTCCAACCTTCGACAGAATTCATCTGCAAAATACAAAACCGGGTTCCTTCGACGCCCATAATTCAGGAACCCGGTTTGTGATTATGATAAAATCGCGATATGGCTGATATTCGCATCCTATTGGTGGATGACCACACAATTCTACGTGATGGATTGCGCTCCTTTCTGGAACGCGAACCTGGCCTGAAGGTGGTCGGCGAAGCCAGTGATGGACGCACCGCCGTAGAGATTACCGAAAAACTCCTCCCCGACATTATCGTCATGGATGTAGCCATGCCCTTGCTCAACGGCATCGAAGCTACTACCAAGATCAAGCAATCCCACCCCCAGATCAAGATTATCATCCTCTCCATGTACGACTATGAAAACTATATCCGCCAGGCATTGGCCGCGGGGGCTGCAGGCTATATTCTCAAAGATGCCTGCGCCGCTGAACTCATTGACGCCATCCACGCGGTCAAAAAAGGCGAATCCGTGCTCTCGCCAGCAATCACCCGCCTGGTGATTGAAGATTATTTGCGCTGGGGTGAAATCCAACCTGTTGAAAATAATAACAACCTGACTGCCCGCGAGCGCGAAGTTCTTCAATTGATTGCCGAAGGGTACACAAATAAAGAAATCAGCGAAATACTGGTCATTTCGGCAAAAACTGTTCAGGCCCATCGTACTAACCTGATGGACAAGCTTGATCTGCACAGCAAGGGAGAGCTTATCAAATACGCGATCCGAAAAAAAATTATTGAGCTATAACGCACATATTTTATCCTCACGACATAAGCG
>JACNJM010000042.1 GCA_014382605.1 Anaerolineae bacterium
GTGCGCCCCACTGCTGGAAATTTCGTGATAAGATTTTGCCCATGAAACGCGCACTCATCTTGATGATTCTCTATTTTATGCTGACGGCCTGCGGGGCCGCGCCCGATGTGGTTCCTACTGAAACAGCAGCGCCTACACTCGCTGCGCTCGCGGCGAGTCCTACGCTCGAGCCAACCCAGACCCCAACGCCAGAACCCACCTCCACGCCAGAACCCAGCCCTACGCCCGCGCCCCCACCCGAAATCCAGTACGCTATCTCCGCCGAGTTGGATTTCAGCGCCCGCTGGGTGAAGGCCTCCGAAACTATCACCATCCCCAATCTGTCAGACGAACCCATCGCGAGCCTGACACTAGTCGTACAACCGCGCTGGTATGAAAACGCCTTTGAATTGACCAGCCTGACCTGGGATGATGGAACGCCGATTGAGGGTTATTATTTCGACGAAATCAGCCTGATTATTCCACTGGCTGAGCCGCTGGCCCCAAATGATACGCGCCGCCTGACGATGGATTTTGAACTTTTCCTGCCCCAAATCGTACAGTCCGAAGATTACGGGCCGATCCCCTTTGGGTATACACTGCGCCAGATCAACCTGGTCGATTGGTATCCCTTCGTTCCGGCGTATAAAGCCGGGCAGGGTTGGATCGTACACCCCACCTGGTATTATGGCGAGCATCTGGTTTATCCGACGGCTAATTTTGATGTAGCCCTGAAAGTGGTAAATGCGCCATCGGTGACAATGGTCGCCGCCAGCGCACCAGATACGGGCAATGAAACTGTGCATATTTACCATCTCGAAGACGGACGTAATTTTGTGGCTTCAGTAAGCGCATCGTATATGCTGCTCGAAGAACAGGTTGGCGATGTGCTGGCGCAGGCTTATATTTTCCCTCAGCACCAGACCGGCGGGAAAGCCGCTTTCGAGACGATGGTCAAAGCGCTGGAATTGTATACTGAACTTTATGGCGCATATCCCCACTCCAGCATGACGCTGGTTGAAGCCGATTTTCTGCATGATATGGAATATCAGAGCCTGATCTTTATCAGCCACGCATTTTTCAACACCTTCGATGGTACCGCCGAAACCTATCTGGTGACGATTACGGCGCACGAAACCGCACATCAATGGTTTTACGGGCTGGTCGGCAACGACCCGTTTTTAGAGCCCTGGCTGGATGAGGCTTTTTGCACCTACAGCGAGCGACTCTTTTACGAAAAGCTGTATCCCAACTCACAAGATTGGTGGTGGTACGCGCGGGTGAATTATTATGTCCCGTCCGGATGGATCGACAGCGATCTGGCCTATAACGGCGGCTATCGCACCTACCGCGATGCGATTTATTTGCAGGGCGCAAAATTTTTGGAAGATTTGCGTTTTTTGATCGGCGACGAGGCTTTCTTTGCTTTCGTGAAAGATTATGTGGCAACCTATCGCGATCAAATTGTCACCCGCCAAGATTTCTTCACCACCCTGGCGCGCCACAGTGATGTGGATATCAGCGCGTTGATGACATCGTATTTTCAATATCCATAATGGAAAAACAACTTCTCAAAACTTACGGCAGCGGGTGCGCCCGTAATATCGCTTTCCAAATTTTCAGCGTGGCGCTGGTATTTGGCCTGTTCATCATTCCGGCGCTGATTGCAGCGTTGTGGGGCGGCGACCGGGATACCAATTTCACTGTTTTTATCGTAATTTTGATCGGGCTAATGCTGGCAGGCATCGCCGGGGTGGTCATTTGGGGCTTGCGCAGCATTCGTCAACGCGCCGCGCACCTCGATGAGGTCTTTGCCCCGTGGGGGCTGCAAGGCTCAGCCTTCTTGCAAAGCGGACGCCAATATCACGGCAAAATCCGCGGGCGGCAGGCCGAGATTTATTTCCGCCGCGGCCCAAACCTGGAAATCAATCTCGCTGCGCCATTGAACACGCAGGCAGCGGTTGTTTTCAAGAGCGAGATCGGAAAATTATCGACCAGCTTGGGGGATTATGAGTATTTGGAATTCAATAATCCATTATTCCACAATCTGAGTTTATATGCGCTGGATGCCAACTGGATGAATCATATTCTGGCGGATGATCTGGCACGCAAAGCAATTCGCGAGTTGATGCGCGTGAGTGGGGCTTACCAACTGCGTCAGATATTAGTTTTACCCGATGGGCTAAAGTTAACTATCCGCCGCGTGGGCACTGAAGAAATTACCAGCGATAATATGAACACCTGGATCGACGAATTGTTCGTATTGCTCAATACGCTTGAATCTGCACCTGGCCCACAAGAAATCACAGTGATGATGCCCATCGAGCCAGTCAGCAACCAGAACGACCGAAATTCTTTAGCCTGGTTGGCGGCGGGGGTTGGTTGCAATGTGTTGTTGGCGCTGATGGCTTGTGGGGGATTGGTTGCATTGATCGGTTTGCTAGTATCAAAATTACAGTAGCCTGAACAAATTGTTTGGCACGAAATTTTTGATGAATTCACTTTTTTTCAAACATCGCTTATAATGGACTAACTCTATCCAAATTCCATTCAGGAGACTTTTATGAAAATACTCAATCTTACCAAGTGGCAGCGCCGCCAGGTTGCTGTGTTGCTGGTTTTGCTGGCATTTGCCTTTTCAGCTTCTATCGGCGCCCGCCCGGCATTGGCTCAGGACGATGATCCCTATGTCGAAATTGTTAACGAAACCGATACAACGCTATGCGCATTTGGCGCTGTCCCCGCGGGTGAGAGTGAAGTCACCGCGGAGCATATCTTCGCTGAGGTCGAACTCGAACCCGGTGACGATTTTTGGGACTATTATGATCTGGTGGGTACGTTCACCCTGGTTGCCGCCGATTGCGAGGAATACACCATTGTCGCCGTAGCCGAGGATGTCGTGCTCGGGCAGGTTGGGGTGATATGGTATGTGGGCGACAGCGTAGAGTATGACGGCGAGCTTGACGAGGCGCAGGATTCTGCCAGTGAGGCAGGATCAGCCTCGGGCGAGTCCGTTGCCCCCGGCGCAAACGCCGCTGATAGCGGATTCCGCCCCGAGGATAATGGCTTCAGCTTCGAGAATTACGGCAACGATTCCGTTTCTGCCAATCTTACCGCGACAGAATTGCAACGCATGTTCGGCGATATGGTTTGTGCCAGCATGGCCGGGGGCGAGTGCACCCTCACCCCGCCTGCACAACGCTGGATGACCGAAATCAATAACTATATGGACGGCGGCCACTGCGAAGGTATGGCTGTGCTGAGCATGTTGATGTACGAGCAGATTGTTGAGGCCTCACAATTCGGCGGCGATACCGCTCACGATCTTTCGCTGGCGAACGAAGCTTTACAGCGCGAAATTGCTTATTGGTGGACGACTCAGGCCACACTGCCTGCATCTTCTATTAAATTGGACGAATCACCCAACGCGATTCTGGATGTGCTCATTCAAACCTTCAACGAAGGCGAGAATGCGGCTGAAAAATGGGTCATGGGTATTTATATGGCCGATTTCAGCGGCGGGCACGCCATTACGCCCTACGCCGTAGAAGATCAGGGCGGCGGGATTTCCCATATTTTGGTGTACGACAATAACTGGCCTGATATGGGACGCGTGCTGGTAATTGATACCAACGAAAATTCATGGTCGTATCAGGCTTCCACGAATCCCAACGAACCCGAATCGCTCTACGAAGGCGATGCCAGTACTGGCACGCTGGAAATTGTGGGCATCACCAGCCGCCTGGAGCAACAATATTGCGATTTCTGTTCGGGCGATGACAATGCCAGTTTGGGCCGCGGCCGCGGCCTGGCTGCTCCGGCGCAAGAATTCAATCAGATTTGGCTCACGGGTCAGGCCGATTTGCTGATCACGACCAATGATGGCAAACGCATCGGCTTTGTGGATGGCGAGTTTATCAACGAGATCGAAGGCGCCCGCGGCGACAACATGAAATTCGGCGTGGATATCTGGGACATCAACAACGAGCCGGTATATTACATCCCTTTGGGAATTGAGTTCACCATTACGGTGGATGCTGCCCGCGCCACCGAGGGCATCACCTCCGATATAGCCATGATCGGCCCCGGTTATAACCTGGTAGTGGCCGACTTATACCTGGACCCCGGCGCGAAGGATGTGATTACAGTCTCCCCGGATGGCAAACGCCTGGCCTACAGCACCGAATATAACGACGCCCCCGATATGATCTTTGGCATCGAGACCCCCGCAGCCGATTACGAATTCATCGTGGCGGCGCTGGATATCGAATCCGGTGCGGAATTCGTGGTCGAGTTGGATATTGAAAACGGCACGTTGAGCATCAATACCGACAATACCACCGAATACGGCACCTACGAGATCGTCATGGATCGCATTGATGATGATGGCGAAGCCTGGTTCAACAACAACGATATTTATTTGGAACCGGGTGACACCGCTTACTTAAAATTCCTCGAGTGGGAAGGCCCCGGCACAAGTATGTATATCGATATCGACTACGGCTCCGATGGCACCATCGACGAGACGATTGAGTTGGTTGATGAGTAC
>JACNJM010000212.1 GCA_014382605.1 Anaerolineae bacterium
CATCAAGAGAAGTGTAAACACAAACGTTTTCACGCAAAGGCGCCAAGTCGCCAAGCAATAAGCGCGAAAAACAGCTTTGCGGCTCTGCGTCTTTGCGTGAGATGTGTTCATACTACTATTGACCAGTACAGAAACTTCTGTAATTCCTCGAGTCTTCTTGCCTTTGTGGTGAGATAGATGGAACCAAAACAAAAAATTTCCTCACAAAAACTTTGGGAGATAGTATGCTTAATACCAACGGCAAATTCTACCTCGGACGCCTCACTGGCGAGAATAAACCCCTGCTCTACGACCCCGCCGACCTGACCACCCACGCCGTCGTCGTTGGCATGACCGGATCGGGAAAAACCGGTTTGTGCATTGATCTGCTCGAAGAAGCCGCTTTGCAGAGCATCCCCGCGCTGATGATTGACCCCAAGGGCGATATCACCAACACCCTGCTGCACTTCCCCGACCTGCTACCTGCCGACTTCCAGCCCTGGATTGACCCCGACGAAGCCCGCCGCGCCGGACAGAACGTGGAGCAAGCCGCTGCCGAAACCACTGAAACCTGGAAGAAAGGCCTCGGCGAATGGGGTCTCAGCACAGAGCGCATCCGTGCGCTCAAGAATGCGGCCCAGTTCGCCGTTTACACCCCCGGCTCAGATGCGGGCATCCCCATCAGTATACTGGCATCGCTGCGCGCCCCCGAAATCCCCTGGGAGGAAAACCGCGAATTGCTGCGCGAAAAAATTTCGGGAACGGTCACGGCGATCCTCGGGCTGGTTGGCATCACCGACCTCGACCCGGTGCGTTCGCGCGAACACATCTTGCTCAGCAACATCTTTGAAACCGCCTGGAGCCAGGGCAAAAACCTCGACCTTGGTGAGTTGATTCTACAGACCCAAAACCCACCCTTCCCAAAACTAGGGGTTTTCGACATTGACACCTTCTTCCCGCAAAAAGAGCGTTTCGGGCTTGCCATGACACTCAATAACATTCTGGCGGCGCCCAGCTTCCAAACCTGGATCGAAGGCCAGCCGCTCGACATCCCCAGCTTGCTCTACACACCTGATGGAAAACCGCGCCACAGTGTCTTCTACATCGCCCATCTCAATGACGCCGAGCGCATGTTCTTTGTGGCCCTGCTTTACGCCGCTGTCGAAACCTGGATGCGCGCTCAAAGCGGCACCAGCGGCCTGCGCGCCATCGTTTACTTCGACGAGATTTTCGGCTATATGCCGCCAGTCGCTAACCCGCCCTCCAAGCCGCTCATGCTGCGCATGCTCAAACAGGGGCGCGCTTTCGGCGTGGGACAAATGCTCGTCACGCAGAACCCCGCCGACCTCGATTACAAGGCCCTCTCCAACGCCGGAAGCTGGTTCATCGGCAAACTGCAAACCGAAAACGACAAAAACCGCCTGCTCGACGGCCTGCAAGGCGCCGCCCCCGGCCTGAACCGCAAACATTACGACAAACTGATTTCGACGCTCGATAAGCGCGTCTTTTTGCTGCATAATATCCACGAAAAAGACCCTCAGGCCTTTCAGACGCGTTGGGCGATGAACTATCTCGCCGGGCCGCTGACGCGCACGCGCATCGGGGATTTGAATCAACTCGCCGGGGCAAGTCTGCCGCCTGAGGCGCTTGCTGCTCCCCAACAGGATATTCTGACTCCTCCTGGGGTGGCACCTGCTCCCGAAGCTGCAACCCAACCCCCAGCCACGCCTGGCTCATCCACCCGCCCCGGCGCGCCAACCGGCATCGAGGAAGTTTTCCTGCCCCATAACCTGACACTCTCCCAGGCTGCCAAAGCATCCGAAAAAACACTCCCGCGCGATGCTAAATCCCTGGGGCTGCTCTACCGCCCGGCGCTGATCGCTCAAGCCAGCGTACGTTTCATGCAACGCAAATACAATCTCGACCACGAAATTCGCCGCGCCGCCCTGGTAACGCAACCCGACCGCCGCGGGGCCGCCCGCTGGGAAGACTGGCTGATTGCGCCCTTTGACCCGCGCGCGCTGGAGCGCGATGCCGCCCCCGGGGCGCGTTTCGTCGCCATTGAAGCCCCGCTCTCCGATAGCAAAATCGTGCGCGCTATGAAAACAGACTTCAGCGACTGGATGTATCACAACAGCGAGGTCAGCGTGCGCGCCAACGAAACTCTGGGCATCTTCGCCGGGCCGGAGGCCTCGCAAGCCGAATTCCGCCGCCAGTGCGCTGAAGCCGCCCGCCAGAAACGCGATGAAGAGATCAAGAAAATCGAAGATGCTTATACTAAAAAACTGGGAACGATTCAAGACCGCCTGAAACGTGAAGAACGTGAATTGCGGCAGGATGAGGCCGAATTGCGCGACCGTCGTATGGAAGAATACGGCACACACGCCGAAAACGTGCTCAGCCTACTCAGCCGCCGCCGCAAACGACTCTCGACTTCGCTGACCAAACGCCGCCTGACCGAGCAATCCAAAGCCGACGTGGAAGAATCGCTGGAAGCCATTGATGAATACGAACGTCAAATTGTTGCCTTGCAACACGAGCAAGAAAACGCAACCCAGGAAATTAACACCAAATGGGGCGACCTCGCCAACGCGCTGACCGAAATCCCCGTGCGTCCCTACAAAAAAGATATTCTGCTCGAACTCTTTGGTATCGCCTGGATGCCCTATCATATTGTTAAAGTCGGCGATCAAACGATGGAATTGCCCGGCTTTGGGAAAGAGTAAAGCAAACCGCGGACAACGCAAAGAGTACAGAGATTTGTTTTTCTCTCCACTCAGCGTTCTCTGCAAACTCAGCGGTTATGCAATGTCCGAAAAAAAATACACGATTCAAGATAAAAACGGGCAGCCGGTACCTGTTATCGTGCGGCGCGACAAACGTCTGAAGAAATCTTCGCGCTGGCAACCGCAACCCGATGGCTCCATCTTGTTGCGCGTGCCATATCATTTACGCAAAACTCAACTTGAGCAGATACTCAAACAAATTACGAGGCGTCTAGAAAAACAGGAAAAGCTAGCCGAACGGCGCACAGATGCCGAGCTTCAGGAGCGCGCCGAATATCTCAATAAAAAATGCTTCGGCGGGCATATCCAATGGCGAGCGATTCGCTGGGTGAATAATATGAATACCCGTCTGGGAAGTTGCACCAACGGCGGCGCCACTGATGGGCATATCCGCATCAGCGATAAGATCAAAGACTGGCCGCAGTGGGTCATCGACTCAGTCATCGCGCACGAACTCGTCCACCGCCTACACGCCGATCACAGCCCCGAATTCTGGCAAACACTTACCGAAGGCTATCCCCTCACCGAGCGGGCACGCGGCTTTGTCATGGGAATAGGTTTCGCACAGGGACAAAGCTACGAAGACGATTAAATTTTCCGATATATCCACTCCAATTCCGTATTTTTACGCATTGATTATTCGGCAAGAGTACTATATACTTGGTGTGATTTCTATCCAAACTCAGAATTGATCAAATCTATTGATCGTTTTGCTGTTCCCTTCACAAAAAAGGAGAAAACTATGGCTTTCAGTTTCACCAACTCAAAAGGAAAAACCTATTTCCTACATGGAAAGACTTCCACCACATCGACCGGCAAAGAACGAACTCTATATTACTTCGCCAAAGAAGTCAAAGCCGAAGGGGCGTTAGACGCAGTTCCGGCTGGCTATGAAGTTTCCGAAAGCAAAAACGGCTTGCCCGTGCTCAAGAAAAAAGCATAGGTATTCATTTGCCCACAAACACCGCTCAAAACTTTTGAGCGGTGTTTTGATTTAATTCGATCTTATTCTTCAGGAGCGAGTACAATACAATCACATTTCGATTCTTCGACTAAAATCAAATTGGAGTTTCAATATTTTCTCGTATCCTTCCACCCAAAAATCTGACACCAAATCCGGACACAAACTGGGAAAACCCACCTAAAAACACATCGCTGCGTACGCCGATGTTTTAGCTTTTACTGTGGATGCATTGGACATAAACGCGAAGCAAAAAGGAAACCCGAAAAACAGGAAATGCTTTTTCCTGGCTCCCTGCTTTCCTCACAAAAAATACTTCATGCCTCAAGAATTGATCGTTCCCATTATCATCTTTTTAGCCGTATTCACCCAGAGTATCTCCGGTTTTGGATCGGCGCTGGTAGCGATGGCCTTGCTGCCCGCCTTTCTCGGCATCCATATCGCCGCGCCGCTGGTCGCCCTGGTGGTTATCCCCCTGGAGGTATACCTGCTCTTCCATTACCGGCATGTCTTCCGTTGGCAGGCCATCTGGCGGGTGATCGCCGCCGCGCTGGTGGGAATCCCGATCGGCTTCGTCTATCTTCGCCTGGTGGATGAGCAAATTGTGCTGCGAATTTTGGGGCTGGTGATTAGCGGATACGCGCTCTACGCCCTGCTGAACATCCGCCTGCCAAAACTGACGCATCCCGCCTGGGGATACGTCTTTGGCTTTCTAGCCGGGCTGATCGGCGGCGCGTATAACACCTCCGGCCCGCCAGTGATTTTATATGGCGCCAGCCGCGGCTGGTTGCCGGGCGAGTTCAAAAGCAATCTTCAGGGCTTCTTCGTATTTTCCAGCGCCTTCATTCTCAGCGGGCATGCCCTCAATCATAATCTGACCCCCGAAGTGTTGCAGTATTTCTGGCTCTCGTTGCCTGCCATCGCCGCGGGCATTTTTGCCGGAACCAGTCTGGATAAAATCATCCAGGCGGAGACTTTTCGCAAGATCGTTTTAGCCCTGCTGGTCGTGATTGGACTGCGATTGATCGTGTAATCATGCCAGATTCCCCGCTTTACACTCTTCATGCACAGGCTCCTATCCGCATCTGCGATATCGGCGGCTGGACGGATACCTGGTTCGCAAAATATGGCAGCATTTTCAACATCGCCGTTTCACCCTATGCCCAGGTATGGAGGCTCACTGACACTGCTTTGCACAGGGGAGCCAACAGCCAAACGCGGGCTGCTGGATGCTATTTCGCAGGCACATCCTGACTTTTGGATGATTCCGATTGCGTTAGATCAGCACGGGTTGCGGGTGTGGTGAGATGGATGTAATCGTTTCGGGTTCGTTGTATAATGGCGCCTGACGTTCAAGCTCTTGTTGACCAATATAGAATTTTCAAAAATGAGGTAAATCTATGAAGACCGACAAAACTCTTTGTAAACTCAAAGAGCAAGGCGTGATTAAAAAAGAATTTAAAGCATATAAAACTTTAGTGCGAAGCGGCGAATTTGTGTGCGCCAATTGCGGACGTGTCGCTCGCCGCAAGAGAAATCTCTGCGAAGCCAAACGGCTTTATCCCAAGAAAAAATGAGCCAACACACGCTTCATCGCTGTTCCTGGCCGGGAGATGATCCACTGTATGTGGCCTATCATGATGAAGAGTGGGGCGTGCCCGTCTATGATGACCAGCAACTCTTCGCCAAGTTGATTCTGGATGGCGCACAGGCTGGCCTGAGTTGGATCACCATTCTTCGCAAGCGCGAAAATTATTATCACGCTTTCGACAACTTTGACCCCGAAAAAATCGCTCGCTATGATGATGAAAAATTTGCTGAATTAATGGCAAATCCTGGCATTGTGCGCAATCGCCAGAAGATCAATGCTGCCATCAAAAATGCAAATGCGTGCCTTCAAATTCAGGCAGACCTCGGTTCGTTCAGTGAATTTCTCTGGACATTTGTTGGCGGAACTCCCATCGTGAACAAATGGGCCTCACTCGAGCAAATCCCCGCCCAAACTCCCGCGTCGCAAGCCATGAGTCAGGCGCTCAAACAGCGCGGCTTCAGTTTCGTCGGCCCTACGATCTGTTATGCTTTCATGCAAGCCGTGGGGATGGTCAACGATCACATCATCAATTGCTTCCGGTATAACGAAGTCAACGCATTCAAGTTTCCAGAGAAAAGCTAAGCAAACATCCGCAGTCCAACGAGAATATGGAACAATATCATACGGAAAATGTGGTCAATTTGAGCCTGCAATCAGGAGCAATATATGCAAAATAACACACAAAAACCAAAAAACTGGCAAAAAATAATTGGCGAATTTAAACATAATAGCGACCGCTCGGCTGCGATATTAGGCACAACCTACCTGCAAAATTATCTGGGACGACTCTTGGCAAGTTATTTTGTTCCCGATACAAAAAATACCGCAGAATTATTGAATTCCAGTGGAGCATTGAGCCATTTCGACGCCCGAATTCGGGCGGCCTACGCGCTGGGGTTGATCGCGCCGAACGAATTCAACGATCTCCTTCAAATTATGGAAATCCGCAGAATTATGCTAAATGAATTTGAAATCAATAAATTTGCCGATGATTCAATTCGCCAGCGCTGTTTTCTACTCAAAACCCCACGTGAGGTGATCGTCTCGGGAGAAACCGTCACCCCGCGGCAACTGTTTATTTTTGCTGTGGCCTTACTCAGCGGGCAATTACTCTGGCGCTCCGAACAAGCCGAAAAAGAACGCCGCTCAGCCCCGGATAATTTTGCGCTAATTGACCTGGAGAAATAAAATGAACTCCGAACGCGCTACGCAAACTTCTGCTTTCGGCACGCGCGGGAAAATCAGCCATGATTCAAGCCATTTCTACAGCAGCCGCCTGTATGCCCACCAGATCGAGGAAGATACATCCACGCCTTACGTTGAAACCCCTATCCCCTCGGAAAATTTGAGCCAGATTTTCACCACCAGCAGCGAACAGATGTCGCAACTGCCAGATAGCTGCCTGCACCTGATGGTGACATCTCCCCCGTATAATGCGCGCAAAGAATATGATGATGATCTGACATTGGGAGAGTATCTAACTTTGCTCGAAGCTGTTTTTCGCGAAACCTGGCGGGTACTTGTCCCTGGGGGGCGCGCCTGCATCAATATTGCCAATCTGGGGCGCAAGCCCTATATCCCTCTGAACGGCTTCATCGCCCAAATCATGATCGAGATTGGCTATTTAATGCGCGGCGAAATTATTTGGGATAAAGGCTCCAGTGCAGGATCATCCACCGCTTGGGGAAGTTGGCTCTCAGCCAGTAATCCCGCACTGCGCGATGTACATGAGTATATTCTGATATTCTCAAAGGGGCGCTTTAAACGAGAAAGCCAGGGGCGAGAAGCAACCATTGAACGCGATGAATTTCTGGAATGCACCAAGAGTGTATGGCAATTTTCCACTGAATCTGCAGCCCGCATCGGACATCCGGCTCCCTTTCCCATTGAACTGCCCCGTCGCCTGATTGAGCTATATACCTTCGCGGGCGATATTGTGCTAGACCCCTTCATGGGCAGCGGCACAACCGCACTGGCAGCCATAGAAAGCGGGCGGCACTATATAGGCTACGAGATTGATAGCGCTTACAAAGAAATTGCCCAACAGCGTATAAAAGCATTTCAGGCTGAGACTCATGATTAAATTACCATCCCACGAAAATTGCACTCCAGAATTCTCTTTTTTCTCTGTGCGCTCTGTGGTTAAAAACAGATTTTTGGTCCTCCGTTTGTTGCTGCTCCCCCTGGTGATGTTAATCAGCGCTACATTGGCCTGCAATCTCCCCACGAGTGAAAAACCCGATGCCCGCGCGACTCTAAATGCAGCTCTGACCGAAGCGAATGTATTGCCTGCATCCACAATGCAGCCAGCCAGCGCCAACACACAAACACCGGATACCGCCGGAGAAAACAACAGCCCGACAACCGCGCCCACAGTACCCTTGCCCACCGCTGCGCCCCTCAAGGAGGATAGTTTCTCCACCGATCTGCAAAACCGCGGCTATACGTTAATTGCCGCGTCATCGACCATTGGGCCAAAGGACTATATCTATTCCGCGTATCTATTCAGCAATACCGAGCTTGATCCAAGCGCAGCAATTTGTCGGTTGGCTTTCACGCGTTACGAGCCAAACAACAACGAGTTATTACGCTATTTCACCGCGCCGAGCTACCCCGCGGGCAGCGGCTACACCTTTCCAGTTAGCTGCGAAGCCGTCAATTGGGATGCGCCGCCTGAACATCTGATTGGAGAAACCGAACTCAGCCCCGAAACCCGCACGATGCTGGGGTTCAACGGTCAATGGAGCGACATCAACCAGAATGGGTTGCCCGAATTCGCGGTTGCCTATCAATACTGCGCTCAAGATTGCCCGGAATACGGTGAAGTTGCGCTGCATTTCTTTGAACTCAAAAACACCTATAAAATCGTGGATATCACCGCCACGCTGCCTGGCATCGTTCAACCCTGGCATATGTTCCATTCAGGCAATCCCCTGCATATCTGGGTTTATGATCCCACCGAATATGAGTCAGGAATTGCCATTCAATCGACGTGGGTATTCGCTTGGGGCAGCTCCGAGTTTAAAGATGACACCCCGCAACGCGCAAACGAATATTCAGCCCAAATTGATCAAGTCGTTGAAGAAATTGAAGCCGATTATGGTATGGCGCTCACGCAAACGCGGGTGGATTTTATTCGAATTCTGATGCTGGGGAATAAAGCTGAACTCCCCCAAACCCAAACGCTGACTACTTTTCTTGATGTCAGCGACCCAGCGCATTGGCCGGGCACAAACCTGACCCTGAGTTGCTGGCTGGAATTAGCACGCGCCAACGCCCAAAGAGATACGCAAAACAATCAGCCTTTTTCGTTGCCCCCCAACCCAACGGGAATTGACAGCCCAGCCCTTCCAGACATTCTGGCAGAGTTTGATCTTGAAAAATTTGATCTCCATTCATGCACTCAACTGGTAAACGAATAATATGCCCCCAACCCTGACGCTAATCCTGTCCGCACTCCTTTACGCGGTAATTCACTCCCTAACCGCAACGCTGACCGCCAAAGCGCGTGCCCGTCAGTGGCTTGGCCCTTTCGCGGAACGTTGGTATCGCCTGACGTATAACATCTTTGCAGGGGTTTCTTTCCTGCCCATCATGTGGTTGATGGCAACGCTGCCAGACCAGACGCTTTATTCCATTCCGTTGCCCTGGGCAATATTCACGGGCGTGGGGCAGCTTATTGGGATTTTGGTCATTATCCTGGGAATCTGGCAGGCCGATGCGCTCGATTTTATTGGTTTACGGCAAATTTTCTCACCACCCAGCCCTCACAACCGGCCAGAACTGGTAATCTCGGGATTATATCAGTGGGTACGCCACCCACTCTACACAGGCGGGTTGTTGTTTATCTGGCTTACCCCGATTATGACGCGTAACAGCCTCACACTGGCAATCATCCTGTCCATGTATCTGGTTGTGGGAGCACACTTTGAAGAACGCCGTCTGCGGCATGAATTCGGCGAGGCCTATGCTACATATCAAAAGCAAGTCTCGATACTGCTGCCGCGGTTTCGCAAAAAAGAATAACCCGTAAACACCGATACCCTCAAGGGCACGCATACACGCCGATTTTTTTGCTTTTTCATCGGCGTGTATCTGTGTTGATCTGCGGTTATTTTGGATCAGGAATGCAAATTTGTATATCCAAATGTCAAATATATGGTAGAGAATTACCGAGTGAAATTTGGCTTGCGTTTTTCCAAAAAAGCCTGAACGCCCTCCTGGTGATCCGCGCTATGCTGCGCAATTGCCTGAATATGGGCTTCGTAGTCGAGAACGGATTCCAGATTCGGGAAGACGGCCTGGTTGAACGCGCGCTTGGTCAGGCCAATGATTTGCTGCGGCCCCTGCGCCAATTCTCGCGCCAGTGCCATGCTTTGCGCAGGCAGTTCTTCGGCTGGCACCACGCGGTTTACCAGATTCCACCCCAGAGCCTGGCGCGCATCAAAGATTTTATTGGTAAACGTCAACTCACTCGCGATCCCCAAACCAACGACCGCCGGAAGTAATAGCGAGACACCCGAATCGGGGGCAAGACCAATCCCCAGGAATCCCACTGTAAATTGTGTCCCTTCAGCAGCAATGCGCAGATCACATGCCAGAGCTATGCCCAATGCCGCCCCGGCGACGGCCCCGTGCAGGGCAGCGACAATTGGCTTTTCAATTTGTCGTAATTGCAAAATCAACGGGTTATAGGTTTGCTGTAAATGCTGACGATACGATATTTTCCCTTGAGCTTGTTTCATTTCGCCCAAATCTTGCCCGGAGCTGAAGGCCGCGCCTGCCCCTGTTAGCAAAACACTGCGCACAGCCGCATCGCGAGCGGCATCCCGCAGCGCCTTCTGCAAGGCCATATTCATTTCGTGATTATATGCATTCGCAAGCGCAGGCCGATTAAGCGTCAGCCGCAGCACACCGTCTTCAAACTCTCGTAATACTGTCTTCGATTCTTCCATATGCTCTCCGATTATACTTGCTCGGCTTCTCGCGGGGACAAACCTGAGCAAATACTGCAATTTATCGAAAACCCGGCTTTGCAATAAAGCCGGGTCTCATTAATCTGTTCAGGGTTCGATCTTAGTACGCTTCGTCATCGAAGAAAAAATCGTCTTCGTCGTCATCATCCTCGAAGTCGTCGTCATCATATTCGATGCCCACTTCGAGACTGTCATCGGGGAAGCGCACCCACAACAGCAGCATATCCCCATCGTCGGTTGTAAAATTGCGTGCAGCTATTATCGGCACTTCATCGGGCAGCCCTTCAGGGGTTTTATATTCCAGGTAAATATTTTGTGTCTTATCCCAGGCACGTGAACAGCGGTCAACCAATTCCTGCCCATTGAATGTACGCAACCGGGTCGCGACAACGTCCGCTTGCAATGCGCCTTCGACAAGGCCGTGTACCCAAATATCCGGGATCAGTTCGAATGTAGGCGTTGGGCCTTCAATAATCGTAATTTTATCTTCCATACTTCCTCAAAAACCCAATAATTTTTCGAGGCGCTAACAACTATGCGCAAACTCGTCTACTGGTTAGATTTGGGCGCAATCATACCATAAAAACCAAACTGCACAATAAATAATTCGCTGAAAATTTTCGCCGCTATTGCCTTCTCTTTGGTTTTACGCTACACTCGAAACGGCCTACCATTCAACGGGAGCAAGCCATGCAAAACGCAACAACTTTCATTGGAATCGTCCCCAAAGCGCCCACACGGTCATTGGTTTATGCCGCGCTGGATTTCGAGCAAAAGGTCATCACTTTGGATCAGGGAAATCTGGGGGCTGTTCTTGCCTTTGCTAATGGGCAGGAACGCGCCATCGCGGCGATTTGCGGGCCGCTGCGCCCCAATCTGGGGCGAATGAAGCTCGAAGCTGTACGCCAGGCTCTCGAGCCGGCGCCCTCCCCAGGGCGTTGGACGAATTATCGTGTGGCCGAATATTTGATGCGCCAACATAATTTGCGCGTGACGCGCACCCCCGCAAAGGCAGATTCATGCCCCTCGTGGATGCAAACCAGCTTTGAGCTGTGCAACCGTCTCACCGCTGCCGGGTATCAGAATTTTGGCGCATCCGACGCGCAACGCCAATATATGGAAGTCCATCCCGAGGCAGCTTACACAGTCTTGATCGAGAAAAAACCGTTTCCCAAAACATCTTTGGAAGGGCGCGTGCAACGCCAGTTGATCCTGTACGATGGTGGTTTAGAGATTGACGACCCGATGCGCGTTTTTGAGGAGATCACACGTTATCGTCTGAAACAAGGCGTGCTCCCTCTGGAAGGCCTCTATCAGGCCAGCGAACTGGATGCCCTGATGGCTGCTTTCACCGCCTGGCTATTTATTGCGCACCCCGAACAGATTTCTATATATGGCGATTCTGCGGAAGGACAAATCGTTTTGCCAGTTGCGGGGTTAAAGGAGAAGTACCCTTAATGGAGCTTCCTATGCCACCCTATAAAACGAAGATCATTCTCAACCCTAACGCCGACCGCGGCAACGCCTGGCGGCAGGCCTCGGATTTGCGCCCCATCGTTGAAGAATTCGGCGGCGCCGATTGGGCCGGAACCGTCTACCCCACACATGCTGTTAAATTGGCCGAACAGGCCGCGCTGGAAGGCTACGAACTGATTATCAGCGTAGGCGGCGATGGCACGATTCACGAAGTTATCAATGGCGTAATGCGTGTGCCTGCTGAAAAACGTCCGCTCATTGGGGTAGTTCCGATGGGGTCGGGCAACGATTTTGCCCATGCCGTTGGGATGCAGGATAACCCGGCCCTGGCGCTGCGCCAAATTTTCACCGGGACGCCGCGCCGTACAGATTTAGCTGTGGTGACGGATGAACACGGTCGTCGCGAATATATTGATAATACGCTGGGGGCGGGCTTCAACGCCACCGTTACCATCCGCTCGCGCACACTGCCTGCTTTCTTGCGCGGATTTATCGTCTATTTTACTGCGGTGGTGCAAACAATTATTCTCAACCATGATGCTGCACGTATCCAGTTCCATAGCGACCAACAAGAATGGGAAGATGATATTCTGATGCTAGGAATCTGTAACGGGCCGCGCGAGGGGGGCGGCTTTATGGTTGCGCCCGACTCAATCAACAACGACGGTTTGCTCAATTATGTCGCCATCTCCAAAGTTTCCCGCCCAATGATGTTTCGCCTGCTGCCCGAAGTGATGAATGGCACGCACGGAAATTTCAAGCAGGTGCGCCTCGAAACCTTGAAACAAGCCAAGATCATCTCTGATCGCCCGCTCAATATCCATATTGATGGTGAAATCTTCGCCGGATTTGGTACCGATGTGCGCCAACTGGATATTGAAATTGTGCCAGGGGCAATTGAAGTTGTCGTATAATCGCGCGGCTGGTTCCAATTCGTAATCTTTAACGCATAGGCGCGAAGAAGCCAGGTCGCAAAGCACTTTATGCTCATCCCTTGCGCTTCTGCTGCCTGGCGTCTTTGCGTTAATCCCTGACCCATCACTATGCCTGATCTTGCTCACAGCCTGCAACGCCACGACCTGGGACACCTGCGCATGATCGCCGAGCGCTGGGGCGTGGAACTCGCCGCGCCTGATGCCGATTCTGCCATCCTCGAGATTTGCCAACAAATCAAAAATCCAGAACTGGCTGCTGAAGTCATTCATGCCCTGCCGGATGAAGCCCGCGCCGCGCTGCAACAAATTATCGCCGCGGGGGGACGCCTGCCGTGGGTACAATTCACGCGTCTATGCGGCAAAGTACGCGAAATGGGCAGCGGCCGCCGCGACCGTCTGCGGCCCGACCAAAACTCGATCTCGGCGGCTGAAATGCTCTGGTATCGCGCATTGGTGGCACGCGCCTTCTTCGAAACCCCGCGCGGCAACGAAGAATTTGCGTACATCCCTGACGACTTGCTGCCGCTGATCCCCGCCGCGCCCCCAAATACCAATCCCACGCCCGGACGTGCCGCTACACCCAGCGAACGCGCTAACCCCATTTCAATCAGCGATCAACTTCTCGAACAAGCCTGCACATTACTGGCCGCCCAACGCCTGGGGCGCGAAAATATCGGCCTGCCTGCTGAAATCGAAACCTTCCTTAAATCCCTGCTCACCAGCGCAAAAATCCTGACTCCGGACAGCCAGCCCGATCTGGAGCGCGCCCGCGCCCATCTCGAAGCCAGCCGCAGCGCAGCGCTGTCACAACTGGCTCAAGATTGGCTGTTCAGCGCCACGCACAATGATCTGCGCCTGATACCTCACCTGCAAGCCGAAGGCAACTGGCAAAACGATCCCCTGGCTGCCCGCCAGTTCATTATGCGCCAATTGCAAAAATTGCCGCCGCAAATCTGGTGGAGCCTTTCGGCCTTCATCGCCGACATCAAGCAGCAAAATCCCGATTTTCAGCGCCCGGCGGGGGATTATGATTCGTGGTACCTGCGGGACGTGAACAGCAACGAATTCTTACGCGGTTTCGAGCATTGGGATGATGTCGATGGCGCGCTGATCCGCTATATGATTTGTGGGCCGCTGCATTGGCTGGGATTTGTGGATATCGCCACCCCCGAAGCGGACGCGCCCACCCTGAGCGGGAGCGCCTTCCGCCTTTCGAGTTGGTGGCCTGCCTTATTGGCAGGTACGCCCCCCAAGGGATTGCCGCCCGAAATCGAAACCATCCACTTGCGCTCGGATGGTCGCGTGGGCGTTCCTCTTGCCTCACCGCGCGCCATTCGTTATCAGATTGCCCGCTTTTGCCGTTGGGAAGAGTCGACGGCCCACGAGTTTCGCTATCAATTAACAACTGACTCGTTAACGCTGGCGCACAGCCAGGGATTGCAAATTGGGCATCTACTGGCAATTTTGCAGAAAAACGCTCAGCCTGTACCGCCAAATATTATTCGTGCGTTGAAACGTTGGGAGGCTCACGGCAGCGAAATTCGGACCAGCGAAGCGGTCATCCTGCGCGTGCGTGACCCAGAAATTCTTGATAAACTGCGTCAATCGCGGGCGGCGCGCTATTTGGGCGATCCGCTTGGCCCTACAGCGATCATTATCAAAACCGGGGCAGCGGAGAAAGTTTTGGGCGCACTGCTGGAAATGGGTTATTTTGGGGAAATTTTTTCCCATATCTGATATAAACCCAAATTTCCCTCCTGCCCATCCGAGTAGAATGAATCCAGCGCCTGGAAACCAGTTTCGACGGCCAGAGCGTGCAACTCTTCCTCACTGAAATGATGCACATAGCGCAGGCCGTAGCCGCCACGCCGCCAATCGAGCAGGTAGTCGCCGGAGTCCAGGTGAGCATCATCCAGGCCAACTATTTCCCAGGGCTGGATGCGCGCTTTCAGGCGCGGGCTGTTGAGAAATTGCCAGTTCGAGTGGATGAATCGCCCACCGGGGGTTAGTAAGGCATGAATCTGGCTCAAAATTTGTAGGTGTTGTTCGCGCCCGGGGATGTGATGCAATGCGGCGAAGGAAAATATCCGGTTGAAGATTGAGGGCTGAAGGGTACCGTCGGTCAGTGCGACTCCCCATGCACTAACGTCGGCCAAATCTGCCTGAGCGTAAGCAATGTTGGGGAATTCCTGCACCCCGGCGCGGGCCGCGGACAGCAGTTCGGGGCTGAAATCCAGGCCTAAATATTGGCCCTGGTGTCCTCTGCGGGCCAGTTCGCGCCCTAATTCGCCGTTTCCGCAACCCAAATCCAGAATAGTATCCTGAGATGATATCGTTTCCAGCACACGCAGCACGCCGGGCTGCAAACGCCCGCGGGTAGCCGAAAATTGTTCGGCAAAGGTCTGGTAAAATTGCTGGTTGAGTTGAAGCAGTTTTTGAATAATATCTGAGTTCATAAGCGCTGTTTTCTAAAATTATACTTTATCATACCAATAGCCACAGAGTGTACAGAGTTTTCTCCGAGAACTCTGTGGCAAAAAATAACAAAACGTGAATAAAAACGATCAAGCCTGGTATGCTGCCCGAGAAATCACCCCACACAAGCGGAATTTAGCGCGCCGCGCCCTGGAAGATATTCGCAGTGGCAATAAAGTTCTTGACGCGCTACGACGCAACCCTCTACCAGATGGTGAAGGTTTTTTGAATAAATCGGCGCTGGTGGCTGTATACCGCGATCTGGTAGCGCGCGGCGAATGGCAAAAAGACCCTGGTCTATTGGCAAAAATCCGCCTGAAGCCTATGCGCACGCTTTCGGGCGTAACCACGGTAACGGTGCTAACCAAGCCCTACCCCTGCCCCGGCAAGTGCATTTTTTGCCCTACTGATATTCGCATGCCCAAGAGCTATTTGCCCGACGAACCGGGGGCAATGCGCGCCCTGCATCACGAATTTGACCCCTACGAACAGGTGACGGCGCGCATCGAAGCCCTGCACGCCGTAGGGCATCCCACCGACAAGATCGAGTTACTGGTGCTGGGCGGCACATGGAGTTCCTACCGCAAAGATTATCAAGAGTGGTTCATCAAGCGCTGTTTTGAAGCGCTCAACGAGCGCACTTTTGACTCCCTGGCAAAGGCGCAAACCTTTAACGAAACTGCCGAGCACCGCAATGTTGGCTTGGTAGTAGAAACACGCCCCGACCACGTCACCCCCAAAGAATTGGTCTGGCTGCGCGCGCTCGGGGTCACAAAAGTTCAGATCGGCGTGCAGAGTATGGATGACCGCATTCTGGAACTCAACCATCGCGGACATACAGCCGCTGAAGCGCGAGCGGCTTTTGTACTGTTGCGCGCGGCGGGCTTCAAGATAGTGGCTCACTGGATGCCCAATCTGCTCGGCGCGACACCCGCATCGGACTATGAAGATTTCGCACATTTGTGGGATGGCCTGAACCCCGATGAACTCAAAATTTACCCTACGCAACTGCTCGCCAACGCTGAGTTATATGAATTCTGGCAGCGCGGCGAGTACACCCCTTACGAAACCGACGAACTCATCAAGTTAATTGCAGATATAAAAACCAGCATCCCGCGCTATTGCCGCGTCAACCGTATCATTCGCGATATTCCCTCCACCAATGTCGTGGAGGGCAACCGCCGCACCAGTTTGCGCATGGATGTTCGTCAGGAATTGAAACGCCGTGGTGAGGTTTGTCAATGTGTGCGCTGCCGCGAAGTGCGCGGGCAGGATGTTCAACGCGCGGCTCTGAGGCTGGATGATTTGATCTACAAGGCCGATTTTGCCGAGGAGCATTTTCTCTCTTATACAACCCCGGACGACAAGCTGGCCGGATTCCTGAGGCTTTCCCTGCCCCAAACCAATGCACCTGCTACCGGCCTGAGCGATCTAAAAACCGCGGCTATCATCCGTGAGGTGCATATTTACGGGCAATCGTTGCGTATGGGTCAGGAGCATGAAGGCGCAGCCCAACACAGCGGTCTGGGCACAGAACTACTCGAAGAAGCTGCAAAAATCGCGCGGGAGCGAGGCTACCAGCGTCTGGCTGTCATTTCAGCCGTTGGCACACGCCAGTATTATTTGACGCGCGGTTTCCAGCGCGGTGAACTGTATTTGGTTCAAAATCTGGTCACAGAGCAATGAACAAAGATCTATCCCTGCTACTACTTGAAGATTCCGAATTCGATGCCGAATTGCTCGTATATACCATTGAAATCGGTGGTTATGCTGTCAACTGGCAGCGTGTAGAAACACAAACAACTTTTGAACAAGCGCTCCATGAGCGTCGCTGGGATCTGGTTTTTGTCGATTACACGATTCCCGGCTATTCGGGCATCAGCGCGCTGGAATTTATCGGAGAAAATTTTTCAGATACGCCTGCATTGATGATCTCCGGAACTATGGGGGAAGATAACGCCGTAGAAGCTATGCGCGCAGGCGCAAATGACTATTTCGTCAAAGGGAATTACTCGCGCCTGGTCCCTGCCATCACGCGCGAATTGCGCGAAGCCAAAAGCAGACAAGACAAAAAAGATATCGATGCCGCTTTGCGTGAAAGTGAAGCTCAATACCGTACTCTGATCGAAAAAACGCCGGTTGCCACCGCGGTTTATCGCAATGAGGGCATTTTATATATCAATCCGGCTTGCCAAAAACTGCTTGGGGCTGAAGAACTAAAAGACGTGATCAACTTATCGCCCCTGGATTTTGTACACCCCGACGATAAAGCCATGGTCCACGAGCGCGCCATGCTTGCCTGGAAAAAATTCCTGCCACCGCTAGAGCAACGCGTGGTACGCCTGGATGGTGAAATCATCGAAGTTGAAGTTGTTTCAGGCCCGATTATTTATCAGGGACAAAAGGCTGTCATTGTCACTTTGCTGGATATCACCGAGCGCAAACGGTCACGCGAAATTATCCAGCGCCGGGCAGTGCAGCTACGTGTAGCCGCCGAAATTGCGCGCGATGCCACCGCCGCCCGTGACGTAGAAGAATTACTCAACCACTCTGCCTTGTTAATTCAGGAACGATTTGACTTCTATCATGCTGGCATTTTCTTGATTGATGCTCAAAATAAATACGCTCACCTGGCTGCGGCACCGGGCGAAGCCGGTCGCAAGATGCTTGAACAGGGGCATAAACTGGCAGTTGGCAAAGTAGGTATTGTTGGGCATGTCGCCGGTACGGGAAAGCCACGGATTGCATTAGACGTAGGCGAAGATGCCATCCACTTCAAGCAGCCCATGCTCCCTGAAACTCGCTCAGAAATGGCGCTACCGCTAATCGTAGAAGGCCATGTGATTGGCGTTCTCGATGTACAAAGCCAGCAGGAGGCAGCCTTCGATGATGAAGATGTTCAAATGCTGCAAATTATGGCCGACCAATTGGCGGTTGCCATCGATAAGGCAAACCTGTTTAGCGAAGTGCAGCGCAGGGCACATGAACTTTCTGTTTTATACGATACAGCGTTGGCAACTTCAAGTGAGTTGGATGAAAATATCTTGCTCCAACGCCTTTACGAACAAGTGGATCAATTCCTCAAGCCCGATACCTTTCTGGTGGCAATTTACGATGAGTTAGACGGAGAATTTCATATCCGCTTCGCAGTAGAAGATGGCACCGTCATGGAAAGCCTGCTTCACCAACATTTTGCAATCGGCACAGGCGGCCTCACCGGATGGGTTATCCGTAATCGAAAACCTTTGCACCTGAACGACATTACCCAAGACAAATTACCCGATACACCCATCCCTTTTTATCAAAACCAACAAAAAACGCATAGCTGGCTGGGAATTCCGCTGATTGTAAAAGACCGCGTGCTTGGCGCGCTATCGATTCAATCATTTTCACTCAACGCGTTCAGCGAAGAACAGAAAAAATTCCTCGAAACGCTAACCAATCAGGCTGCCATTGCCATCGACAATGCTAACCTGTTCGAAACCATCGACAAGCGCGCCGAAGAACTCGATATCGAACGTCGACGCCTTTCGCTACTCTACGAGATTGGCAAGGTACTCTCACTCAGCCTTGATCCCGACGATATTATGGAGCAGGCTGTCATACGAACTTGCCAGGCTATGGATGGCGATGAAAGCCTGGCGCTGTATTATGATAAAAGTACAGAAACGCTTTCGCCTATTGCCATCTACAATCACCAACAAAACAAACTAATTGATGAAAAACACGCCATGCCACTGGGAAAAGGCCTGGCCGGGTGGGTAGCACGCAAGCGCAAACCCGCCATTGTACAGGATGTAAGAAAGGATATGCGCTGGCTAAATATTTCCAGTAGGGATAAGAAAATACGCTCTGCAATTTCAGCGCCCATATTTGATGGCAATAAAATTATCGGGACACTCTCTGTTCATCATTATAAAGTTAATGCATTCACAGAAGACCACCTCAATTTGCTGGATGCAATAGGCCAACAAATTGCGTTGGCTTATAGCAACGCCAGCCGCTACCAGGAAATCAACCGGCTGGTGGATCGTTTAGGGGCACAACAGTACCGATTAGAAAGTATCATCAAAGAATTACCCATTGGGGTGGTTCTCTTCAACGAAGAAAATTGTGTACTCAGCACAAATACGTTGGGGCAAGAATATCTATCACTTTTGGCTCCAGAACAAACCGAAGGCGAAATCAAGCAAGTCGGTCCTTACCCTATCGAAACATTGCTCAGTCATCAAGATGCATTATTACCCTACGAAATTGCCACTAATGAAACAGCCTCAAAACGTTTTGAGGCACAGGCTCGCTCGGTACTTGGTGGCAATACTAAAGAACATTTGCTCATTATTCGCGACGTCACCCGAGAGCGCGAAATTCAGGAGCGCATCCACATGCAAGAGCGGCTGGCAACGGTTGGTCAGCTGGCGGCTGGTATCGCTCATGATTTTAACAACATCATGGCGGCTATCGTCATCTACGCCGATTTGCTACGCACAGACAAATCGCTTACGGCAAACAGCCGCGAACACCTGGGCATTATCCAACAGCAAGTACAACGCGCCTCCAGTCTGATTCGCCAGATTTTGGATTTCAGCCGCCGCTCCGTGATGGAGCAAACTGAAATTGAGTTGCTGCCATTCCTCAAAGAGATTGAAAAATTGCTCAACCGGATGCTCCCTGAGACCGTTCAAACAACATTGGTTTATGAACCCGGCGATTACACCGTATATGCAGACCCCACACGACTACAGCAAGTTTTGATGAATCTGGCCGTCAACGCCCGCGATGCCATGCCTGATGGCGGCACACTGCGCTTCGAACTGGATCAGCTTCACAATAATTTAGCCGAACAACCCATTTCAAGTTATCCGCCCCCTGGGAACTGGATTCGCTTATCCATTAGTGATAGCGGCGCAGGCATCCCACAAAAAGATTTACCCCATATTTTTGAACCATTCTTTACCACAAAAGATGTTGGCAAAGGCACCGGGTTGGGTTTAGCACAGGTATATGGTATTGTGAAGCAACATGGCGGGTATATTGATGTTACCAGCCAGATCAACCGCGGCACAGCTTTTCACATTTTCTTGCCACAAATGATCAACACGGTTGAAGAAACTGTTTCTGATACTACAGCCCCGATTTTTGATGGCAAAGGTAAAGTTGTTTTACTGGTTGAAGATGATGCTGCCACTCGCTCGGCGGTGCAAGCCATGCTTGAAGCGTGTAACTTTATTGTGCTGGCCGCTTTCAACGGTATGGATGCCATTGAAACACTGGAAAAATCTCATCAAACAATCGAGCTAATTATCAGCGATGTGGTTATGCCGCGTATGGGGGGAGTAGAGTTATTTGAGCATGTTAAACAGCATCGCCCGAATATGATAATGGTCTTCATTTCCGGGCATCCGCTGGAAGGAAAATCACACGATTTACTGGCACGCAATGATATTGCATGGTTGCAAAAACCCTTCTCGGTGCAAGAATTTCAGGATGTTCTTCGCGAAATTTTCCCTCAAATCTAATTTTTTCGTACATCCAATTTTCAGACGCGAATTTCTGCCCCCCGCCCCTCCCCTGAAACGCGGCGCTCAGAATGACAATACGGCTTGTCATCCTTCTGACGAATACAGTTTTTTTGAATTTTCCCCCCTTCCAATGGGGAAGATGGGATGGGGTTTGTAATTGCTTTCGAATGTGCTAGAAAGATAGCAAAAACCCCAATAAACCTACGAGCACCTGTAGAGCGAATAATCCACCCACCACGTAAAGGACAATTCGACCAACAGAGTGATCACGCATCAGGGGAATTTCTTCGCCTTCGGCCAAATGACGAATGACTTTAACCGTTTGTTGAATAACCTGCGAGCGCTCTTGCCCGCTGCCCATTACGAAATACCACTTATCGGTTGGGGTAGGCAGCACCAGACGCCCACCTTGAAACTCATGTAGCCACAACCGCAATGCTTCCGGGGGTGTAACGCTTAAATGAGCGGGCAAAATCACCGCCGCCGCGGTGAACGCGGCTTCTGGAGCACCGTCTTCTGTTGAGAATACTGCTACGGGCAACGCGGGCATATTGCGTTGCAAGGCTAACTCAATTTGCTGCGGAATATCGCTGCTTTCATCGGTCACAATCAAAACCGGGAATTGAGCGTGGCGCTCGGCCAGACTTCTCTCAGCCAGGCGCATATCTTTACGCAGTATCATCCAGTGATATACCAATACGCCTGCAAAGAGTAGTAATAACTCCATCAGCGTCAACACTGTGCGTACTAAGCCATAAACCGATTCGCCTAGCAATGCCTTTAGCAACTCGAAGACCAAACTGCCGCCCGTAGCCATTAAACCAATCACGCTGGCAAATAACAGCACATAGATATAAATTTTTCGGACAATAGATCGCCGGGCATGATCCCCAGCTTCATCATCTTGCGCCGCTTCGCGCAGCACATGTAGCCAGTTTTGCACCCACAACGGTAGGCCAACCAAGAGCGTAGCCAGAGCTGCTGCAAGACGCTCGCGCGATAATTCCCCAATAACCAAACTTTCGAATACGATATCAATGATGAAGGTCAGCAGCATGTGCAGGCCGATGAACGCTGCTGCCAGCCCAAAGAATGAAAGCACATACGCGTAGGCGCGGCGCAAACTCGCCCGGCGCGGGGCTGCCGGAAGAGTAGCAATATCTGCCTTCAGGGCGCGTCCGTAATAGAACCACACGCTCCCCCAGGCAATCAGATTGGAAAGCGGCGCGCTAATCGCTTGCATGAATGCGCTCAGCGTGTAGGCTTCGCCGAAAAGCGCCCGGAATAACGTGTTGAGGATTAGCCCCAGAGGGATGACCACGCCCCCAACACCGATCAGACTTAGGGTGTAGAGAATGCCCAGGCGCAAGTACGATTGCTGCTCTTCGGGTTGTTCCAGCGAATTTTGTATCGTCTGCCAGCAAATCATCCACAGCGGAATCCCGATCAGCAAAAGAGTGATACCATTCATCCAGCGTTCATGCGGATTGCTGCCAATGATCTCGCCGGTGGAAAAAACATATAGTCCAATCTCGATGATGCCGCCTACAACCAATCCGAGACTATATAGGCCCCAAAGATAGCGATAAAGTCGGCGTGTTTCAGCGAAGGCGGTTCCTTGTGGGGTTTTCTCCCAATTCTGGCCGGTGGCACGGAAAATATAGCCCGCCACCAGCGCATTGACGAGCATGGCAATCAGATTGTCGGCCCAATTCTGCGAGCCGCCAAAAATGGCGCGCTCCGCCGGAATATCAATCAGGCTCAAGCCAACGCGGTTAATCAAAGCCAATCCATTTTGCGCCACAGGGATCAATGTGCTCAACAGTGCGCCATATAAAAACCACGCCCGAATGCGGCTTGAATACTCTTCATCATCGGTGGCGGCGCTGCGCTGCGCGGGAAGCCAGTGCAGCAAAAAGACTGGGATTCCCACAAAAATGAAGGATAATGCACTGGCGATTTGGGTAGCTGTGTTGCCAATGATCTCCCCGGAAAATGTTGTGCGCGCCAGTTGGATGATTCCCCAGATCATGACTTCCAGACTGATAAACGCAACCAGATAGCGGTAAACGCGGCGAACGGTCTGCATTATAAGTCTCCTGTTTGCAAGTACTCAGGTTTTCGAGTTTGAAGCCCGAGTTATTTATTCCGTTTCCTGATACCAGCCCCAACCCCAATATGGGTACGGCATGTAGGTGAGTTTCCACGCGCCATCTTGCAGACTCAGCCAGGCATCATTGTTTTCGTTCCAGGCGCTTTCAAAAGGCGCTGTCCCGCCGTGGGTTAGTATCAGGTGCACCACGGCTTCATTTTCGTGAATATCAACCGCCCCAATTTGAAGGCCATAATTATCCAGTTCCCAGGCCGCGTTGATGGTATCTTGTCGAAATACAGCCAGGGTTGGCTTGTAATCTTCCGATTGCAAATAGCCGTATGCGCGTTCATAATCTTCTTTATGGAGAGCTAATACATAATTGCGCACCACCCCCTCGGGCGTATCTTCCGTGCCATATTCCAACTCACCACCACGCAGGAAGAAAAGCGCCAGCGAGACAATCACCAGGATAACGATCACCCCTAAAATACCGAGCAGTGCTCGATCTTGTTTCATTGCTGCGCTCCTTTGCTGAATTATATACACTAATGGACTTACGCGCTTTCGCAAGAGAATTCCCCAAAAGGGGTGTATGGGTTGCTTCGCAACCCATACACCCCTTTTGGGGAATATTTTTTATCGTGTTGCGTAAGTCCGAGTACTATTACTACGGCTATGCCCCGGTTGGCACCAGATGACCAAAAATGGGCCAACCAACGGGAACACGAGCGCGACTAACCCCCAGGCGGTATATGCAAAAAACGATAATTGCCGCCGCCGCAGATAAAACGCCGCCAACACTGTCATGCTGATCATACCGAGGAATAAGAGCCCATACATTGTGGCTTGAGAAAACAACATAGCTAAATTGTAGCTGTTTTTTTAAAGCGGTGCAACTGGCTTTCAAAAGCA
>JACNJM010000269.1 GCA_014382605.1 Anaerolineae bacterium
AAAGAGGGTGATTTGAGTGAGATGGATTTATTGCAAACGGCTGCGCAGGAAACCGTTATGGCACGCCTTACTGAAACAGCCAGTGGCGATACTCAAGCATCCCCAACAATTGAGGCAGGCACAGCAACCGAAACCGCTACGCTTATCCCTTCAGCGACTACAGCGCCGCCCACCGGCGTACCGCCAACGCCCTTGCCTTGCAATTGGGTGGCTTTTATGGATGATGTTACGTATCCGGATAATGCTCAGGTAACGACAGGGACATCTTTTGTAAAGACTTGGCGGTTAAAGAATATTGGCACTTGTACGTGGACATCGGGCTATCGGCTGATTTTCAGTCATGGCGACCGCATGGATGCACCCAACGAAGTTCAGATTACGAGTGGATCGGTCGCTCCAGGCGCGCTTGTGGATGTTTCGGTAAACCTGGTAGCGCCTGCTACTGCGGGGACGTATCAGGGTGATTTTTTGCTGCGCTCATCAGATAATGTTGTCTTTGGTTTGGGCGGCAGTGCGAATACAAGTTTCTGGGTGAAAATTGTGGCTGTCGCGCCAAATACGCCCACACCTACGGCTACAGCCACAGCCACGGTGACAACGGTACCTAAACCTGATCTTTATATTTCAGAAATTGCCTACAACCCCGCCGCGCCACATCAAGGCGACGTCGTTACCGTTAGTGTTACCACTTATAATGGTGGCGATGCAGCAGCCGGAGCCTATACTGTTGAGTGGTACGCTGCTGGCCCCACGTTAGGATGTACATGGCCAGTTGCAGGCAATAATGCACATGGCGGAAAGGTACTAACTTGCACCTACACATATGGTGGCTGGAATCACAACTATGAAACAAAGGCTATTGCAGATACTACAAATGCAGTTGCTGAAAGCGATGAAACCAACAACACAAGAACTCAACCACTAGATGTAAGCCCTTGATTGAAGAAATAGGTTTGAATGATAGATTAGATCGTTGCATAGGTGTGTGTTGTAGCCTACGTACAACACACACCTATTTCGCGGCAAAAGTTCTTTTCTAACTATTGACGAGACCACCCAAAAGGAAGTAAAATGTGGGCTGTAGGATGCCAGAAAGTTTTCGTTGGACTAGATAAGGAAGAAAACGGCTCAAGGCAAGACCGAGCCGTTGTTTTTTTGCCCCTCCGATGGAACGATCAGCACCTAAAAGTCAGTCATTTGGGGCTTACGTTTGGTAAGCTCCGCCCGTAACATTTCAAAAGGAGTTTTAAAATGTCTGAACGTATCGTCGGTACGGTCAAATGGTTCAACGGTAGCAAAGGCTACGGCTTCATTGAGCGCGAAGGCGGCAAAGATGTCTTTGTACACTATAGCGCAATTCAGGGTGCTGGCTTCCGCAATTTGGAAGAAGGTCAGCGCGTTGAATTCTCCGTTGAAGAGGGCCAAAAAGGGCCACAGGCAGTTGAAGTAACTGCTCTGTAATTTCAACAAAGTTGACAACAAAAAAGCCCCGCCAATCTTTGGCGGGGCTTTTTTTGATCGTTGATTCAGGTCGAATTCGATTGTAACAAAGCTATCTCCAAAATGTAGGTCATTTTTTTTAGTGCGGCCTCTACCGGAAGCCAGATCAATATATCGACTTCGGAATTTTCACGAAACTCCCCATCGTTTTTTAGCGCCATATTCCAAAACAAAACAACTTTTGCGACACCTTTTACAGTATATGCTATGCTGCCCGCGAAGCTTGTTAGCCGGACTTCATAACCAGTTTCCTCGCGTAGTTCCCGCTCGGCGGTTTCCTGCCAACTTTCGCCGCGGTCGCGTTTGCCCTTGGGGAGCGTCCAATCGTCATAGTGGGGGCGGTGGATGATTGCGATTTCACGCCCCGAGGGCGTTGAGCGCCAAAGTAAACCGCCTGCCGCTTCGATGACCGGGGCGTATGGGTGTTCGTTGGTTTCATTCATAGCTGATTCTCCCAGAGTTTGCGTATCTATTCTTCTTTAACAGCGAACAAACATTTGAGGTATTCGCCTTCGGGAAATCCAATTGGGTGATCGCTGGGATGCCCGCTGCTTTCCATTTGGCGCAAAGTAACGCCCACTTGCATAGCAGCTTCGTGGATGTGGGTGTAAAAGCTCTCTGAGCTGATCCGGCTGGAACAGGATGCTTGCACCAATACTCCACTGGGTTTCAAAACCTGTAATCCGAGCCGGGTGAGGCGTTGATAGGCTCTCAGCGCTGATTGAATCTCGGCGCGGCTTTTGGCAAATGAGGGGGGATCAATAATGACAAGATCGTAGCGTTGATTTTTATTGGAAAGTTGAGTCAGGATTTCGAAAGCATCGCCGCAGACTGGGGTGTGTTTGGCTGTTTGGATGTTGGGGTGCTGCTGGTTGTGAGAAAAATTGCGCCCGGCGGCATTTAGCGCTGGTTGGCTGATATCTACACTGGTGACGGTTTTGGCGCACCCGCGCGCAGCATAAAGCGAGAATCCGCCGGTGTATGCGAAGATGTTGAGCACATCCGCATTGGCGGCGAGCGCTTCAACGCGGGCGCGATTGTCGCGTTGATCGAGGTAAAAACCGGTTTTATGTCCGTGGATGGGATCGGCTTCAAATGTGAGCCCATTCTCTTGAAAAAGGATCGGGTTGTCGATAGGTGTGCCGTAAATCAGATCGCCATCTTTGAGGCCAAAAAGCGCTTCGGGGTGAGCCGCCACTTCGCGGCTGAGCTTGAGCAGAATCCGCTCTGGGGCATACTCCGCCCACAGAGGCAGCAGATCCACCAGATAGGGAATCCAACAGGCGCTGTAAATTTTCAGCGCCCAGGTTCGGGCGTATTGATCCAGCACAAGGCCGGGCAAGCCGTCATTTTCGCCATGAATCAAACGGTATCCGTTGGTATTCGCCGGGATGTCCGCGCGCGCGTTGAACGCATCCTGAATTTTCTGCTGGAACCAACCTGTATCAATGGTTGCCGGTTGGTGGTGTTGCAAAACGCGCACCCGAATGGGGGAATGCGGGTCGTATAACCCGGCGGCCAGAAAGCGCCGTTTTTGATCGAAGATAATAGCGAGATCGCCCGCTTGCCCGGTTTGGCTTTGTTTGCGGATGGCCTGATTGAAGAGCCAGGGGTGCCCCTGACGCAATTTTCGCTCGGCTGCGGGAGTAACCTGAAGGGCAATATTTTTGTGGTTGGGGCGCTCAATACTATAAATGCGCTCAGAAATTGGATTCACAGTGGATGTGTTTGGCGCTTATTCGGCGTCAATCCAAACTTCAATCAGGGAAAGCACGGACGTAAAATCTTCGCGCTTATTGACGATATGATTGAAGTGTTTCATGCCGTGACGATAGGCTCCCTGAGTATCGAGAGTTCCCCGTTCGAGGGCAGTGTAGGCCAGCAGCACAGGCGACTCTCCCTGATGCTGGCGCACGGCGGCGGCAAGTTCGGTGCCGTTTTTTTGTGGCATCATGATGTCAATTACCCAGACTTTGGCCTGTAATTGTTGCTGGGTGATGGCGTTATATGCGAGCATCGAGTTGCTCATGGTCATGAAGCGCCATTGCGGATATTTCCAGATGAGATATTGCTGGAAGATGTCGGTTACTGAAACTTCGTCGTCGATGATAATGATGTCGTATTCGGTCGGTGACATTGTTCTACCTCTATTCCGTGGAGAACGTATTATAATTCCGCTTTACTTTATTTGAGGACTTGCGCAAACCCCAATTTTCGGTATATTTTTCAACGAATTGCCTAAGCCCTATATTTATATCACGGAGTTGGTATGTCTGCAGAAGAACTGCAAAACATGAGTTCGGTTAAAGCGTGGTTGTTAGCCGCGCGCCCGAAAACATTGCCCGCCGCGGCTGCACCGGTTGTGGTTGCTTCGGCGTTGGCCTATTTGGATGGTAGGTTTGATGTTTTCCCTGCGCTGGCGGCACTGTTGGGCGCGTTGCTATTACAAGTCGGCTCGAATGTCGCCAATGATCTGTATGATTTTGAGCGCGGGTCTGATGCGGGCGAACGCTTAGGCCCTGTGCGTGTTACACAGGCCGGGTTAATTCCGGTAGAGCAGGTGCGTCGCGGGATGTATCTGATTTTTGGCCTGGCTGCCCTGATTGGCTTGTATCTGGTTTTTCACGCGGGTTGGGTTGTTGTGGCGATTGGCCTGGCAGCCATATTTGCGGCGATAGCCTATACCGGCGGACCTTTTCCTTATGGCTATCACGGTTTGGGGGATGTGTTTGTTTTTATATTTTTTGGATTGGCGGCAACGGTGGGCACGTATTATGTGCAGGCACATACGACCTCGGCTCTGGCCTGGTGGTTGGCAATCGTGATGGGATTGCTGATTGTGGGGATTCTGGTTGTCAACAACATCCGGGATATTGAAAGCGACCGTCAGGCAAATAAGCGCACGTTGGCCGTGATCTTTGGCCTAAAATTCGCGCAAAGAGAATATACGGTCTGTATTATTGGCGCGTATCTGATTCCAGTGGTGATCTGGTCTTTAGGGCTGATGCCCGTGACAGGCTTTCTGGTTTTGCTTTCAACCCCGATGGCGGTGCGTCTGGTACAGACAATCTATACCGAGCAGGGGCGCGCCCTCAATGAGGCGCTGGCAGGCACAGGGCGTCTGACACTGATCTACGCGGTATTATTTTCGGTGGGGATTTTGTTGCAGGCGCTGGTTTAGCGCAAAAATGCAGTGACGCAAGGAAATTCAAAAAAACTGGCGGCTTCGCGTTGAATGTTGTCCGATCATTATCTATAGGCTATGTATCCGCACCAATACGCTGTAGGTAGATGAATATTCATTATTCGTATCGGCTTCAACGCGTTGGGCTGAAACTTCTTTCCAGTTTGATAAATTAAATTCAGGGAACCGGGTATCTACTGGCGTATTAACATGGACGCGCGTCAGGTAGATGCAGTCCGCTTGCGGCAATGCCTGGCGGTAAATTTCTGCGCCACCCGCAATAAATAACTCAGTTTCGCCGCGAGTGGCAGCAATATTCAACGCTTCACCCAGCGATGTCACCACCTGGCATCCAGGCGCGTGGAATAGTGAGTTCCGGCTTAGAACAATCATTTCTCGCCCCGACAATGGTTTCCCAATGCTCTGATAGGTTTTACGACCCAACACAAGATGATGTCCCATCGTCAGTTTTTTGAAACGCTTCAGGTCGCTGGAAAGCCGCCAGGGCAGGCGATTTTTCACGCCGATGCCATTGGCTTCATCCATAGCTACAATCAGTGAAATCTTCATCACACTGCAATAGGGGCTTTGATATGGGGATGAGCCTGGTAATTCTTCAATTCGAAATCGGCGTACTGAAAATCAAAAATGCTATTCACCCGGGGATTGATATACATCTGGGGCAGTGAGTAGGGTGACCGGCTGAGTTGAAGTTGAGCCTGCTCGAAGTGGTTTTTATAAAGATGCACATCGCCAAAGGTGTGCACAAATTCGCCAGGTTCAAGCTGACATACTTGGGCAACCATCAGCGTAAGCAGCGCGTAGGATGCAATATTGAATGGCACACCGAGAAAAACATCTGCGGAACGCTGGTAGAGTTGACAGGATAATTTTCCAGCGGCAACATAAAACTGAAAAAGTACATGACAGGGGGGCAGGGCCATCTGCTCGATTTGGGGGACATTCCAGGCGCTGACAATCAGCCTGCGGGAATTTGGATTCGCCTGGATGGCCTGAATCACCTTCGTGATTTGATCCACGCTGTGCCCATCCCCGTTGTGCCAGGATCGCCACTGGGCGCCGTATATCGGCCCGAGTTCGCCCTCCGCGTCGGCCCACTCATCCCAAATGCTGACCTCGTTTTGATTAAGATATTTGATATTGGTTTCCCCCTTCAGGAACCAGAGCAGTTCGTAGATAATGGAGCGCAAGTGCAATTTTTTGGTGGTTAATAATGGAAATCCGGCGCTGAGATCAAAACGCATTTGATAGCCAAAGACCGAACGTGTGCCGGTTCCCGTTCGGTCTTCTTTGTCAATACCATGCTCCAGAATATATTTGACGACATCAAGGTATTGTCGCATATTTGTCTCCAAAATTTAACGAATTCGTCGCTTCCATTCTTCTTTTAGTTCCAATGATCGCGGGCTTTCACCCGTGGGGAGCGCCATGAAATCGGTCATCAGCCGATTAAACTTGCTGGGATTATCGAGCATGGGAAAATGCCCACTGTTCTCTAACCCAACGAAATGACAGTGTTCAGGCAGCATAGCCTGTGAGCTGATGTCGGTCAGGGTAATTGCGGGGTCGTTGTGTCCATGCACCAGCAGACAGGGCAAATGGAGACGCTGCGGCAGGTTAGATATATCGGTACTTTCGAGATGCTGGAAGGAGTGGTAGATGGCATTTTGATCGGCTTTGGGCGCTTCTTGGCGCGCGGCTTCGGAATCGGGAGTAGACCCCAACAGCCAATCCGCCAATTCTTGGGGCGAATTCTGCGTCAAACGCGGGTTGATTTGTTCCATTTTCAGCGGTATGCCCACAGCCATTACGCGGTCTACATACGTAGGGTTTTCCTCGGCAAACATAAGCGCCACGATGGCTCCCAGGCCGTGCCCGACGATGGCGATACGGCCGATCCCCATCTCATGAATAAAATCTTTGAGTAAGCGCAATTGTTGTGAGAGCATATAGCGGCTGGTGTTCTTGGCCGTATCGCCAAAGCCCCACATATCCAGTGCATACGTGCGATAGTTTACGGAGGCGGCTTGCATCGACGGAATCCAATATCGCCAGGAACCGACCCAACTATGTAGAAAGATAATTGGGCGTCCGCGTCCCAGCACTTCGTAATGGACTAGCTCGTCTTGTAGAATAATCGCGCTCATACGAATTTGTTTATGCGCCAACCTGTTGTAAAATTTGAGTAATTTTGTTGATAAGCTGGTCAATCGCGAATGGCTTGATAATATAGTCGATCGCGCCAACCTCAAACCCTTCTTTAACTTCGGATTCTTGGCCTTTTGCTGAGAGAAATGCAACCGGTACATTGGCCAATAGAGGGTTTTCTTTCATATTTTTACATGCTTCATAGCCCGTCATGCGCGGCATACGGACATCCATGAGAATTAAATCAGGCAAATCATTCTTCTCAGCCATTTCGATGGCTTTTTCCAGGGCTTCTGCACCGTTGGTGGCGGCGATAATTTCGTGTCCAACGGAGTGTAGCGTGAAGGTAATCAGATTTCGAATATCTAGCTCATCTTCTGCGATAAGGATTTTTGCCATAATAACCTCTATTTTTCGGGTTTCCGGCTGGCGGTAGCGAAAGCGCTATGCTCATCTTCTCGATAAATGGGCAGTGTCATAGAGAAGATACTCCCCTCCCCAGGGATGCCGCTGCTCTGCAGCCAGATTCTGCCCTTGTGCATCTCGACAAGCTGCCGGACAATGGACAGCCCAAGGCCAGTTCCGGCAGTTGCCAGCACCAGCGGGTCTTCGCCGCGGTAGAAACGTTCAAAAATGCGTTCCTGATCCTCGGGCAAAATGCCAATCCCAGTGTCATGGACATCAATTTGGACTTCAGAATCCAGTTTGTGCAATTTCACTTCAACCCGGCCTTCAGCAGGTGTGTAATGGTAGGCATTATTGAGCAGATTTGCCAAAATTTGACGCACGCGTTCGGCATCGCCGAACACTTTGGGTAAATTGTCGGGAATGTCTACCGCGAACGTGAGTGGTTTGCCTTGTTCTTCGGCATGTTGGCGCTGATCAGCCACAAGGGTAGTAACCAACTCTTGCAAGCGCACAGGTTGCAGCGAAAGATCAATTTTTCCGGCCTCAATCCTGGATACATCCAGCAAATCATTGACCAGAATATTCAAACGCTGGGTATTGCTGAGAACAACTTCCAAAAATTGGGTTTGCTGTTCCGAAAGCGGACCAGCCGCGCCCATGAGCATGATTTCAATATAGCCTTTGATGGATGTCATCGGTGTGCGCAGTTCATGGCTTACAGTGGCAACAAATTCCGATTTGAGTCGATCTACGACAACCTGATGGGTAATATCACGGAAAATTGAAACAGTGCCCAGGAATTCATTTTCGATATGCACAGGAGCAAGGTTGACCGCCACAAAGCGTCCATCTTCCAGTGTGATCTGTTGAGTGTATGAGCTGCTCTGCTCTGCGCTCAGCGGTTGATTCGACCAGCCTGAAATTGTGTTGAACCACATTTGGGCTGCATTTCCAAAGAGGCCGCTGAAGCTCTCCAATGATTTTGAAATGACATCATCGCGCGATAGCCCCAGAACTTGCTGTGCAGAGTCATTGAAGAGCGTGATTTTCCCATCACTATCTGTAACCAAAACGCCATCCGCCACGGCTTCCAGAATCGCTCTTGAACGGCTGGTTTCAACCTGCTGGGTGCGGAGCATATTACCCAAACGTTCGGCTTGTTCTCGAATAAGATTGAATAATTCGGCATTGTTGATCGCAACCGCAATCTGGTTTGCTGCGGCTTGCGCTAAATCAATTTGATCGGCATTGAAGTGTCCAGGTGTGCGATGGAATAATAACATTACGCCCAATAACTCCGTGCCCATCAATAAGGGCACTCCCATTGCGCTGCGGTGGTCGAGTTGAGTGATGGCATCGTCATTTTTCCAGCGCTTATCATTGTGCAGATCTTCAATCAGCATCCCATTCCGGTTGCGGATAATCCAACCGGCCAAACCATCTTTCACTGCCAGATTTGTCGGCCTGCCGCCCAGAGGTGGGGGTGTAGTATACCCCAGCGATGCGCGGTAATAAAAAGTGGCTTCACCGGGGCGCACCAGCAAAATCGTACTTTGCTCAGCGCCAGAAACTTCATTGAGCAAAATTAGCGTCTGATTGAGCACATGGTCAAGGTCTAAACTGGCGGCAAGTTCGCGCATAATTCGCAATAAAGCTTGCGTGCGATCATGTTCCGCCGCCAGTTGTTGCGTGCGTTCTTCCACGCGCTGTTCCAGTTCTGCCGTGAGTTTTCGGGTTTGGATGAAGAGACCGGCATTTTCAATCGCAACCGCAGACTGATTGGAAAGAATACGAGTAAATTCAATTTCGTCAGCCGTAAAGCGATAGCGCTGATCAGAATGAACGAAGATAAACCCATGTAAATCTTCACCAGTGGCTAGCGGGAGAATCAGTAACGAGATGGTGTTGCGCGCTTCGAAAAATTCGATCAGTGGTTTGAGTAATTCTTCCTGGTAAACATCCACAGTGCTGAATACCCCCAGAGATTGCTCCAGGTAGGCGGTGATTGGCGCAATGGGGAGCAGGAGCGGCATATCTGTAACCTGGGTGGGCTCCTCGTAATGAAGGTATAACTCACCCTCGCGGTAGGCTAACCCCGAAACAACACTGCTGGGCAACGACTGATCCAGTTCGCGGCATGTAACTTCGAGCAGATGATTTAAATCCAGCGAACTGCTAATTTGCTGTGAGAAGCGGTTGATCATTGCCAATCGTTGTGAACGTTGGTCCAATTCGGTTGTGCGCTCCAGACTCTGGCGATATAAATCTGCATTTTCGAGCGCTACGGCGGCCTGATTAGCGAAAGTTATTAATATTTGAATATGATCCGAATTGTAGAAATCCAGTTCTGATTTTTCTAACGCGAACACACCCAAAACTTCACCTTTTGAAAGCATGGGGATAGCCAGCCAGGACAAATGTTCGGCAGGCATGGATGCAAAGCGCTCATCTTCTCGAATATCCGCTACGTACAGCGGGCTGGCAGTCTGGATCATTTCGGCAAACAGTAGGCTATCTTCGATGGAAGTTTGTAAGCCTAGTAATTCATTGCTTTCGGCGAAGCCGCGTGCTGCTCGAATGGTGAGTTGATTTTTCTCGCGGATCCAAAGCGTGCCCGTATCATAGGGTACCAGTTCTTCCAGAGTTTCCAACAAAGCATCAATCAATGTGTGATACTCAAGCTGGGTTGAAATTTTTGCAGATACATTACTGAGTGCATGAAGCTGCACAGCGCGTTGTTCTGCGGCGTGATACAGGCGAATATTCTCCAATGTCAACGCCGATTGGCGCACAATCGATGAAACCATCATTTGATCGTCAAGCGAAAAAGCGGCTGCATCTTGGAAGTTATCAATCAGCAGCACTCCAAAAATAGACTTGCCAGATTGGATGGGCAGCGCCATTGATGAGACAGGCAGCTTATCGCCAACAGCTTCGCGGTAGCGTAAAAGGTCTGTTTGCTCCAGCCGATAGTGTTGCGAAAAATTCACCTCGTCAACGCGTATGGCTTTCCCTTCCGAGAAAACCTGATAAGCGAGCGTGCTTCGTTCAAAGAAGTCAATCGCCATTAAAAGATCAGGTTTCGCATAGCCATATGCTGCTACTGGCTTCAAAATATGTTGTTCTTCGTCAAAGAACAGCACCATGCCCGCCTGTGCAGGTTGAACAACCTCGATTGTGCTTTCTGCCAACAAATGTGCCACGCGTTGGGGTTCCAGCCCGCCCAATTGTCGGCTGAACTCCAGCAGCAGATATACTTCTCGCAATCGCTGGCTGGTATCGACCAGCAGCGCCAGGTTATTCAATGCCGTTGAAATTTGTCTGGCCAATAACCCGAAGAGTTTTTCATCATTCGCTGAATACGCCATGATCGGGGTTGGACTGACGGCTAAATATGCCACCGATGCACCGGCCTGGGCCAGAATAGGAAAGCAAAGGAAACTAACCGCATTGAGGGCTTGCAGTAGAGGTGAATTTTGCCAGGTTTTGTGCGCCGCGATATCTTCAATCAGGTAAATATCACCAGCATGGATGCTTTGAACCAGGGGGTTTCGTTGACCCAATAATGCATCGATGCGGGTATTCTTGGGCAGCTTGCCAAAGGTTTCAATGAGTTGGGGGGTATCTGCCTGCATCTCTACGACAAGTACAGTCTCCAACCCCAATTTCGAAATCAACCCCTGTCCAACAGCATCCAATACAGATGCCCGATCAGGTTGGCGAGCAACGAGTTCAATAATCTCCAATACGGCATTATTGTTTTGCCTCGACTTCGCCAATAGTTGGTTTTCCAAAATCTTGACCGCGCTCGTTCGGCTTTCGGCCAGACGGCTTTCGAGGGTTGTGATCTGGCCTTCAAGCCGTTGTGCCCATTCGTATTGGAGAATAATATAGGAGGCTTCTATCGCAAAATCGCCCAATATTTCGAGGATGAGACGTTCTGGGTATTCATCGCCGGGAAGCGCGCAAACTGCAATAACCCCCAAGGGCTTGAGCGGGGCTGTGACGAGAGGGAGAAAAATGACGGAGCCTGGGCGAGCCGGATCACCCAAATTCATGAGCAATTTCATCCAGGGTGGTGCTGCCTCTTCTTCAGTTGGCGCGATGAAATAGGATGTCAGCAAGAGATCTTTTGCCTGAAAAATACTTTCGATGTTTTGCTGGTCGAGGGGTATCCCGCGTAGCTGTTTCAGTGCGTCAGGCGAAATACCAGCTCCTGTGATCCACTGTAAATGATTTTCAGATTGGTAAACACCGATCACTACTGCCGGGCAAGTCATTATTTCTCGAATGCCCGCTGCAATTTCATACAGGGGTTTTTCGAGCGGATTCTTTTCATGCATCACTTTAGAAGCTTCGGTAATGCTTTTTAACGCCTTGAGACGTTGGTGCATCTGGCGGTTGCTATGCTGTTGCTTGCGATGCCGTTGAGCGTTTCCGATGGCTACAGCAGCCTGCGCGGCCAGCGCCTGAGCGATTTGAACAGAATCTTCATCGAAGCGGCCTGGCTGTGTAGCATGAAGATGGATGATCCCCAAAATTTCACCCTGATACGCTACCGGTACAATCAGGGCTGAATTAACGCCTTCGTGCGGTGGCTGTATCGAAGCTTCGTCAAGCGTCTCTGGCAGGTTTTGAAAATCGCTGACCAACACAGGCTGGCTTTGTTCAAGAACCATTTTTTCAAGGGGGTGCAATTTCTTGTCAGTGGCATCGCCCAGGTAAGCGCGTACTTCGGGTTCTCCTGAAGTTTGGGTCGTCGAATCGTTGAATAATAGGATTATGCCGCAATCTGCCTGGGTAGTGCTGATGGCTTCTTCGTAGACGCGTTTGAGAATATGATCGGGATCTGCCGATGAGTTGAGTTCTCGCCCAATGCGGGTGAGCGCTGTGAGTTGATCGACGCGTTGCCTCAAGTTGGCATCCGTCTGATGGGTGAGTGCATCCCGCTCAATGGCAACGCCCAATTGCCCGGCAACGGTCATCGTCAGTTGTATATCACTGCGTGTAAAATGATCGGGGTGGCGACTCGCCAAAACAATTTCACCCACCCCCCGGCCGCGGAAGATCAGCGGAACGTCAATTGCCGAGCGCGTTTCCAGGGTTTCGATCATCAGGCGATAAGGTGGCACGATACGGCGATCTTCCAATGTATCATTGGTGATGAAGGCTTGTTGGCTGTGGGTAACGATATACTGGGCAAAGGCCTGGGATACGGGAATTTGCCCAAGCTGTTCATGGAACTTGGGGTCTACGCCATAAATGGATTCAGCGTGGACGCGTAGCGCGCCAAGATTTTCATCTAAAAAGAATATCGCCGCGGCATCTGCATTTAACAGGCGAGAAAGTTCAAGCACCGAATATTTGAGGGCTTCATTGAGGTCGGCTTCAGAACCAGACAGGCTGGCAATACGGCGCAGCGATTCTGCTCGCAATGCCCGCTGGATGGATTGTTGTACCAGATCGGCGTTTTCGACAATCGGTGCGGCTTGCCCGGCAAGAATTGCCAGCAGGCGTTTATCATCCTGTGTAAAGGCTCCCCCATCTTTTTTATTGGCAACCTGCAAGTAGCCCAGCGAACGCCCGCCACTTTTCAGCGGAACCAATACGGTGTGTTTCATTCCAGTAGGACGGGCCAAATGCGCTAATCCCAGCGCAACCATATTTTCGTCTTCGGCGGTATCGCTAAAAACCAGCATTTCCTGTTTGCGCCATACCCGGTCACCAGGGCTGTCGGGTGGAATCTCGGCCTGATATAAAGCCACAAATTCTGGGGGAACGCCAACAAAGGGGAGCTGTGCCACCAGACGGCGATGGGCTTCGTCAAATAATAAGAAACCCGCAATTTCGACATTCAATAATGACGCAATCCCCTGGGAGAGACGCGCAAAAAGCTCTTTCGAATCTCTCACCGAGCTAATTGCCTGAGTAAGTTGCGCCAGGCCTGAGAGTTCCAGTGAGCGGCGTTTTTCTTCTCGGTAGAGCAGCGCATTATGCAATGCAATCGCCGCCTGACCGGATAGTAATTGCAATATTTCAACATCTTCTTCGCGAAATGCGCTTCTGTCGAGTGAGGTCAGGTCAAGCGTGCCGATCAACTCGCCCCCCATCAGCAAGGGCAACCCCAGGTAAGAGTGGAACGGATATTTTTGTCGGTCAATCAGCGGGCGGACAGCGTGATGCCGGTCAACATCTTCGATGAGCAATACCGCTTTACTGGCTGCCACTGTTCCAGAATAACCCTCGCCCAACGGGTAGCGTTCCCCCGTGGTTTCCAGATGGCGGTCAATCCCTTGTACGCCTACAAAACGGTAGGGCACCAATTGCGTTGTTTCTGGTTCCCATATTGTGATCTCTGCAAAATCTGTGGGGACCAATCGATCAACGCTGTCTAAAATGGCCTGCAGGGTTGTTTCCAATTCTAAATCGGCCGCCATGGCCTGATTGAGCGCAGTCAAAATCTCGATGGTCTGGTCGGAGACTCCGCTTTTGGTGGAGCTCAGTATATTGAGTTGCTGCGGACGCAGGGAGACGAGCACATGCTTTCCACTTCCATTCGGGATGAAATACGAAGTTGCATCCATCGTCTGGCCCGTAACCATTAGCTGGGCCGCTCCCTCTGTGGCGCACAAACTTAAAAATGTATTTCCCGGTCGAACCTTGCGCGCCAGTCGCTCAATATTCGGCGTTACTTCCCATACATCAAATGCTGTACGTGCCTGATCGTTAATATAGCGAATACGTCCACCAGGTTGCACGATAAAAACCGCGTTGTCGTGGGTTTGCACATCAAGGTCTACAGCTATAGGGGACGGATTCTTTGACAAAGATAGTTTTTTTGAAATGAAGCGCGCAAGCAGAAAAGTCAGGCTGATGAACCCTAACCCGATGATGAATAGTGATATTCCAAGGGGAATGGCGGCCATCTCGAACATAGCTGGTCAGCGAACCAGAAGATGTTCTTGCGCCCGAAGCTGGTTCTGCAAATGCTTACCCCTCAGCCCGTCGGGCTTCGGCAGCCAACTCGGTGATCTCGCGTATATCCGCGAATTGATGTTCGGCAGGAGAAACCAACCCAACCCCAACACTCATCAGTGGGATGTGTTCTTCTTCGCCGCTGGTGTTCGTGATGGAAATATACCCCTGTTCGCGGTCAATGAAGTTGTAGTGCGTGAGGATCTCTTCGCTGAAGCGGGCTTTTATACGGTCCCGAATAGTGGCGCTGTTTTCGGCTTCGGTGATGATGATGAAATTATCACCGCCAGCATGACCGATAAAATCATCGGGTGTTCCCAGTTCGTCGACGATTTCATTCAAGAGCATGGCTGTAAATCGTAATACATCGTCTGCGGCAACAAACCCATACTCTTCTTTGAAGGGCTGATAATGATTGATACGAATATCCATCAGCGCCCAGCCGTCGGCGCGAATAATCCGGCGCAGATGGTCTTCCAGTAAACGCCCAGAAGGCAGGCCGGAGCGCGGGTCGGTGAGGCTTTCGCGCTCGGCGCGCGCAATCGCGTTTTGGACGCGTAGTTTTAACTCTTCAATATCGAATGGCTTGGTGATATAGTCGTCTGCGCCTAATTCGAGCCCCTGCAAACGATCACTGCGCTCATCTTTTTGCGTGAGAAATATCACCGGGATATGGCTCGTACGCGTACTGGTTCTCAACTGACGGCAGACTTCATAGCCATCAATATCGGGGAGCATAATATCGAGAACAATCAGATGGGGCAGGTTTTGTCGGGTTTTTTCGAGCGCGATCGCACCGCGCTGGGCGATATCGACATCATATCCCTGTCCGGCAAAATAGATGCGCAGCATATTCGAGATGTCAAAATCATCTTCAACAATTAATAAGCGATGTTGACTCATGGAAACCTCCTACATGAAGGTGGTCGAGGTAGAAATATTGAGGCCAATGTTTCCTCCAACTTTTTAAAAATTATTGCGAGGCGGAATGGCAACGAAGCAAGCCTCTGTTTTTTGGGAAATACCCGAATATTTATTATTGCGAAGTATGTTATACAAATTTGCGCACTGCGTCAATTTGTCCTTCGGTTACGGGTTTCTCAAATGAGCGAAGTCCGCTCAGGCGAAATCCATGTTTGTGGGCAATGCCAGCAATTTCATCGACACGCTGCCGAGTTATGTCTTTGCCAACTGTATAATCTTCGAAACGGCCATCTAGCGCCAGCGCCATGGTTTCGGCCATACAGGCATAGGCTTTACCAGATGGGAACCCAAAATCGAAGTTGAAATTCACCGGCCCGGGTACGTCTACAATGCCGCCATCTATAACAAGTACATCTTTGCGCTTTGCGGCAACTTGTACCGACACATCGCGGGGTCGCGCTACATCGCAAACAACACTGCCGGGTTTGAGATACTCTGGTTGGATGATGGTATGTGTAGCGCTTGAAACTGTGAGTACGATTTGCGCTTTTTTAATCGTGCGAATATCGGTGCTGATATAAAACGTGGTACTGGTTTGGGCTTGTAATTGCCGTTGCAATATGTACAATTTCTGCATATCGCGACCGATCAGATAAAGTTGAGGTACTTTTTCGGCCAGCAATTGGCTGCATACTTTGCCAATTGCACCGGTTGCGCCAACAACGGCTGCGGTTGTTTGAGTGGATGCAAGCTCAATTTTTTCGGCAGCTAGCAAAACAGCTTCAACTGCCACCGCTATGGTATAGGCATCGCCTGTTGTTACGGGCACCTTGAGGGCTTTGGCTATTGTAAGGCCGCCATCGCCCACTACAGATGTAAAAGCGCCGAGACCTAATATCTGTGCGCCCAACCGTTCTGCCAATCGACCAGTTTGAATAATTTTGTAGTAGGCTAGTTTCTGGGGTAATTCTAACATACGCGCCGCTGTAAGGGGGCACGCAATCAGCCAACCGCGGATTTGTTTTCCAGTGGCTTGTGAGGTGATGCCGCCAATTTCAGAGAGATATACGGGTGGAAAGAATGTGGAGAAGAAGTTGATTAAGGATACCGGTAATACGCGCCCCAGGAATGGGAATTTGCGACTGACATCGCGCTTAGGGTCAATCGGGTGAATGATGAAGGCAAATGAATCCACGGTTTACCAGGTTTCATGTTCTATTTCGCCTGGACGGGGGTACAGACGATGGTGTAGGTTGGCAAAATTAAACAGATGATGATCGCTATCTTCATAGGATATATCTTTGGAGATCACTCTCCGCTCGGGGGATGCAACCAGCACAACGTCCGATTCGATTGTCCGTGCCGGGAAGAAGATCATCCCCGATCCCAGGCGACAATTATGTCCCACGCAGCCTCCCAATACCGGGCGGTTGGCATCTTCGAGGGTTCTTCCATCGCCATCCCGCGCTTTGAGTGGCGTGGGGATCAAATTGAAGTCGGTGAAGGTTGATCCCGCGCCAATAAAGGTGTTGCGCCCGACGACGCACATTTGCAGGCAGGTGTTTTGTGCCACCATGCTGTTATCCATAAAGGTTGTCATAAACATGGCTGCGCGGAAGGGCAGGAAGGCGCCATCGCCAATCACAGAAAGCATAACCTGGCAGCCTTGCCCGATATTGACGTTATCGCCAATAATGCAGTTTTCGATCACCGCACCCGGGCCGATTGTCACGTTGTCGCCAATGGTTGTCGGGCCGTGGATGATGGCGGTGGGGTCAATTACACAGTTGCGTCCAATGTGTACAATGCCCGACGATTCTAAAACTTGTTTGCCTTCGTACATGGCGTTTGCAAGCACTTTTAATTTGAACCAGGGATTTTCATCCAGACGTTTTTCGAAGCGAGCGCCGCGCGAAAACAAGCCGAAGACAACATCGACGATGAAAATATGCGCCCAGGCATCTATGGCGATAATACTGCGTAGCGGAACCTGGAAGGTAAGATCGCCCGATTCGGTAGCCATGTAGGTGGGTACATGGTAATAACCAATCTCGCGCGGAAAAAGGTCAATCACCAGAGGGTTTGCATGGGGGCTGGAGCCGTGAGGGTAATACCAGAGATCAAGGAGATAATTTTCGCCCGATTTTTCGTAGGAGCGCGAGAGAGGCAAGGCGTGTTCTCGAAACGCCAAATCGTTTGCAGAGCAGGCTGCGCGTGAAGCCCCAGCGCGTTTTTTGGCCTGGGTGATAAATTCTTTAATATATTCGGCATCGAAATAAAGATTATCACGATAAACTAGAGCTGGTCCCGAGAAATTGGGCAGTTCTGCATCGGAGCCGACTTGCAATTCGCGCTCAATATAGGGGCTAAGCACATCGCGCTGAATTAGCCAGAGCGGCTTATTCTGAATCCGTAGATCGCGCGCGGGCTCGTTGAATGGGTGGATATGGCGAGGGGCAGGGAGAATGATTTTTTGCATGGTTTAGCCAAGCGGTGTTTTGTTAATCTCTATTGTACACGCTGAATCGCCTTGTGCAATACAAGATGTCTCTTCTACATTAAAGTATTTGCCGCTGCTAATCCAGTAAAGCGCTTCTTGCAAAATACCAACAGCCAAATGGCAGGCTGGGGCGTCGGTATGCCGTTGCCAGCAAAGTGGGCATCGTTCAATTTGCCAAGAAATAATTTCTTCGGTCTCTGTAATCTGCACTTGTTGGTCTGAAAATTGATTGAAGGCCTGTGCAAATACTTCGGCCCCGATTTTTAGTTTTGTTGGCAAGGGAAGCAGTCGAAAGGCCATATCGCTAGCGCCTAACAAAGCCCCGTAGTTTTCTAGTCCGTACTGAAAGCAAGCCTGACCCGTGCGCAACGCCAATCCGCGTCCGGCTCTGGAGCCATAATAGTTTTCAAGCCCTGCCATCAGCGTACTGAGGCGCTCGAAGGGAAAGTGTCGGTCAAAGTTGGCAGGCGGCAATGTGTTTTGCTCGACTTGCTCCGATAGATTAGTGAGCATATTGATCCCGGTCTGACCAATAACATCTTCCAGTGCCAAAAGAATAATGCGCCCCATATTATTGGGATAGAAATACATTCCAGTAGCCGTTGACATTATTCGCTATCCAGAAAATTGTGAACGGTATGCATAAATCGCTCGGGTTCATCAAGCATAATAAAATGACCGGCATTCTTGAAGCGTTCAACGCGCACGTTTGGCATATGCGCCTGCATAAGCTGCCACTGCTTGGGGTGCACAATAACGTCTTTATCGCCATACATGCCCATTGCGGGGATTTTGATTTGCCCTAACAAGGGGCGTAAATCGGTGCGGCGCAAGGATGCGATGCTGAGTAGGAAGGATTCGAGCGTTGTGCGCGACAAATCGCGCGAAATCATTTCGTACCATCTTGGGTCTTGAGTAATGATTGGCGCGCCCACGCGCAGCCCAAAATGAAGCACCCCAATCATCTGGAAGACCAGCGAAGCAATCCAACGACGACCAGCCAGTTTTAACAAAAATGCCAGTGAAGATCCCATAATTGGAGAGCCGATAACGGCCACTTTGCTGACGCGTTCTGGATAGTTGATAGCCGTTGAGAGACTGACTGTGCCCCCCATGCTGTGACCAATTAACGGCGCTTGCTCAATCCCCAGGCGCTCCATAAACTGGTTGACCATACTGACAAAATCTTGTACTGCAAAGGTGGGTACTTTTTTCCCCGATTCGCCAAACCCCCAGAAATCCAAAGCATAGGTGCGATAATATTGCCCTAAATACTTCATGGTTTGTTGCCATAGCCCCCAAGACCCTAGCCAACCATGCAGCAATAATACGGGGCGACCGCGCCCGTAAACTTCGTAATGAAGAATTCCTTGATCGGTCGTTATTGAAGACACAAGTGGCGAGTTATCAATCTAAAATGTACCGGCTTCCATTTCGGCCAGGATGCTGTATAGCAATTCCAGAAGAACTTTTTTAACTTCTTCTTTTTCTAGCGCCACGCAAGGAAGCAATTTGATTTTAGGGTCGAGACGCAACGCAATGCGCATGTCATCTACCGACCAGGCATCATCCATATCTTGTTTGTTGGCGGCTACAACATAGGGTGTTGGCGCGTAGGCACGAAAGGTCTCCAAAATGCTGCGTGCCTCACGGAAAGTTTCCGGGCGAGTACTGTCTACCATCACAATGAATCCCAACATGCCTTCAGAGAGGATTTCCCACATAAAATCGAAACGTTTTTGCCCGGGTGTGCCAAATAAATAGAGAACAAGATTATCGTCCACGGTTATGCGGCCAAAATCCATCGCAACCGTAGTTGTTTCTTTGATTCGTTCAGCCTCGGAGGAAATTTTCCGCTCGGTTGCAACGACGTCAATTTCGCTGACGGTCTGAATGAATTCCGTCTTCCCTGAACTAAAGGGGCCTGTAACCACCATTTTTACTGTTTGCATAAGTTCTCGCCTCTTAGTTTGATAGTCGATAAGACCAACCCGCAGCGTTCATTTATAAGGAACGTATGCGTGTGATAAGACGGTTGACCAGCGATTTCTGTTCTTCGGTATTCGCCGTCGGTAAAACCGGTTTTTGGGGTACTACAACGCCGACCGGGCGAACCATTTCAACCAATCCGGCCTGCAACAGACCATAAACAATTTTGCGGATTTCCAGATCGTTCATTTTGGTCGTGTTGGCAATTTGGCGAAGGGTATTTTTCGGATTGATATACGATACGACGCGCCATTCTTCCACGCTCAGGTTGACATTGCGCAAATCGGCGCCGGGACGGTCTGTAAAGCTGAGCGCGATATCCAGGCTGGGGATTTCATCTTGAAGTTGTTCCCACTCCCGAAGGCGGCGCGAACCATCCATGATGATATTCTCCAACCCGATCTGGAGGGTGATCTTCCCGTCCGGGGGGGGGGATTCATCTTCAAAGTTGAAAAGTCCCTCTACCCAGGTAAATATCCGGTGCAGTATGCCTACAAATTCTGTTCGCAGGCTGGATAATATATCTTCTTGAGAGATGTAGTTGGCATTAATCAGTAATAGCCCCAATTCTTTATCACTCATATGCGTGGCGCGCGTTTTTATGGTATTGTATTGTGCTCGAGTGAGTTTATTTGCCCGGTGAAGGACTGCAACCAGCGCGTCATCTTCGGCACCCATTTTCGAGTAGGCTAATTTCCCATCTCGAAACGATACCCAAGCTGAATCGTTAGGACCTTCAACAATCAGCGTGCCCGTTTTTTGAGCCAGGTTGATGAGGTTGAGTAGCTGATTGATCGAAAAATCGCGCAGGTTGCCTTTGAGTGCCATAAAATGCGTTGCTCTGCCAGGGAATCAGGGTTTATCACGTCAGGGCGATTATACTTCTTCCGTTCCGAAGCGTCAAATCGCATCCATTTTTATGGGTTTTACCTTCGCCCGGTGCTATTGGTCAAATTGCGGAAGTGGTTTTAAATCCTGGTAGGCCATGCGAATCTGCCATACTCTGAGAGCGGCTTCCAACTGGATTTGAAAAGACATTTTTGACTCGCCAAGATTTCGTTCTGCAAAGTAAATCGGAATTTCATGGAAGCGGAAGCCCAGGCGGTGAGCGATATGTATCATCTCAATTTGGAATGAATAACCATTGGAACGCACGCGGCCTAAGGGCATTGATGCAAGTGTTTCTCGCCGCCAGGCGCGAAATCCGCCGGTTACATCTTTGATCGAAAGTCGTAAAATTTCGCGGGCATAGTAATTACCGAATGCCGATAGCGCTTTGCGCCATAGGGGCCAGTTATCGTCTAGTTGGCCATCGGGGATATACCGAGAGCCAATTACAACATCATGGGATTCGAGTGTGTTTAATAACTCAACAACTTTATTTGGCGGATGTGAAAAATCAGCATCCATCTGAACGATACATTCAGCGCCTTCAGCTAGTGCACGTTGAAATCCCTGAATATAGGCTGAGCCAAAGCCTAATTTTCCACCGCGTTGAAATACAGCGATTCGGTTTGGGTAATGAATAGAAAATTCGTTGACTATATCACCTGTGCCATCGGGGCTGCCATCATCTACGATAAGTACTTTTAGTGATTCAATAGGTAACTCGAAAAGAAGGGGGATCAATTTTGTGATGTTTTCAGCTTCGTTATAAGTTGGGATCACGATAGTTGGCTGCATAGTTTTTAATGGATTTGGGATGGTACTTCTACCATCCCAATGACATTTGTAAGATTATTTGTGTATGCTTTTGCAATTATAAAGCTCTCGTGGCCCCCTGGCCTTTAGTGCTGTGCATGCATGTTTTAGTAGCAAAAAAAACGTTCGGGCATTTTGACTAGCTATATTGGATGATCTTTTCCTTAAGCTCTTCTGTCGTAGAGAAGGGACCATGTTTGGGTAGAATAGTACCAAATTTCAATCCCAGTTTTTGAGTCTGGTCTTTGGCCGTGTCGCGGTCTTTGAGAGGGTAAAAATAATCGAAAGATTGTTCCACGCGTGTGCGAATGCGATTGCCAAGTTCAACCAAATTATCCAGATTGGTGATGACAAAGAACTGCGCGGTTGTGATATGTCCTACAAAATCCGATGTGTTGCCCAGATTGCGGACGGCATTGTGAATCATCAGGCTGACGGCTCGTAAAACATCGTCTGAGGCAATGAAACCATACGCATTGCGGAAAATATCTAAATGGACGAGTGAAATAGATAAAATGGCCCAGTCTTTCCGCAAAAGACATTCACTCAAACGTTCGTCTACGAGTGCGCCCTCTGGAAATCCGGTAACGGGGTTGTTGATGACATCTTGTGAAGAGCGTTGAAGTGCGTTGCGTACTCGCAAGCGTAATTCTTGAATATCAAAAGGTTTTGTGATGTAGTCATCCGCACCAAGTTCGAGTCCCTGTAGTCGGTCTGCGCGCGTTCGCTTTTCAGTCAGGAAGATGATCGGGATATTTTCCGTACGGCGATTATTGCGCAGCCGCCGAGCTACTTCATAACCATCAATGTCGGGCAGGCGAATATCAAGGATTATGAGATCTGGTGGTTGGAGTTGAGAAGTTTTGACGGCATCTTCTCCCCAATTTGCTGTGGCAACATTGTATCCCTGAACATTGAAATACGCTTCAAGCATTTCTGCAACATCAAGATCGTCTTCAATTATGAGTATTCGCGATTGTTCTTCCACCATAGTTTCTCTAGTCTAAAGGTTTTTTCTGGATAATAAATTCACATACGTCGTGCCCCATGGCGACGCATTTCGATTCGTTTACTCGGAACTCTTTTCCGCCCGATACCCACCTAAGTCCGGCTTGTAGCAATCCGGCCGCGACAAAGCATACTGGTTTGTCCTCACCGCTGCGGCCCCAGCACACGGGACAACGGTGAATTGTGTAAATGAAGTCATGCTCCCGCGATGCAACCGTGGATATTTGGTCGCTCATTTGACTAAAAATCTTTGCCATTGCAGGAACCCCGATATGGAGTTTTGCTTCAAGGGGGAGTACTTTGAATGCCAAGTCTCCTGCTCCTGCCAGCGCCCCAAAATTTTTCAGAGCATCGTCAAAAGTAGCTCTGCCGGCACGCAAAGCCAACCCTCGTCCACCGCGCGGCCCATACATTTCTTCCAACGCCAGATTTGTTGCAGAAATATCTGAGAAATCAAATTCCTTATTGAGATTGTCTGAAGGAAAATTCTCGATCAAATCGCCCAGACTTGCCAGATTTAAAATGGCATTTAAACCATTTTTGCCCATCACATCTTCTAGGGCTTCAAGCATGATTAATGCAAATTTATTCGGGTAGTAAAAACCGCTTTTGGGAATCGATTCCATTATCAACTCACCGCTAAATCAATTTTGTAAGATCATCAGCTGCGCGCCGCATGTCTAAGAAAATCAGACCCAATTTAGCATCTTCGCGTGCTAAAGCTGTTAATACGGCATCATCGCCAATTGACATAAGTACCACGAAACCTTCTTCACCTTTAATATAAACTTGATCGAGAGATCCACGGCCTAACTCCGATGCTATTCGTTCGCCCAATGAAAGCATTGCCGCTGACATTGCTGAAACGCGATCCTCTTCAACTGTTTGTGGTAGAGCTGAAGCAATTGTTAAACCATCAACACTAACTACTGCCGACGCTTCAATATCAGGAGAAGAAGTCTGTAAGTCGCGCAGGCGATCTACCATGAGTTGTGAGCGTGATTTTGTCAAAGCAACCATCCTTCTGAGCGACTTTGATAGTCTCTCTGTTTGGTAGTATCATCAAAATATAACGAATTTGGTAGATGAATAGTATGGGAAAGCCGATAGTCCTGTTACATGCACTGGGTGCCGGAAAGATTTAATATTGACATAAATGTACCTTACTCTAGCATATAGCTATGGAAGTGTCAAGAAATGAGC
>JACNJM010000106.1 GCA_014382605.1 Anaerolineae bacterium
ATGGCGCGCTTTTTGCAAGCTTGCATCCATGCTCGCTTGAATATGCTCATCTCGGGTGGCACCGGCTCGGGGAAAACATCCACCCTCAACGCGCTGGCGCGCTGCATCCCTTCCCGGGAACGGTTGATCACCATTGAAGATACGGCCGAATTGCAGCTTGTCGCCCAAAATCTGGTCTCCCTTGAAGCGCGTCCACCCAATATTGAAGGCAAAGGCGAAATTACCATCCGCACACTGGTGCGCAATGCCCTGCGCATGCGCCCCGACCGTATCATCGTTGGCGAAGTGCGCGGCACCGAAGCCTTCGACATGCTGCAAGCCATGAACACCGGCCACCCCGGCTCACTCACTACGGTACATGCCAACACTCCAGACGACGCGTTACGCCGTCTGGAATCGATGATTTTGATGGCCGATCTGGAATTGCCGCAACCCGCCGTTCGTGAGCAAATTGGTGGTGCACTGGACGTGATCGTGCAGCAAGAACGCCTGCCCGACGGCAAACGCCGCGTGGTATCGGTTGCGGAAATCGTCCAGGAAGAAGGAGCGAACTGGGGAGATATTAAAGTGCGCGCTCAAGAGATTTTCCGCTATGCCCGCCGTGGCGTAGATGCCGATGGCAATATACTGGGCGAATATCAGCATACCGGCTACCAGCCGCAATGCCTGGAAACGATCTGCAATGCCGGGTTTTCGATCAATGATGAAATTGGTGAGTGATCTGTGCCTGTATTAGCCTGGCTTTTTTATGTGGTGCTGATTGTGCTAGCCTGGGGGTTTCGCAGTGTACTTTATGAAATGGCGCGCAATGATTTCTCACTGATTGCCGGGATGGTAGGGGGCGTGATTTTGTTTGTGATATTGGCACTGCTGGTAGACTATCATCAAAATCAGCTTTTTAGGAGTGCCTGGCGGGAGCGTATGGCAGCCCAGAATTTATTCCCGCCAGAAACACCCTGGTGGCGGGGGCGGCGCAAAGATGGGCCGCTCAACCGTTTGTTAGCGCCCGTGTTTCGTAATTCAGTAGGTCAAGCTGTTCTGAATACCTGGGAAGATGCCGGTTTTGGCGGGCAGGCTGCCGGGTTTGTAGTTGCGGTGATACTGGTTTTCTGGGGCGGCTACGCACCGGGGTATCTGCTGACGAGTAGCCTAATTCTAGGAGGGCTGACCGCATTTCTGGCGAATATTGGGCTTGCTGTGCTCATATACAGCCGTGCTCGCTTACACCGTCAACGTTTTGGTGATCAATTTCCAGATGTGCTGGATCGTATGTCGGATGCACTTCTGGCAGGTTTTTCACTGCCCCAAGCGATGGACTTTATCATTCCGAATCTTTTTGAACCCAGCGCCAGCGAAATGGCACGCGTGACAGCACAAATCGGATTAGGACATTCCGTAGATGAAGCCCTGAATGAATTATATGCTCGTCGTCCCAGCGAAGATGTGCGTTTACTGGTAGAAGGGCTAACCTTACAGCGGCAGGTAGGTGGCGATATGCCTGCCATGATGCGGGATATGGCCGAATTTGTGCGCGGACGGGTTGAGTTAGAGCGTGAAGTGCGCACCCTGACCGCGCAGGGCAGGCTTTCAGCAATTGTAATTGCGCTGCTCGTGCCGGTTTCATTGGGCATACTTTCCATGTTTCCGGGTTATACCGATGCGCTCTTCAACACCCTGCTTGGAAACCTGGTGCTGGTTACAGCCGTATTGCTGGAATTGATTGGCGCAGCGCTTGTATCGCGCCTGATCCGAATAGACTATTAACCATGATGATCTTTTTTATTCTTGCATTGGTTTTAGGGAGTTTTATCTTCGTGCTCTTGTTGGCTGTTGATTCGGTATACGATAATGCAGCGCACACGCGCATGCAGCACACATTTAGTATCGACATGACAAAAGAACGCCGTTCCTGGAAGCAGCGCATGCGTACAACCTTGCAGCAAATGTACCCCCCGGCGTTTCTGGAACCCTGGCTGGATGAGAAAAAACTGCTCTGGGCGGGAATTCCCCTGAGCATCGCGGAGTATCGTGGTATGTGGTGGCTGGCGATCATGATTGGCCTGGTTCTAGGTTTATTAGCAGTCATTATCAAGGGTGTCAGTAGTTTTAATCTGGCGTTGGGCATGGTGGTTGCGCTGGCTGTGGGGGGAACTCCCTATTTGTTCGTGCAATCCCGTATTCGACGGCGAACGAAAGCGATTACCCGCAGCCTGCCGGATTTTCTGGATTTGTTGACCTTTACCGTACAAGCGGGTTTGGGATTTACTCCGGCGTTGCAACGCGTCAGTCAGGGATTTCCTGGCCCGTTAGGAGACGAGCTGCGCCGGATGTTGGAGCAAATAGAATTGGGGCATTCGAGTGCCGCAGCGCTGGATGAATTTGTAGAGCGTTCTCCTTCGCCCGATGTGCGCAACTTTGCTGAGGCCGTCAAAATAACGGAGAAGTTAGGGACTTCGCTGGCGCGTGCTTTGCGCATTCAGGTTGATATGCTGCGTCATGTACGCCGTCAGCGCGCGCGTACAATTGCTCAAACAGCATCCATCCGGATCATTCCAGCATTGGTGTTTTTCTTTCTGCCGAGTTTGTTGCTGATCTATTTGGCTCCACCGATTATTAACTTTTTCCTGCGACAGTGATGAAAAAAGAACATTTTTGTTTTGAACAAGCTCGCATAAAAAATTCATCAGGACAAACGCTGGTCGAATTTTCTCTGGTGTTGCCGATCTTATTGCTCCTGATGGTTGCGTTGGTTGATTTCGGCATCATTATGCACGCTCAAATTGTGGTAACCAATACGGCCTGGGAAGGCGCACGTGCGGGTGCAACCATCGTAAATCCGGATCAGGGCGACGAAGAAATCATTGGTGCCATTCACCGTTCAGCCTATGGGCTGAATCTGGATAGCCTGGAAATTGATATTGATCCAACTCAAGATCAAGCGCCGCGCAACCAAGCATTCCCAGCTCCGCGTGGTGAGCCATTAACGGTGACAGTTTCTTACACGGTTGAGTTGGCATTTCCAGGTATTGATGTGCCTGTTTCCGGGCGTGCGGTCACAATGATGGAGTATCAAAATCCATGAAACGATCTCGCGGACAAATTCTGATTGTTGTTGCCGTGCTATTGTTGGTCGTGCTGTTTTTTTTAGCCGTAATCACAGATGGGGCGCGTTTGATGGTAGAAAAACATGAATTAAACCGTGGCGCAGATGCTGCAGCTAGAGCGGGATTAGTGATCGTCGGCGATCAAATGGTCACTCAGGTAGTTTACGCACAGACTATGGCCGCAGTTCATCGTTGTACCCCGCCGCCAGAACCTGAGACACATGAACCTGAAGATTATGACCCGCACCCAACGTGTACGCCCACACCGCAGCCCAGTGATTTCTACGCCTGGCTGAAGGATAGGCATCGAGCTACGCTGGTATCGTCAGGCATGAAAACGAAAGTTGCTGTTGAAGTATACGCATATGCTGATAGCAATGGTCTTGGCCTGTCAAATCCTGCAGTTGAAGAAATCGAAGTCATCTATCCTTATGAATACCATCCCAATGGTCGCGATCTGAATATCCTGGTGCGAATACGTCGTCAGGTCACAGTGATTTTTATGGGACTGCTTGGTATGGAAGAAGGTAAATTGTATGGAGAAACACAACAAAGTATCCCCCAGAGAAAATAGGCCGCCTCAATATTTGTCGTGGTTGGCACTGACAGGTTTGTGTACGGTGTTAGGTTATCAGTTTAGCGAGTTCTTGCCAGAATTGGTGCAAAGATATGCAATCTATAGCATTTGGCTGTTTCTAATAGCATTGCGGATACTTAAAACCGATAAACCTTGGAACTGGATCATGTTGCTAGGCTTGTCATTAACGGCGGGTGCATCACTAGCCAGTATTACAACTGCGCTACATTGGCTATCGTGGTCAAGTTTAGCATTGAGCGCTTTTCTTGCTTTTTTGTGGGCCTATGGCTTGGGAATTCGTTTGCGGTGGTTGCGCGTAATCTTATATCCAGCTATTTTGCTCTACCTTTTGGGGTGGATTGCATTCTATTTTATCCCCATGCCTGAACAAGTCGACTTGCTTTGGATTATGGTGGGGGTGGGGTTGTTCCTAATCGCGGTAGTTGTTAGCACCATTGAAGCTCGTTTTGCGTCCATTACAGATGCACCAGTTCCAATAGCCAGTGATTTGTATATTCTATATTTCAACCTTTTCTGGTTGGGGGCATTGCTGGGGGAGAAATTGCTGTAATTCAACAACAGCGATTGACTCTATTACGATAAAGTGACTTCTACCATACCCTTCACGAAGAGAATGGTCTGCTTCTGATAGAGTTGTCTGCGCTCGATGGCTTCATCTTGCAGATGCTAACAAACCAGCCCTATCGAGATTTGGCGTTGAGATGGGGGCCAATACGATGGTA
>JACNJM010000205.1 GCA_014382605.1 Anaerolineae bacterium
TCAGGCCAAGTTTTTCCGCCAACGCAGGTGGTGAAAACATCGGGGTCCAGCCAGCCGCTCTGAGCGAAGTCCCGTAGCCCCCCGGGTCAGGAACCGGCAATAAGGGCAGGTAGCGCCACAGGGATTCTTCACTCTTGACGACCAGTTCATCCGCCGATTTTTTCTTCAGGGCGGCGTAATCCAGAATGACATCCAAGTTGCCGCCATCTTTGGGGCAGGTGTAGGTGACTTCACCGGGGGCATATTCGCCCCCGCAGACTGAACATTTATAGCCAGTAAATTTGGTCATGCAGTTTGTACTCCTTCTTCTTCTCTTACGCCAGCCATCATCAGGCCTAATCTTTCGGGGGTAGCTTCATCACGCGGCACAATGCCGATCAGCTCGCCTTCGCAGATCACGGCGATACGGTCGGAGACCGCCATGACTTCGTCGAGGTCTTCAGAGATCATCATAATGGCCGTGCCGTTTTCGCGCTGTTTGAGCAATTGGGCATGGACATATTCGGTTGCGCCAACATCAAGCCCGCGCGTAGGTTGGGCAGCGATCAGCACACGGGGTTGGCGTGAAATTTCACGGGCTAATACCACTTTTTGGATGTTGCCGCCTGAAAGGCTGCCCGCTTTGGTTTCACGCGAAGGTGTTTTTACGCGGAATTTGTCAATCAGGTCGTCGCTATGTTTGGCGATGGTCTTCAACATCAAAAAACCATTTTCTGCAAAGGGAGTTTTGTGATGCTCTCGCAGGATCATATTTTCGGCAATGGAGAAATCCTTAATCATGCCATCGCGCATACGCTCTTCGGGGATGTAGGACAGCATACGCTCGGTAACTTCACCGGGAAGATGGTTGGTAATATCTTCACCTTCGAGTACGACAGAGCCGCTGGTGATTTCCCGAAGGCCTGTGATGGCTTCGGCGAGTTCTTTCTGACCGTTGCCGGAGATGCCTGCTACCCCCAAAATTTCTCCAGAATGAACATTAAGTGAAAAGTTGCGCACAGCTGGCGTGCCGCGGTTGCTGTTACAGTTGATATTTATCATTTCGAGCCGTGCTGGGCCGCGCTCGATATCTGCAAGTTCGCGCGTCATGCTGACTTCGCGCCCAACCATCCAGTTTGCCAACTCTGATTTGGTAATTTCGGCAATGATTTTTGTGCCAATCAGTTCGCCGTCGCGCAAAACGGTGACGCGGTCGCAAATATCCATAATCTCGTGTAATTTGTGAGAGATAAAGATGAGTGCGTGCCCATCAGAAACCATCTGGCGCATGATGACGAAGAATTCTTTCACTTCTTGCGGAGTCAGTACCGCGGTTGGTTCGTCGAGAATCAATAGGGCAGCACCCCGATAGAGGGCTTTGATAATCTCTACACGCTGCTGCTGTCCGACGGAGAGTTGCCAGATATAAGCGCTGGGGTCAATCTCCAGCCCGTAAATTTTACCCAACTCGATGATGCGCTTGGAGACGCGATCAAGATCGGTGAGAAAACCGCGGGAGGAGGGCATGCCCAAAGCGACGTTTTCAGCAACGGTCAGCGTTTCTACAAGCATAAAGTGCTGATGGATCATGCCAATGCCGTGGTTAATGGCATCGGTGGGAGATTCAATCTTGATATTTTTTCCGTTCAGAACAATTTCGCCTTCGTCTTGCCCGTATAAGCCATAGAGAACTTTCATCAGCGTGCTTTTGCCTGCACCGTTCTCACCAAGCAGGGCATGAACTTCTCCTGCCCGAACATCAAAGTCTACTTTGTTGTTGGCAAGCACTCCCGGAAAACGCTTGGTGATACCGCGCATTTCCAGCGTGTCAATTCGGGTGTGACCTGAAGGAAGTTTGTTATCGCTCATAGATTTATCCTTTGTTTGCAACTGTTCAGCTATCGCTGCACCACGGCTCAGGCTTACGCCTTCGCCAAAATTCCCGCCGAAAAGGGTGCGTATGGGGGCAAAGCCCCCATACGCACCCTTTTCGGCGGCCTAGTTCCACCGTGGGCTGAGTAGTTACCCTTGTTTCAAGAATTGTGGTCTTCCTGTTTCAGAAAAGCACAAGGTTTATGCTCTTGTGAAAGAGGAAGACCTCACAGGTCTTAAAGACCTGTGAGGTCTGGTGTTACAAATTATTCGGTGGGAATTTCGATGGAGCCGTCAATAATGCCTTGAGCTGCGGCATCAGCAGCAGCTTTGACATCATCAGACAGTTCGAAAGCGCCGTTGTAGTCCATGACCAAGCCGCCATTGGCAAGGGTAATGGTATAGGCTTCGCCACCGTAAACACCGTTTTCGATGTTCGCCAGGATCTCATCCAGAACAACAGTCCAGTCATAAACCTGGTTGGCAACGACAATGTTTTCAGCGAGGGAAGTCTGGCTGGACTGAGTGCCGAACCAGAGAACACCGCTCTCTTCAGCAACGCCGATCGCACCAACGACCATCTGGGCGGTACCGGTCAGCACATCTGCGCCAGCGGAAATGTGTGTGTTAGCAGCTTCAGCGGCCAGAGCGACATCTGAGAAGGAGCCAATCCAGTTGACGTTAACTTCCACATCGGGATTGACGGAAGCAGCACCAGCAACAAAGCCTTTGACGTAGAGAGCCGCGTCGCCAGCTTCGATGGGGCCTACAACGCCGATCACACCAGATTCAGTCAGGCTGGCAGCGATCACACCGTTGACATAGCCACCTTCGTGGGAGTCAGCTTCGTAAGCGAAAACATTTTCAATGCCTTCTTCTTTGAAGGTGTTGAGGGTAGTGCCCCAGGCGAAAGCCGTGGTCGGGAAGTCAGGAGCAATTTCTTGCAGGGATGAACCATACTGCGAACCGTGGGCGATAACCAGGTTGTAGCCTTCAGAAGCGTAGTCGCGAATCGCGGCTGCGGCATCATCAACAACAAACATGCCTTCAGAGTAGACGATTTCCATGGCTTCCTCGCCACCCATTTCTTCCTGGACAGCCAGGAGAGCATCGAACATGCTCTGGCTGAAAGCCAGGTCGGTGATCGAGCTGGGCATAATAATCGCTACGCGGAAGGGGCCTTCCATAGCCTCTTCTTCAGCAGCAGGCTCTTCGACGACAGCTTCTTCGGCAGCGGGTTCTTCCGCAACCGGTTCTTCAACGGGTGCGGCATCACCGCCACATGCGCTCAACATCAGCGCGAACACAAGCACGAACATAATAAGTAGATTTTTCTTCATTTGTCTTCTCCTTAAAAAAGATAAGATGATTTTGGTAGACGGCATAAGTACGTTGAGAAAACCGCCTCCATTTCGAACCAGCCTACTTTTGCAGGCTGGCTTTCTCTAAATTAGTTAATCGCCGCGATCAAAGGGTTTAGTCAGCGCGGCGGGTGCGCGTACGCGCGAAACACTGGCGACCAATACAATAATGGTCAGGATATAGGGCATCATAACGGCCAGGTCCGGGGAGAGCGAAATGCTTTCGATAATTTGCATTCGCAATTGGATCGCCTGAACCATACTAAAGAGCAATGCGCCCGCCAAAACACCCCAGGCTCGCCATGCCCCAAAATAAACCAGAGCAACAGCGATAAAGCCCAAACCGCTGGTCATATTCTGCTGGAAGACGTTGAGCAGAGCGATTGACATGGAAGCGCCCGCGACCCCGGAGAGGGTTCCACCCAAAATAATGGTGAAATAGCGGATTTTTGCCACGCTAACACCGAGCGAATCGGCCGCGTCGGGGTTTTCACCTACAGAGCGGATTTTAAGCCCGAGGGTAGTCTTGTTCAAAATGAACCAGGCCGTCGGCACAAGCAAAAAGGCGATATACACCATAATATTCTGCTGGAAAAATATCTCGCCAATGACCGGAATCTTGCTCAATACGGGTATGGGAGCAACGGAGAAACCTTTCACAGTTTCAACTGTACCGAGCAACATTTTGAAGAGCAAATCACTCATACCCAACCCAAAGAGATAAAAACCGATCCCGCTGATACCCTGCACGGCTTGCAAATTAACAGTCACATACGCCATTGCCAAACCCATCAACGCACCAGCAATCATTGCTCCAAGCAACCCCAACCAGAGATTGCCGGTCGTAAAAGCAACGTAGAATGAAACAAAAGCACCCAGAAGCATCTGGCCTTCCACACCCAGGTTTAGTACACCGCTGCGCTGGCTGAAAGTCTCGCCAATAGCGGCGTAAAGATAAGGGGTTGCCAGACGAATGCCAGATGTCAAAATACCGATGATGACAGTTGCTGAAAAGATTTCACTCATGATGTACTTGCCTCCTCAGCAGAGGGATTAATTTCAGAAGGTGGAGGAGCGTCGTCCTTTTCCGCTGCGCGGGCGAAAGCCAAGCGCTGACGTTGGCGCCGCCGCCGCCAAATTTCGCTGCTGACGACAAAAACAACAACCAGGCCATTTAGGGCGGTGATCAACGCTGATGGAATCTGCACAACGCGCTGCATCTTGTTGGCCCCGACCAGCAAAGCACCGAAGAAAATCGAAGCAGGGATGGTGCCAATGGGATGTAACTGCCCAAAGAGCGCCGCAACAATGCCATTGAAGCCTGCTGCCCCAGTGAAGCCAGATGCCGAGCCATCGGTGATCATACGGTAATTTACACCATAAACCTGAATAGCACCAGCCAAGCCAGCAAAAGCACCACTGAGCAGGAGCGCAGTCACCATACGACGGCGAACACGAATGCCGCCATAGCGAGATGCGTGCGGGTTCTGCCCCACTGCACGGATGCGATAACCAAGCGTAGTGCGCCAAAGCAAAATATAGACCAAAATTGCCAATACCAACGCGATAACAAATCCAATATGCAAACGCGTCGGAGCCCAGCGCAACAGACGGAAGGACTCAACCAAACGTGCAGTTTGTGGAATTTTAGATGCTTTCTCTAATTGCGTGGGATCAATCATGGGGCCGCGCAACAGATAGTTCATCAATTGAACGGCGATGGCATTCATCATTACCGTACTGAGAATTTCATTAACCCGGAAGTAGGCCTTTAATATGCCAGGAATACCACCCCAAATTGCACCACCAATAAAGCCCGCAATCATAGCCAAAATGATGATCAGCCAGCCGGGTGCCTCAGTAAACGTAAGGCCGATTTGGGTAGCAAGAATCCCCCCAACAATCATTTGGCCTTCACCACCAATGTTAATCACATTGGCACGAAAGGCAATACAAATACCCAAACCAACCAGCAAAAGAGGGGTTGCCTTTACCAGCGTCTCAGCAACGGCATTTGTGCTGCCAAAAGCACCTTCCCACAGAGCGCCATACGCTTCCAGCGGGCTGACACGCAAGATGAGCAACATAATCATGCCCACTCCCAACGCAGCCAGCGTCGCAAAGACAGGCAGCAAAGCGTCAAATAAAGTATTTAGTCGAGATCGCATAGATTACCTATTCCTCCTCGAATTCACAGTGCAAAAATTAGTTCCATGTTTGAACCAAACGTAATCGTAAAATCGAATCGTTAAAATAACTATTCCCTATAGCCAGGGGTTGGTTTGTGCTGCTGTAAAAGGCCACCTTCAACGCCAATAATGGCGAACCAACTTCACTCTTCAGAAGATCGCTGCCTTCTCCGTTAACGACCATTGAACAAATTTCCGTGATGGCGAAGGCAATTTCCTGATGACAATACTGCTGCATCATTTCTCGAATGCGCAAATGTCCATTAATTTGCTCAATGGGAACCGAAAGAAACGCGAGCGGAACCATGTTCACAGCCAGAATTACCGGTTTTTCATCGGCGTAGAATAATCGCTTTATCAGCAATATAGGATCCCCAGCATCAATCGCCAAAAGGCGCGCATCTTCTTCCGAGGCAACTTCTTCTGACATGGATAATACATCAATGGAAGCGGTATAGCCATTGCGCTCGATCAATCGCCAAAAATCCCAAATATGTCCCAGATGGGTATTTTCTTCCTGGATGCGCTCATTAACATAAGTGCCATCCCCCTGTTTGCGCAAAATTAGACCTTCAACGGCCAGCTTTGCCAATACGGTTCGTATCGTTGCGCGGCTGACACCAAACTCATCCGATAAGTGATGTTCAGACGGTATGCGTTGCCCAGGCGGATAGACCCCCTCACGGATGCGCTCGCGAAGAATGTCGTTAACCTGCTCTGCTACTGTTTTGGAGCGAATAACACGCATAAGCAATCAATTAGATAGTTGATAATCGTCTGACAATTAGGTAGTTTGTACCACAAATCACAATCAAACACAAGTACAAAATCTCATTAATTTGTGTAATTGCTCAGCTTACGATGGAATTATGCCGCTGAAAAGGGCATAGTGAGGTACTTCGCACCCCACTATACCCTTTTCAGCGGAAATCTTGCGAAGGCGCAAGCCTGAGCCAAGTCACAATGATATTGAAAATATCTAATGGCCGCGCTCACCGCGCACATAGGGTACGCCCAACGCCGCCGGAGAACCCAGGCGTTTTCGAGCCGCAGCCCGTGACCCCATGACCAGCGCAACGATGGTCAACAAGAAAGGTGTCATCTGCAAGAAGAAACCTAAATTCGAATTAACATAAAGCGGGTTCGCAAAACCAAACAACAGCGCCGGTCCCTGCAAATCCAGGATACCGCGGCGGATAGCCCCAAAAAGGTAGCCGCCCAACGCAGCACGCAATGGATTCCATTGCGCAAAAATCACCAAAGCAATCGCGATCCAACCCTGGCCCGAGGTTGTCTGGCTGCTATACCAGCCCGGCGAAACCGAAAGGCTGATCGTCGCTCCTGCCAAACCGGCCAAACATCCACCCACAAAGGTATAAAAATAGCGCACCCCATACACGCTGATGCCCATCGTATCCGCAGCCGAGGGTTTCTGCCCCACCGCCCGCAGATGCATACCGGGGCGAGTTTTGTGAATATAGTACCAGCTCAAGGGAGCAAAGAGATAACCGACAAAAACCAGAATGCTGTGATTCTCAAAAAAGACCGGGCCGATGAAGGGAATCTGTGAAAGCAGCGGGATAGACACATCCGGGATCAGGGGAGGGTTCTGTCCGGTGAGGCCTTCACCCAATACCAGAGCCAGGCCTGTTCCCAAAAAAGTCAATGAAAGGCCACTGACAACTTGATCGGCCTGAAAATGGATCGTTACCAACCCATGCGCCAAACTCAGAATGCCCGCGGCGAACATGGCCACCAGCAAACCTACCCAGGCATTCCCCGAGGAAAGCGATACACTAAAACCAGCCATCGCGCCCAGCAGCATCATACCTTCGACGCCCAGGTTCAAAATACCTGACCGCTCAGCAAAAATTGCGCCAATTCCAGCAAAGAGTAGAATCGTCCCGGTGGCTAATCCAGAGTGAAGAATGATCTCGAAGTTCATACGGTCTCCTGCTCCTTTCGCACAATGCGAACCTGATAGCGCAGCAAAACATCACTACTGATGACCATGAAAAGGATGATCCCCTGCAGCAGATAAGCCAAACCCGCGGGCTGAATCTCGCGCCCGGCGACGATGAGAGCGCCAAATAAAATCGAAACGATGATCACCGCAAATGGATTCAGCTTTGCCAGCCAGGCCACAATAATCCCGGTAAAGCCATAACCCGCAGAGATTTTTTCTTGCAAGCGATGCACCACCCCCGAGATTTCAGACATCCCCGCCAAACCGGCCAGGGCGCCGGAAACCATCATCACCAGGATAATATTACGGGTAATATTCAGCCCGGCGTAGCGCGCCGCTTCGGGGTTGTCACCAATCAGGTTAATCTCGTACCCCCACCGGCTGCGCTTGAACACCCACCACATAATCACCGCGGCGATTATGCCAAAAACAACCCCCACATGGAGGGTAATCCCCGAAAAAACAGGATACTCACGGGCCAGGTCGGCCAAACGCGGCAGCCAGGCCGTTTTCGGGAAAGTTGGCGTCATCTGAAAACCGGCATCACTCCACTTGTCAAAAATCCAGAAATTATTCCAGAAAATTGCCACGTAGTTGAGCATCAGCGTGGTGATAATTTCATTGACGTTATAGCGGGCTTTCAAGAATCCAGGGAAAAATCCCCAAATAGCGCCACCGATCATGCCCATCACAACCATTGCGCCCAACGTGATGACCTTGGGCGCATCAGGTGGCACTAACGGCACCAAAACAACCAGGCTGGCGAAAAACGCGCCCGCGTAGAATTGTCCTTCCGCGCCAATATTCCACAACTTCATTTTGAAAGCCACGGAACACGCCAGGCCGATCATAATCAGCGGGGTAGCTTTGACCAATGTATCGGAGAAAACAGCCCAATTGCCAAACGTCGCTTCAAAAAAGAACTTCAAAACCCGCAGCGGTTCGCCGCCGATGAACGCCAATACAATACCAGAGATCAGAAAAGCAATTACCACCGAACCAATTGCAGTCGCCGCTGGCAACCATTTAGGCACATCGTCTGTGCGCTTTTCAAAGCGAATGGAAAATGGAAGATTCATTGTTCGCTCCGTTTCGTTCCTGTCATCATCAAGCCAATTTCGTTAATATCTGCGTTTTCTGCATCGACAATCCCCATGATTTCGCCCTCATAAATTACGGCAATGCGATCGCTCAAAGAGAGCAATTCTTCTAATTCTTCTGATACCAGCAAAATTGCGGTGCCCCTTTCGCGCTGATCGAGCAACAAGGTCTGAATGGCCTCGATCGCGCCAACATCCAGGCCACGCGTGGGTTGAACCGCTACCATCATCTTGGGGCTGGATGAAATCTCGCGCGCCAGGATCACCTTTTGGAGATTGCCGCCCGAAAGTTTGCGGGCCATCGTGCGCACACTGGGGGCCAGAATATCGTAGGCTTTCTTCAGACCACGCGCATATTCACGCGCCTCGGTGAAGTTGATGCTCCAACCGTTGCCAATCGGCGCATCGCCATAATTCTTCATAATCGTATTTTCAGTAATCGTCAGGTTTGGCGCAGTGCCAACTTTAGTGCGGTCTTCAGGGATGTGCGAAACACCGCTTTTGATGGCTTTGCTTGGCCGCTGGTTGGCTACTTCTTCACCGTTAATTTTGATACTCCCCGTACAAGGCCGCAAACCCGTAATCACTTCAGCCAGTTCGCTCTGGCCGTTACCAGCCACACCGGCTACTCCCAAAATTTCGCCCTTGCGCAATTCCAGAGAAATATTATTGAGCGCTTTTATACCTTTATTATTCTCAGCGCTAACACCTTCCACCGATAAAATCACATCGCCAGCTTTCTGGGGCTTCTTTTCCACACGGAAAACAACTTCACGGCCAACCATCAACTCAGCCAGCTTTTCACGCGTGACACCTGCAACGCGAATGCCCTCCGCCGTCGCTACCCCTTTACGCAACACAGTCAGTCGGTCTGCCACGGCAGTTACTTCTTGCAGTTTATGGCTGATGAAAATGATCGATTTGCCCATCGCAACCATCGAGCGCATGGTTTGGATCAGATCGTCAATCTCTTGCGGCGCGAGTACGGCGGTGGGTTCATCAAAAATCAGAATATTCGCCCCCCGGTAGAGGGTTTTCAAAATCTCAACCCGTTGCTGCTCCCCCACAGACAACTGCCAGATTTTAGCCGTCGGATCCACTTTTAGCCCATATTGATCTTGCAACGCGAGGATTTTTTTATCATACTCGGCCAGATTCATGATGAATTTGGGATCATCCAAACCAAGCAGGATGTTCTCTGTCACCGATTGGGTGGGTACCAGCATAAAATGCTGATGCACCATCCCGATGCCTTTCGCGATTGCATCTTTGGGCGAGTTAAAATTTACAGTTTCCCCATGGATGCTGATCATGCCCGAAGATGGCTTATATAACCCCGCCAGAACATTCATCAAGGTGCTTTTGCCAGCGCCGTTTTCACCCAAAAGAGCATGAATTTCACCCTTTTGGAGAGTCAGGTTGACATGATCATTCGCCAAAACACCCGGAAAGCGAATGACAATATCTTTCATTTCAACTGCGTAGGGCGTATCTGCCATATATACTCCTTCAAACCGAAATGAACAATTTGTTACTACTGAGGAACTTACCAATCCCTATCTGGTTGTTCGAACCACATAAAGATGGGTAAATCTCCCAAATAGTGGCAGAGACGACCGTTCTGATCGTCTCTGCCAAAAGAGAGGGTAAGGTTTACTCTAGTTCGGGTAATTCTGCGGTGATATTTTCGTTCCACCAATACATACAGGTGGTGCAGGGGCTACCGAATTGAGCGAAGCCATCCAGATCGAGTTGTTCGAGGCTAACACCCTCCGCGAGAACCAGATTACCCTGATTGTCGGTGATGGGGCCTTTGAAAACGTCGAAGCGGGTGAATTCGCCAGCCAACATGGCAGACAAGGTGTCGCGGATCAATTGCAGATCAGCTTCGGGCAGATCAGCCGCACCCGGTTGCAAGGTCTCGCCTTCCATGAAGCCGAGCAAGCCCATTGCGCCCGAATCAGCATCAAAGTATTCCCAACCGCCAACCCAGGTACCCGCCATCGATTCTTCGACGATGCGAGCATAGACAGGGCCCCAATTCCAGTACATGGAGGTGAGGCAGGCGTCCACGGTGCAGTTACCGCTGTAATCATAGGTGATGCCCCATTTGCCTTCGGGGGCTACCTCGGCGGGAGCGGGAGTATCGGCACCAGTCATGACAACCTGAGCGCCGCCATCAAACAGGGATGACGAGGCTTCTTTTTCAAGAATGGGATCATGCCAGGTGAAGATCCAGCGCACGTCAACCGTACACTCGGGGCAGGTTTGTTGGGCGCCCAAAGCGAAGGCGTTGCCCAAACGTAGTTCTTCAGGAATCGGGAAAGTGGCGATATAACCTAATTTGGGGTTACCATCAACCATAGCGCGGGAACCAGCCAGCATACCGGCCAGATACTTCATATCTTCCATCGCGCCCATCAGGTTACCAAAGTTGGCTTCGTTCGATTTGAAACCACTGATGTGGACAATATTCACATCGGGGAATTCTTCAGCAACGATTTCTGAAGCATCCATGAAACCAAAGGATGTGGTGAAGATGACATCGAAACCCTTACGAGCCAGAGAACGAGTTACCTGCTCAGAGTCGGCGCCTTCGGCAACCAATTCAACATAAGCAGTGTGTACGCCTTCGACGTTATCTTCAACATACATGCGGCCAACATCATGGGCCTGGGTCCAGCCGCCATCGTCATGCGGTCCAACGTAAACAAAAGCAACGTTAAAAGCGCCTTCTTCAACAGCAGGAATCTGGTAACCGCCTTCGGCTGCAGCAGCCTCTTCAGCAGCACCTTCTTCAGCGGCGGGTTCTTCGGCAGCCGGTTCAGCAGCGCCGCCACAAGCTGAGAGTACGAATGCAGCGATCAGCAAAATGCTCAACAGCCACAGGAATTTATTCTTCATAGGTATACTCCTCCGAGATAATAATCTTAGTTATTCGAACATAAAGCGCAGTTTCAATTTTTGTTATTTTTTGCGATCTGCACCTCCTTTTCACATACCGGGGAACCAGGAAAACCTGGCTCCCTGATAAAATTCGGAATAATGCGATTCTACCATTAGCTTCCGCATTTTGTGGCGAAATTTACAAGTATCCTTCGGCTAATTCTATGGAACGATCCAGGTGCCGGTTTCGCCGCGCAATGCGCGTTGGATATTGGGCGGGTCTGTAATCAGGGCTTTTTTGCCGCCCTCTTTCAGGAATTTGACAATCGCCTGCACTTTGGGCAGCATACTGCCGGGGGCAAAGTGACCTTCTTCGATATATTGTTCGGCCTCGGCAACGGTCATTTCATCGAGCCATTTCTGATCGGGTTTATTGAAGTTTACGGCAACTTTCTCCACCGCAGTGGAGATGATCAGTAAATCCGCGCTAATTAGATTCGCCAACAAGCCAGAAGCAAAATCTTTATCGATCACAGCTTCAACGCCGCGCAAATCGCCATCTTCTTTTTCGATCACGGGAATTCCCCCGCCGCCAACGGCGATCACGGAGAAACCGCTTTCGATCAATTGCTTGATGGCATCTACCTCAACGATATTCATGGGCAAAGGCGAAGGCACAACCCGACGCCAACCGCGGCCAGCATCTTCAACAAAATTTTGGCCCTCTGCCATGCGCTCTTTGGCGGTTTCTTCATCCAGAAATGAGCCAACCGGCTTGGAAGGTTTTTCAAAAGCGGGGTCTTCAGCGTCAACCTGTACTTGTGTGACAACAGTGACAGCATTCTTTTTTATGCCGCGCTTCTTGAACTCATTGTGCAAAGCCTTCTGCGCCATATAGCCAATTGCGCCCTGTGTATCTGCACCACAATAGTCCATCGGGACGGGGTGCAGTTCGTGCATCGCCAATTCGGAGCGGCGCAAAATAAACCCAACTTGCGGTCCATTGCCATGTGTGATAACCACATCCCAGCCATCTTCAATCATCCCGGCAATGTGGCTCATCGTCTCTTTGATGGCATCAAATTGATCGGGAATTGATTTTCTAGTTTTATCAACAATTAGCGCATTGCCACCAACGGCGACGACAGCGACTTTTTTTTCAGTCATAGACCTACCTCATCGTCAGGGCCATGACGGCCTTCTGAGCATGCATACGGTTTTCAGCTTCGTCAAAGACAACCGAATTGGGGCCATCCATAACTTCGCTGGTAACTTCAATATCACGGTCAGCGGGCAACGGATGCATGTAAATGGCATCGTCTTTCGCCAGAGACATCTTACGCTGATCGGTGATCCAGCTCTTGTATTTATCCTGAAGCACTTTGCCTTCGGCGGCATCCTGAGTGGTCATTAAAGGCCCCCACGATTTAGCGTAAACAATGTCGGCATCCTTGAAAGCTGCTTCCATATCATCGGTGACTTCAAAGCCAGCGCCTGCTTTGCGCGCTTCTTCTTCGGCTTGCTCCATGATCTCAGGCATCAACTTGAATTCGGGCGGATGCGCCAAAACGACATCCAGACCGAAGCGCGGCATTTGCAGAATTAGCGATTGCGGCACCGACATTGGTTTCAGATAAGAGGAAGCATAAGCCCAGGAAACCACCATTTTCTTCCGTTTCAGGTCACGGCCTTTCTTTTCCATGATCGTCATCAAATCGGCCAGACATTGATGGGGGTGGTAAATCTCACACTGCATATTGAGAATCGGCACGCGGGAGGCGCTGGCAACCAGGTTGAGATAACGATTCCCAATGCCGAAGTCCACGTGGCGAATGGCAATGCCGTCAAAATAACGACCGAAGATTTCACCCATTTCTGTTTCGGTGTCGCCGTGCGAAATTTGGGTGGTGCGGCTCTCGATGAAAGCAGCGTGTCCACCCAATTGAGCCATCCCCGACTCAAATGAACCACGCGTGCGGGTGCTGGAGAAGAAGAACAACATCGCCAGCGTCTTGTCGCGCAAATAAGCATGGGGTTCGCCCAAAGCGCGCTTACGCTTCAGATCCCAGGCTACATCCAGAATAGTTTCGACTTCTTCTTTGCTGAAGTCCAGATCACCAATCAGGTCACGTCCTCGTAAATCAGATTGCATTTTAATCTCCTATTATTCCATCTTCCCAGAAACTAAGGCCAATAACGCCATGCGCATGACAACGCCATTGAAGGCTTCTTGCCAGTAGCGGGACCAGCGGGTGATATCCACATCCGGAGGAATTTCATCCATACGGGGCAGGGAGTGGAGCAAAATCGAGTCCGATTTGGCCTTGTTCACCAGCAGATCGCGGGTGATCTTGAAATTAGCCGGGGTCATGCCCACATCGCCATCGCGCTCGTCGCGAGATTTTGTGTAATCAGGCTGCACAGTCGGCTCAACCAAAATGACATCAGCATTGCCGATCACATCGCCAACATTATCCGCGAAGTCAAAATTCAAGGCCATTGTTTCGAAATCATCTTTGTACTCGTCAGGCATTTCCATGCCAGGAGGCGCTACAAAGGTGATCGGGCAATCGAACTGAGTCAGGGCGTGGCCCAGAGAGTGCATGGTGCGCATACGCATATCACCAACTGCAACCCAACGCAAACCGTCGATGGTGCCTTTTTCTCGCAACACTGTATATAGATCGGTCAAAATCTGGGTAGGGTGCTCGCCCCAGCCGTCACCGCCATTGATAACAGGAATAGATGCCCATTTGGCGGCCTCGTGGGGGGCGCCTTTCTGGAAGTGGCGCATCACGATCATATCGCCGTAGAATTCCAGCATTTTGACGGTATCTTTAATCGATTCCTGATAAAAATCGCCTGCACGGGTCATCTTGGCATCAGAAAAACCCGTCACATGGCCGCCCAGGCGGTGCATGGCGGCTTCGTGCGCCAGACGGGTGCGGGTGGAAGGCTGGTAGAAAGCTGTTACCAGGGTTTTATCGGCCAGAAGGTCAATATTCTGGCGATTGCGAGCGATAGGTTCCAACTCTTCGGCAACTTCGAAGACACGGAAAAACTCATTACGCTCAAATTCTTTTAGAGAAAGAATGTCACGACCAGCAAAACTACGCATTGTAATAATCTCCTACTTTATATGAATATGTGATTTTTTTTGTATTACCGATTTATGTAATACAGACTGCCCCGCACAGATTTGTCCTGGGCAGTCTGTATGGCACAAAACTCGTTTATCCAACGCGCCGTACAACATGGAACTTAAAATATCCCGGCAAAAAATAGCTCAGTGAGTAATCAATCGGCAATCCTTCCAGGGTGAACAAGAGCGATTCAAATAGCAGAACCGAATCGCCGCGTTGGATATTCAAAGCCCGGGACACATCTGGTTTTGCGGCTACGGCTTTTATTTCAGAGCGGGCGCTCTCTAATAACGGCGTCCCACGCTTGAGCATCAGATCCAACACCGAGCCTGTAAATTCATTTGCCATCTCTTCGGAACTTAAATACCCACCGGGAAGTGTATCCACAAGATAGGCGACCGGGCGTCCCTCTGCCAAAATCACGCGCGAAACACAAATAGCCTCTGTATCCAGGCTCAACTGCATCAACTTCGCCGTGGCGTTATCCAGGCGACATTTCGAAATCTGCAATTCGCCCATCGTGACCGATAACCCAATGCGGTCTGCCAACGTTTCGATGCTCTCCAAAACTTCCAGGCCGCTCTCGATCACCCGCGTCGGACGCACAACAAAGGTTCCTACGCCCTGGCGCCGACGCAGCAACCCTTGCGTTTCAAAAGTGCGCATGGCTTCGCGCAGCGTGGCACGCGAAACACCTAATTGTTCAGCCAGCTTCGGCTCAGAAAGCAAACGTTCTCCTGGCTCGGCAACGGCAATAATTTCTTCAAGGCGATTGTGAATATCTTTGCTCATAAGCTACTGTCAGATGCTAGGATGTCGCGATGTCCTGATGCGCTAGCACTGGTATAAATTCAAATGTAGTCACATCCACCAACCCAAGATCGGAGATGCGCAATTCAGGGATAACCACTAAGGCCAACAGGCTAAGCTGCATATTGGGGTTGTTGAGTGAGCAGCCACAGGCTTCAAAGCCCTTCAGCACGGTAGCAGCCTTTTCGGCAACAACTTCGGCGCGCTCGTTCGACATCAGACCGGCAATCGGTAATTCCACCTGGCCAATAATCTGTCCATCTTTGACAACGACCTGCCCACCATTGAGTTCTCCGAGGGTGTTAGCAGCCTGGGCCATCATGGCTTCATCGCTCCCGACGACAATCATATGATGGCTATCGTGCGCCACAGTGGTAGCAATCGCACAGCGTTCAGTAAAGCCAAAGCCATGTACCAATCCAACCATCACGCCGCCGGTGCCTCTGTGCCGCTCTACCAGAGCGATCTTCAGGATATCGCGGTCAAGATCAACGGAAATTTCACCATCCATCGGTGTGACATCCATCCGCAGGTGTTTGGTTGGCGCCTGGTTTTCAATTACGCCAATGATATTTGCAGAAACTGGTGACTGATTACTGTCAACTGACAACTTAAAATCTTCTGCAGTTAGCTCTTTTCCCAAATGCACCGACTTTATCGCCCAGTCTGGATATTGGAAGGACGGCAGTTCGATGAGCAGTTTCTCGTCTTCAGCAATCACCTGCCCCTTGGCAAGGACAAGCCCGGCCTGGAAATTTGAGAGGTCGCGCACCAGAAGAACATCGGCATAACGCCCGGGGGCGATCATGCCCATCTGGCGCGTCAACCCAAAGTGTTCCGCCGTATTGAGGGTTGCCATCTGAATTGCGGTGATCGGCTTCAGACCTTGTTCGATGGCATGACGCACAACCCGATCCATGTGGCCGTCCCGGGTAAGGGTTTCGGCGTGAGAGTCGTCTGTGCAGAGGGTGAACCGTCGCGGGTCAAGGCCATCGTCAATTACAGCGCGCACCTGTGTAGCGACATCGTGCCAGGCTGAGCCGTAGCGTAACATGGCCTTCATGCCCTGGCGCACGCGGGCAATGGCATCTTCTTTGTGTGTACCTTCGTGATCGTCCTCGGGGCCGCCAGCCACATAGCCATGAAAAGGCAAACCCAAATCGGGCGAGGCATAATGTCCACCAATCACTTTGCCAGCCGCGCGGGTAGCCGCCATTTCAGCGTGCATTTTTTCATCGCCAAGAAACACACCCGGGAAATTCATCATCTCGCCCAAGCCGATAATGCCGTCCCAGGTCATGGCTTCGGCTACTTCTTCCGGGCCAATGCTGGAACCAGGAGTTTCCAACCCCGGGGCAGAGGGCACACAGGAAGGCATCTGCACCCAAACATGGATAGGTTGATTCCGGGCTTCATCCACCATCAGCTTAACACCCTTCAAGCCAAAAACATTGGCGATCTCATGCGGATCAATAAACATACCCGTGGTGCCACGGCGGGCGACAGCGCGCACAAACTCCGTCACTGTGACCATGCCGCTTTCAACGTGCATGTGGGCATCGAGTAAGCCGGGCACTAAATAACGATTTTCTGCTGCAATAATTCTGGTATCCGGGCCAATCGCATGGCTGGCATCCGGGCCAACATAAGCAATAAACTCACCTGCAATGGCTATATCGGTGTGAGGGATAATCTCCCCAGATTGTACGCTGACCCACTGCCCATCACGAATCACAATATCAGCAGGCGTACGCCCCATGGCGACATCGACAAGAAGCCGCGTTCGTTGTGTGATTGTGCCTTGACCCATATTTATCTTCCTACCACAGTCAGACGTCAGGACGCCTAACGCTTAAGCATCAAGTAACTGTGCCGCTAATTTATTATGCTCAGAAACTAAATTGGGCACATCCACCGTAACCATTTGGCCTTCTTTGACAATAAATTTACCGCCCACAACAGTGTAATCGGCTTTCACGGGCGAGTTGAAGACTACCGAGGCTACTGGATCGTGGAGGCCACCCGCATAGTCAATGCGGTTGAGATTAATAGCAAAGAAATCAGCGGCCTTGCCCGGTTCGAGGGAACCAATATCGCCACGGCCTAAAACCGAAGCGCTGCCACGGGTTGCCAGTTCCAATGCCTGACGAGCAGTCATCAGGGGAGGGGCATCATCCCCCGAGAGTGAGGCGCCCATCAAACCGGCACGCACGCGCGAGGCCAGCATTGTCATGCGCACCTCTTCAAGCAAGTGCGAACCATCATTACTGGCGGAGCCATCCACACCCACACCCACTTTTACCCCAGCCTGTACCATTTCTAGAATGGGGGCAATTCCCGAGGCCAAACGCATATTTGAAGATGGGCAATGCGCCACCCCACAGCCTGTTCGGGCATAGAGCTTAATCTCATCATCGTCTACATGCACCGAATGGGCAAACCAGACATCATCGCCAATCCAATCCACTTCTTGCATATAAGCGACCGGGCGGTGTCCGAACATCTCTATACAAAATTCTTCTTCGTCCTGTGTTTCAGCCAAATGAGTATGCAGATGAACACCATATTCGCGCGCCAAAATGGCTGACTGGCGCATCAAGTCGCCGGTGACGCTGAAGGGTGAACAAGGCGCCAAGACAACCTGAGTATATGAACCGGGATTGGGATCATGATAAGTTTCAATCAGTCGCTGACTATCTTTGATGATCGTTTCTTCGTCATCAACAACGCTATCGGGCGGCAAGCCACCCTCGCTCTCGCCGAGGCTCATTGAGCCGCGTGAGGCATGTAAACGCAACCCTGTCTCAAGGGCGGCGTGGATTTCATCATCCAGGCTTGAACCGTTGGGGAAAAGGTAGAGATGATCGCTGGCTGTCGTACAACCTGACAGCGCCAACTCGGTGAGGGCCGTCTTTGTCGAAGTACGGATATGCTCCGGCCCCATGCGCGCCCAGATAGGATAAAGTGTTTTCAGCCAGTTAAAGAGATTGGCATCCTGGGCAGCAGGGACAACGCGTGTAAGTGTCTGGTAGAAATGGTGATGGGTGTTGATAAGCCCCGGCAGCAGAATATGGTCGCTGAGATCAAGAATTTCGTCGGCTGTGGCTGGCAACTCCGAGGTGAGTCCGACTTGCTCAATAAAGCCATCCCGAATAAAAAGACCACCGTCCGCGATTTCACGACGCTGGTCATCCATTGTCACAAGCATATTTGCATGGCGAACAAGAAGGGTAGCCATAGTATTCTCACCTTATTCTGTGCGGCAGAAAAAATCGAGAGTCAATAAATTGTCAGACAAGTTTAGTTTAACAACATTTTAACAAAAAGTCAATTGTCAGACAATTAATCAGGATAAAAATCATAAAAAAAGCCCTCGCCATTTGTGACGAGAGCTTTAGAGCATCAAATATCAAACGGAGCTATTCAAACTCATCTCCAGCATTATAATCAATGGTATAAGATGGGCTTAGCATCAATCTACCACTGCCGGTGGGGCGGACAAAGAAGCTGCCAGTTGTTAGTTGGTAATCCAGGTAATAGCTATAGTCATATACACCGGCGACCATACGGAACGAATTTTCGCCGGGGTTAAGCGTCACCAGATAGCTTGCCGGGCCAACCATAGACAAAACTATAGGGAATGAGGCGTGATTGACAATCACATAGCGCACCACATTGCCTTCCCCATAGATTCGCTCCGGGGCATCAAACCATTCACAAGAACGCATGAAGAAATCGGTCCTGCCACTCGCCAGAATATCCACTACACCATTGAAGTCGGTGTCGCAGGCATCATATTTATAAATAGTTTCGCCGGAATACACTTCAATTAGATTGTATCCTGGTTCAATGTCATATGTTTTTTCTTCATAGCCAATGAGTTCAAGGCTAACCGTTACGCCCAGATGGTTATTTACCTCCATTACGGTGGGCTGGGTAGCACAAGGCAAGATGATAATTTCAACATCCTCTTCCATATTGATCGCACCATCAATAACTGTGTTACCACAGGCCAGATACGCATAATAGTAGGTTTCATCATTGTCCAGCAGGATTTCACCCGAACCTCCGGCAGGCACAATAAAAATCTTTTGGACACTGTTATCATTCTCATCATTTACGCCATAAGGTATATCTGCTCTGGAGTACACTTCCACCTGCACATCGTGATGGGTATTGTTGACAACGCGAAATGTGCTGTCATCATCTGCTGCATACGCGCCAGTAAAAGCACCAACAGCAACCAGCAGGGCTGCCAGGACGGCGATTACTACAAGTTTTTGCCCTTTCATGGTTTTCTCCTTTCGTTCTTACCAACGGTGACAAAGTCACATATTTTTTAGTCAAGATAATTTTCATTATACCAACAAAACAAGTCCACGCCCACCAGGACAAAAGTATAACAAAATTGCAAACTATTGGAAAATATCGGGTAAGATAGTAGTAATGAAATCTCTGTTTCTCATGCGCCATGCAAAATCAAGCTGGAAATATGCGGACCTGACGGATCATCAACGCCCGCTGAACAAACGTGGCAAGCAGGATGCCCTCCGTGTGGGGCAATTCATCAATGATGAAGGGCTTGCCCCCGAGGTTATTCTCTGTTCTACGGCGCATCGGACAAGACAGACTGTACACTATCTATTGGAAAATTGCTTTTTTGATGGTGAGATTATTTATCGTGACGCCCTATACGAAGCCGATATCCAAGCCTATTTTGAACAGCTTATATTGCTAGGCGACGAAATCAACTCGGCTATGTTCGTGGGGCATAATCCCGAGATCAGCCAATTTCTTGCGGAGATTTGCCAGGCTTACGAACACTTCACCACCGCTGCAATTGCCCAGGTATGCTTTGATGTTTCATCGTGGAAACAACTCGCCCACGACTTAAATGGCGAATTGATAAACTTTTGGATTCCACGCGCATTGCCATAATGATTCAAGCAGGAGAAAATTCATGGACAAAACTTCCCATCCCCAATTTCCCAACACTATTCCTGAAGCAGCTTTTCATTCACCGATCTCTGTTTTAGCGCTGCCAAACTATGTTCTTGAATTACTCACTAAAAACCAGATTCCTACCGTCGGCGAGCTAATGCAATGGTTGGAAAAAGATCGAAAGCAAATATTGGCGATTCGCGGCATTGGGCCGAAAATCCTGGAACAACTTGAGACGGCTATCCAGAATTTTGCACCAACTCCATACGCGATAAGCGCGCCAAAATATCCGCCGCCGGTGCCAACTTTGGCAGATTACTACAAATCACTCGGGGGCAAAATCTCAGTTAACAAAAAAAAAGAGCCAGAACCTGTTGCACAGCCGAGTGAACCTGATTATCCTCCGCCGGTGCCATCACTAGCCGATTATTATGTTCCGGTTCGTTATGCTCCAAAAGCTGAATCATCTCTGGAGAAAACGGGAGCAGCCCCGAGCGAGAATGGCACAAAACAGGAAAAAGGGGCAAAAAGTGGATCCAAGAAAAAGGATAAAAAGAAAAAATCCCGCAAAGGTAAAAAGAAATGATGGAAGCGGAAAAGAAGAATTTTAACCTCGGCCACCCAACCTACTATCTCAACCGCGAGATCAGCATGTTGGCATTTCAGGAACGCGTTTTTGGCGAAGCGCGCGACAAGAAACATCCGCTGCTGGATCGAACTAAATATCTGGCGTTTGTTGGCTCAAATCTAGATGAGTTTTTTATGGTGCGCGTTGGGGGATTAAAAATGCAATACGATGCCGGCGTATTGCAACTTGCGATCGACGGAAGAACCCCCGCGCAACAATTAGTTAGCATACGCAAACACGTTTATCGGATAATGACGGAGGTGCGCACGTATTTGTCGGAAGAATTAATGCCCGAACTCAAAGCCGCGGGAATTTTTATATTAGATTATGAAGAACTCAACCCCAAACAGCAAGGAAAGGCTGATGATTTTTTTCATGAAAATGTATTTCCAGTACTCACGCCTCTGGCATTTGATCCAGGTCACCCATTCCCACATATTTCCAACTTAAGTTTGAATTTAGCCGTCCTGATCCAGGATGCTGATGGACAGCGGCGTTTTGCCAGAGTAAAAGTACCTTCCACGCTGCCGAGATTGGTGCCCATCAAACGCTCTTCCGGAGGCGTCCGACGGGATGGAACCGTTCCGCACGATCATTATTTTGTCTGGCTGGATCAGGTGATTGCCCATAATCTGACGCATCTCTTTCCTGGCATGGAAATCCTTGAAGCTCACCCTTTCCGAGTGACGCGCAATGCAGATATGGTCATTCAAGAGCTTGAAGCTGGCGATCTATTAGAAGCTATGGAAGAAAGCGTGCGCAAGCGCCGCTTTGGGGTAGTTGTCGAGTTAGCCATTAACCAGGACATGCCCAGCTATATTCTGAATATTCTAGTCGAGAATCTGCGCATTGATCCCAATGATGTGTACAAATTGAATGGGCCATTGGGACTAAGTAGTCTGATGGAATTAAGCAATATTGACCGCTTTGATCTCAAAGCCAAACCCTTCATCTATCGCATTCCTCCCCAACTAAAACTAGAGGGCACCGACCATAATATTTTTGCGGCTATTCGCGATGGCGACATTCTTTTACATCACCCCTACGATTCATTTGACCCAATCATCAGTTTCTTACAAGCCGCAGCCAGAGACCCGAATGTACTGGCGATCAAACAGACTCTTTATCGCGTCGGGCGTAATTCGCCAATTGTAAGGGCGCTGCTCAAAGCCCGTCGGGACCATGGAAAACAAGTGGCTGTGCTGGTTGAACTCAAAGCGCGCTTCGACGAAGAAAGTAATATTGAATGGGCAAAAATGCTGGAGCGCGAAGGTGTGCATGTCGCTTATGGTCTGCTAGGCCTAAAAACACATTCCAAAATCACCCTGGTCGTACGCAAAGAAGGTGAACATATCCGGCGCTATGTGCATCTTGGCACTGGAAATTACAATCATGTCACAGCAAGACTTTATGAAGATGTTGGCCTATTCACCTGCGATACGGATATTGGCGCCGATGCAACTGATTTATTCAATTACCTGACCGGGTATTCTTCGCAAACTGCTTTCCGTAAATTGCTGATCGCTCCTATCAACCTGCGAGATCAACTCAATCAACTTATTCTCCAAGAAATTGAGTTTGCCCGGCAAGGTAAAGATGCCCATTTAATCTTCAAAATCAACGCTCTGGTAGATAAGCCGATCATCAAAGCTCTCTATCGAGCCTCGCAAGCTGGCGTGAAGATTGATTTGGTTTGCCGCAGTATGTGCAGTCTACAGCCTGGCATTGAGGGCATCAGTGAAAATATTCATGTATATAGTTTGCTAGGTCGTTATCTGGAACACAGCCGTATTTTTTACTTTCATAATGATGGGAATCCCAAAATCTATATGGGCAGCGCCGACCTGATGCCGCGCAATCTTAATAACCGCGTCGAAGTGATTTTCCCAGTTGAAGATCCGCAAATTGTGGCGTATATCCGCGGAACAATACTGGAAACTTATTTACGCGATAATACAAAACTATATTGTATGAATACAGATGGAAGCTTTGAACAACGTCAACCCGGTGAAAGCGAAGCCCCTTTTTCGGCGCAAGAGCATTTCATTGAACAAGCACAACGGATCAACGATGCGTAATCGAAGTATAGGGGCATGGTATGCGAGATGTAGTGCATATCAACGCCCCTATGCTCAAGCGTCAGGGATACACTTCTGGCACAAAAGTTTGATCAGTAATCGGGGGGCGTACATATCCGCTGACTTCGGGTA
>JACNJM010000041.1 GCA_014382605.1 Anaerolineae bacterium
TTCTCTGCCAGGTTCAGCAATTTATCGAGCGCGCTGCGCGCAAAAGGGTCTCCTTCGGCGGTACCTTGCACTTCAATGAATTCGCCGCGAGCGTTCATGACCACATTGACATCGGCCTGGGCGCAGGAATCTTCGGTATAGCACAAATCGAGCATGGGATGACCGCCTACAATGCCCACGCTGACGGCAGCCACCGGAGGCAGGAACACGTCCGGGGGCACCTCGCCCGCCTCGAGCAAAGTCTGAAGCGCCAATCTCAGAGCCACATATCCCCCGGTAATGGCCGCGGTGCGCGTGCCGCCATCCGCCTGCAAGACATCACAATCCACAATCACGGTACGCTCCCCCAGTTTCTCCAAATCGACCGCGGCGCGCAAGCTGCGCCCGATCAGGCGACGGATTTCTTGTGTGCGCCCACCCAGGCCATTGGTTTCACGGCGGGTGCGCTCCGTGGTAGCCCGCGGCATCAGGGCATATTCGCCAGTTACCCACCCACCGGGGATATTCTGGCGCGCCTTCCAGCGCGGCGCGCCTGCTTCAATGCTGACATTGCATATGACTTTGGTGTTGCCAATCTCAATCAGCACGGAACCTTCGGGGTAGATCACATAGCCCGGTGTGAATTTCACCGGACGCAAAGCATCGTAACTTCGTCCGTCAACACGTTTTAGAGACATTTTTTTCACCAGAACTTACGCACTTTCGCAAAAGAAAGCCCGATTTGCAGTATATTCCTCATCGTTTTGCGTAAGTCTTATTCACTTTACTCGATCACATCGGCAACTTCATCCAGTTTCAGGCTAATCACCTGGCTGGCGGTGTCGCGCCCTTTGGTAACGCCGTAAATCACATCGGCAGCCTGCACAGTGTTGCGATTGTGTGTGATGACAATAAATTGGGTGTTCTGGGCAAGTTCGCGCAATAGATCGCGAAAACGGCCTACATTGGCTTCATCGAGCATAGCATCCACTTCGTCGAGCACGCAGAACGGCGTGGGCGAAACCTTGAGCAACGCAAAGACCAGCGCAGTCGCCGTCAGGCTGCGCTCACCGCCCGAAAGCAGCGAAAGGCCCTGCGTGCGGCGACCCGGCAAACGCGCTTCGATGTCAATACCCGTGTCGGTCATATTACCGGGATCCGTGAGTACAAGTTGTGCCGAACCGCCACCGAACAAACGGGTAAAAATTTGGCGAAATTCTGCCGCTACGGCATCAAACGTAATCCGGAACTCGCGCTCCATGAGCACGTCCAACTCGGTAATTACTTCGCGAATATCGGCTTCGGCCTTCTTTGAATCATCTACCTGAGCGGTCATGAATGTATGGCGCTGACTGACTTCTTCATATTCGCGCTGGGCATCGGGATTCACAGCGCCAATGCGCCGCAGTTGAGCGCGCTGCTGTTTGATCGTTTCTTCCAACCCTTCAGGCAGTTCTTCAACCACCGGCAGTTCTTGCACCATATTGCTGCCCAACGGCAGCGGTGTTGGGCCAGAAACCTGTTCATCATATTCAAACGACACCAACCCGAAATCAGCCTCAATGCGTTCGCGCCAGCGATCCAAAGCTTCCTGGCAGCGGGTTAGTGTCAGTTGCGCTTGCGAATTACGGCGATCAGCCGCACTGAGCTTATTCCGCGATTGGCTCTCATCACCCATCAGGCTGTCTTGCTGCGCCTCCGCGGCGACCAACTCTGCGTCAGCGGGGTCAATCAGGGCTTGCAACGCATCAACCTGCGTAATCAATTCCGCTTCTTGATTGCGCAGGGTATTTTTTGTCTGATCCAGTTGGGACATCTCAGCCTGCATGTGTGCCAAACGAGACTTAATAGAAGTAAACGAATGGCTGGCATCGGCAACCGTCTGGTTACGCTCACGCTGGCGATCCAGGGTATTTTTCAGGGCCTGCTCCACAACAGCAGCTTGTGTATCCCAGTGATTGGCTTCAAGTTGAAATTCTTCGAGAGAAATAGCATTCAATTTGGATTGCAATTGACGCAAATTTGCGTGAGCCTGTGTGGATTCTGCTTCCAAAGCGGAAATTCGTTCTACCATCTGGCGCGATTCTGTTTCCCCATGCTGGAGCGCGTCTCGCAAGTTGCCTTGCTGCGTGCGCTGCCAATCTGCCTGCCGCCGAGCCTGGGTTACTTCCAGCACAACTTCGCCGCGCCTGCGCTCAGCGGCTTCGACCTCGCGGCGCGCCTCATCGAGCATACTCACCAGATTGCGCTCGTCACCCACACGCGCTTTCAAAGTCTGGTCAAGTTTTTCAAGCGCATCGGCAGCCACGTGGAGTTGCTTCTGCGTCGCTTCGATCTGCGCCCGCAATTCGCGGCGTTGACGCGGCCTACTCAGGGTGCTGGCGCCGCCCATCTGCCCCGACATGACCGGGCCGCTGGCGTAGAAAATCTCGCCTTGCAGCGTCACCGCCCGCGCCGTTTGAGGCAATCCGGCCAATACACGGCGGGCGGTTTTGCGATCATCGACAATAATGGTATGCCCCAACAACAAATCCACCGCCGGGCGATATTCGGGCTGCGCCTGAACGAGATCAGAAGCCAACCCCACAACACCATCGACTGGCTTCACCGTAAGCGGCTCCGGCGGAATCAGCGCATCCAGGGGCAACATGGCCCCACGGGCCGTTTCGCTCGCCAAAACTTCCAGCGCATTTTCAACCGAGGCACCGCCTTCCAATAAAACGGCATCCAAATATTCACCTAATGCAATCGCGATCGCCGCTTCGTAGGCTTCGGGCACATGCAATTGGCTGCTCAACGCCCCCTGTGCGCCGCCAAGCGCGCCTTTCTGCGCCGATTTCAATAATGCTTGTGTTCCCGACGTATATCCGGAAAGCGCTTTATCGGCCTGTTCCAATACATCTAATTGGGCATTTGAACGCGCCAACTCGGCTTGCGCTTTGGATTGCTGTTCAAGGATTTGCTTGCGCTCGGCTTCCAGTTCAACGGTTTGTTGGCGATGCGCATCCAACTCCTTTTGTGCGGTTTGGCGCGCGGCCTGGGCTTGCTGCACAGCCGATTCGGCTTCGGTGAGACGCGCCTGAGCAGTTTGCAGTTCGCCCTCGGCAACAGATAGAGCTTCTTCGGCCTGGAGCAGCTCAGCCTGTCGGCGTTCCGCCCGGGTGCGATGTTCTTCCAGACGTGTGTTCAGGCGCGTTTGCTGGGCAGACAAATCAGCCAGCCGCGCCTGCCCCTGGCGAATATTCTTTTCTGCTTCCGAGCGCTCCGACTGGCGTTGCTTCAACTGCTCGCGAGCTTCAGCCGCTTTGGCCTGCGCATCGCTCAATTCGGCTTGCAAACGCTGGGCCTCTGTCTCCGCTTCGGTCAGGCGTTCCTGATAGAGTACAATTTGCTGCTCATAGCGCGCTATTTCGTCGGTAGAATTCTGCTGCTGTTGCATCAGGGAACGCATACGCTCATCGGAGACGGCTAATTCTCGCGTAATCGTTTCGCGCCGGGCATGTAATTGGGATAACTCGCGATGCCACGAACTTAGCCGGGCGCGCACTCCCTGGATATGTTCGCGATACCCAGAGATTTCCTGATCAATATCCGTCTGTTTTCGCTGTGCTTCTTGCAAGTAGGATTCGTGTTCACGCGCTTTGACGCGTGCCACGTTGAGTTCATGCATCGCTCGATTCCAGTGATAGCCATACCAATCTTTGAGCAAAACTTGTAGATCGGTCTGCACCTGATCGTATTGATTGGCCCGCTGCGCCTGGCGTTCCAGGCTGCGTAAACGCGGCTTTAGTTCGGAGAGAATATCTTCGACGCGTTCCAGATTGCGCAGTGTATTATCCAAACGACGCTGTGCTTCTTCGCGGCGAGCGCGATATAAACCAATCCCCGCGGCCTCTTCAAAAAGCCGCCGTCGCTCGTCGGCCCGCAACGATAGCGCCGAATCGACCAAACCTTGCCCAATAATCGTGTAGGTACGCTCCGACAACCCCGAATTCCCCAGTAATTCGCTAATATCTTTGAGACGCACTTTCTGCCCATTGATGAAGTATTCGTTGCTCCCATCGCGGTAGGCGCGTCGACCAATCGAAACTTCGCTAAAGTCCACGGGCAGCCAGCCACTGCTGTTATCGAAGAGTATTTCTGCCGAGGCCATTCCGGCGCGGGAACGCTGCTCAGAACCCTGAAAGATCATGTCAATGGTCTTCTTGCCGCGTAATAAACTGTAAGCTTGTTCGCCCAACACCCAGCGGATTGCATCAGCAACATTCGATTTGCCAGACCCGTTGGGGCCAACAATGCAGGTGATCCGGTCGGCTAATTCAAACGTCGTCCGCCCCGCAAAAGTCTTATAGCCTTGAAGTTCGAGAGATTTTAGATGCATAGGGTGTATCGTAAACCAAGTGGTGAAAATTGTCTAT
>JACNJM010000040.1 GCA_014382605.1 Anaerolineae bacterium
GTGCGCGCCACCGCGTCATGAACGCGCAATTCAATCGGCAAATCTTTGAAAAAGGCGATGGCTTCCGCATGGCGTGGTTCGGTCATCTTGCGGAAAACGTGTTCCCACTCGTGTTTGCGGTGGTCGCCAAAAGTTATGATGCCTATTTTGGGGAGGGACATGGGTGACTCCGGGGCTTGGGTAATCGGGTATCAGGTAATCAGGAAAGTTGAACCTGGTTGCCTAATTACCTGATTACCTAATACCTATTTATTTCTCCATGCGGCGGGGAAAAGCCTGAATGCTGCGACCGCCGTCGGGGTAGATGGTTTGCCCGACCAGATATTCGGCTTCTTTGCTCGCCAGGAACAAGATGACGCGGGCGATTTCTTCACAGGTGGCAATGCGCTCGATGGGCAAGCGGTCCATCAACTGTTTGTGTTTTTCATCGTTATGGACAACGCGCTGCATTAGCTCGGTCATCACCGGGCCGGGGGCACAGCAATTAACCTGGATGCCTTTGTGAACAAGCGAGAGCGCCATGGCTTTGGTGAGTTGGTTAACACCGCCTTTGGCCGCGCAATAGGGAACCTGATCGGCGAGCGCCAGCACCGCCATTACGGACGAAACGTTGACGATGGAACCGCCTTTGTCCTGATCAATCATTACGCGGGCGGCGGCCTGGCTGAGCATAAAGGTGCCTTTCAGGTCAACGCCCATGACCCAGTCCCAATCTTCTTCAGTAATGTCGAAAAAATCGGCGCTGTGGTTGACACCAGCGTTGTTGACAACAACATCAATCGTGCCGTATTCTTCAACAGTAGCCGCAACCAGGGCGTCAATTTGGTCTTTCTGGCTGACATCGCAGCGCACGAAAAGACCTTCGCCGCCTTCGGCTTTGATCGCAGCAACCACTTTTTCGCCCAACTCCACCGTGCGCCCGGTTACGACGACTTTTGCGCCTTCTTTAGCGAATTCATAGGCGCATGCTTCGCCGATGCCTTTGGTCGCGCCAGTGACGATAACAACTTGATCTTGAAATCTCATGGTTTTCTCCTGTAGCAGGAATCAGGTAATTCGGGATTAGGCGATCAGGTAATCAGGCTTAATTGCGCCTAATTACCCAATTCCTGATTACCTGATCGCCTATTGACCTGCCTATTTCACCGGGGGCTTTTCGCCAGCCGGGTAGCGTTTGCGGATGTCTTCGATAATTTCGGCAATATGGTCGGTCAGACGGGTGACGATTTTCTCGCCTTTTTCCGCCGTCGCTTTGGTGGCATCACCAATAATGCCGTTTTCCAGCTCTTTGTATTCGGGGCGAGCAAAAGTACCTTCAAAGTGGTACATCATGCCGGGGCGGGGGCGCATACCGGGGGCGATGATGAATTTGCGATCCACCAAGGGTTCGCCGCCGCCTTTACCGGCTTTGCTCATATCCACAAACTGCGGGAACAGGTACAAAGCAACCGAAGTCTCGGCTTCGTCGGCGTGCCACATCCAATCTTCGAGTACATCTTTATCATCACGCAGGAAGTCGTACCAGTGCAGCGAGAGCGTGAAGAACCCTTCCAGCCCCAGCTTGTGAACGGCAACAATCGTCGAAGAAACCTGTCCGTGCGCCGAGAGCAGGATGAATTTATTGAAACCAGAAACCGACGCACCGCGCACAATATCCATTACTAAACCAATATGAGTTTCATAGGTTAGCGGGATGTTGCCAGGCATGTTCCAGTGATGGTAAGGATGCGAGCCATACATTGGGCAGGGCAGCAGCATCACACCGGTTTTTCGGGAGACATGCTCGGCCATGCCAATGGCGTTATAGCTGTCATCGCCATTGGGGCAGTGCGGGCCGTGCTGTTCGATAGCGCCCAACGGCAAAATGGCAATATCATCTTTTTTCGCGTGTTCGACAACGGCTTCCGCAGTCATCTCTTGCCACCAAATAGCTTTTTGTTCAGTCATAATTTACTCCTTTGAAAATATAGTTTTTTCACCGTAGAGACGCGGAGATCACCGAGATTTTTTGTAGATGAGAAACCGATAGCTATCAATCTATATTCATCCAACCATTACTCCGCGGACTCTGCGTCTCTGCGGTAATTCTTTTGCTGTATACGTATACAGGTTATTCAAAAAAATTTTAGCCTTGCAATATTTGCTTGGTACCTAATTCCTGGCCTAATGCAACCAGATCATCATACAGTTGTGGCGGCAAGGGGATACCATTTTCCTTACGAACTTGAGTCGTGCGATATTCAATCTCACCGGGCAACATCATTTCCTGATTTTCGTCCCACATGGGCGATTCTTTGAGCGTTTGATGGAAAGTATCCATACGAGCCTGCATATCTTCGCGGCTGATGATGTTTTCGATATTGATCGCCAGCATAAAGTGGCCGGTCAGGCTGGGGTCATCGGGGTATTTGTACATGCCCTTCATGGTTTTCTGGAACGCGCCGCCAGTGATCAGGCCACTGAGAATATCCACCATATACGACAAGCCCAGCCCTTTATGCCCGCCAATCGGCAACAGGAACCCGGCAAAAGCTTCATCGGGATCATCGGTGGGATGGCCGTTTTTATCGGTAGCCCAGCCAAGGGGAATTTTATCGCCTTTTTTACTGGCTAAGAGCAATTTTCCGCCGGATACGTTCGAGAGGGAGATATCCAGCATGAAGGGGAAATCACCAAAGGTGGGGATTCCGACCGCGATGGGGTTATTCCCGGTGATGGGTTTACTACCCCCGGGGGCGACGATATTCGGCACGACGTTGGTCATCCCAATGCCAATCATGCCGCGTTCAACCGCCATCTGCGTGTACAGCCCCAGCGCCCCCAAGTGATTGCTGCGGATCATACCCACCACGCCGACGTTGAATTGCTCAGCGATCTCAATCGCTCGCGCCATGGCTTCACGTCCGGCAACGAAGCCGTGAGCATCGTCGGCATCCATGACTTCCATTGCCAGGGAACCGTTGACGGTTTTGATTTCCGGCGTGGGGTTAACCGCTCCGGAGAGCAGACGTTGGATGTAAATAGGGGTGCGCAGTACCCCGTGAGAATCCACGCCCCACAGGTTGATCTGGACTAAGCCCTGGGCTGAGAATTTGGCATCCTCGAGGGACATCCCAGCTTTGTGAAACAGCTCGGCCACAAAGGCTTCCAGAACTTCTGCTTTGATAAGAATTTCTTTGTCTGACATTGATGTATCCATTCGTTTATTTTTTTATCACAAAGGCATAAAGAGCCACAAAGTTTTCATTTTGTGTTCCTTTGTGTCTTTCGTAGTTTATACACTTTATTCACGTTTATTCACGCCAGATATTTTGTCCCGGAATTTTGACGGACAGGCGATACAAACTTGTTGTCGCTGTGACATACAGGGTGCGCAAATCTTCATCACCGAAGACCATATTGGTGGCAAATTCTGGTGTTGGGATCACGCCCAGGCACAAGCCATCCGGGTTGAAAACGTGAATACCGCCGGGGCCGCAGGAGTAGAGATTGCCTTCTTGATCGATTTTCATGCCATCGGCCACGCCGGGGGCATCGCCGGTGAGTTCGGCGAAAAGGCGACCATTGGCAAGCGTGCCATTGGGTTGCACATCAAAAACGCGGATGTGTTGACGGTCGGTATCGTTGATGTAAAGTTGCGACTCATCGAGAGAGAAGCATAATCCATTGGGCTTTGAGAAATCATCCACCAAGAGAACCAACTCGAAGGTAGCCGCGTCCAGCCGGTACACGCCGCTGAAGGTTAACTCAGGGTCACGCGGCACGCCGTAACCAGCACTCCGCCCCGAGGTCGGGTCTGTAAAATAGATTGCGCCATCACTTTTTACGACGACATCGTTGGGGCTATTGAGTTCTTTATCCTGATAATGAGAAGCCAGCACTTCTCGCTCGCCATTGTTGGCGAAATCGGTGCGGGTCAGACTACTGGCAGCATGCTCGCAGGTAATGATGCGGCCTTGCTGGTCGTAGGCGTTGCCGTTGCTCATGTAGCTGTTGCGGCGCAACGTTTGCACGCCCGTTTTGGCTGACCAGCGGTAGAGCGAATTGCCTAAAATATCGCTAAAGATCACGGTTTTTTCGCCGGGATGCCAAATGGGGCCTTCGATGAAGTCGAAACCAGAAGCCACACGCTCGAATTGCGCATCTTGCGGGATGATGTTGTGAAAATCAGCGTGGTGAATATCCAAAATTATGCTCCGGCGGGGACTCTTGCGGAACCACGCACAATAAGTTCGCCCGGTAGAAGAACCATTTCACCAGAAGGCGTGTCACCTTCGGGACGAGAAATTAAATCGACAACCGCATTAACCATCGCATCAATCGGTTGGCGGATGGTGGTGAGGTTGTAGGCAGGCCAACTGGCTACTGGAATATCGTC
>JACNJM010000179.1 GCA_014382605.1 Anaerolineae bacterium
TGCGTGAGATGTGTTCATACGACTATTGACCCGTACATTTTTTATGCTTTTCTCCGCGTTCGCCAGTGACCTTCAGGTTGGTGCGCTCTCAGTGGTGGAACGCAGTAGATCACGATTTTATTTCATTGCGTGCGCAGCGAGGCAAGCTGCTATCATCTGGAGAATTGCTTGCCTCATTCGAGCACAGGTTGGGCAAAAAAAACCTCGCAATGGCAGCAAAACTCGAGTAAACTGTGATTAACTAGAGCTACCAGTTTCATATGTGAAAGATGTAAAAAACGATGAACTATGTATTTGGCCCAGTGCCATCGCGTCGTTTAGGGCAATCGTTAGGGGTTGATACAATTCCATTAAAAACCTGTAATTGGAATTGTGTTTATTGTCAGCTAGGACGATCGAAACCCTTGCAACACGAACGACGAGAATATTTTCCCCGCGCCGCCATTCTGGACGAGGTGAGGGCTGCCATAAAGTCACATGTTCCCGGCGAGATTGATTGGATCACCTTCGTCGGTTCCGGAGAGCCAACCCTGCACAGTGGTCTTGGCTGGCTGGTGGAACAGACCAAAGCCCTGAGCGAGATTCCCGTTGCGGTGATTACCAACGGCTCACTACTTTATCTGCCCGAAGTGCGCCGGGGGTTGATCCATGCCGATGCGTTGCTGCCCACGCTGGATGCAGGCTCGCCAGACCTGTATCGGCGCGTGAATCGCCCCCATCCCACAGCCACCTTTGAACGTCTCATCGATGGGCTGGCAACCTTCCGGCAAGAATATTCCGGCCAGCTCTGGGTGGAAATTATGCTGGTGCGCGGCCTCAACGATAGCGAAGAAGCGCTGCGGGCAATCGCGGCGGCGTTGCAAATGATCTGTCCGGATGAAGTGCATATCAATTTGCCCACGCGCCCACCGGTTGAAAGCTGGGTTCAACCCCCCGATGAAGCCGGGCTGCTGCGCGCCCGGGCTATTTTGGGCAAAATTGCGCATGTGGTGCATCCAGCCAGCGGCGCGTTTGACCTGAGCGGCAGCAAAACGCTATTGGATGCGTTAGTTGGTATTATTACACGCCACCCGATGCAAGAAAATGAAATCTTAACAGCACTGGAGCGTTGGTCGCCTGATGAAATCCAGGCCACATTAACCGCGCTACAAAATAGCGGGCAAGCCCAAAGCATTGAACGTTACGGCCAATATTTCTGGAGCGCAGCCCCGGCGCACTTCCCCGATGAAGCGCAAAGCCTGCGCACAAAACAAACCTAGAAAGATACAACCATCCAGTATGTAGGAGACCATAATGTTTGATTTTACAAATAAAGTTGCTCTGGTTACAGGCGCATCGCGCGGGATTGGGCGAGAGATTGCACACATGCTGGCCGAAGCGGGGGCGCAAGTAGCCATCCACTATGGACTCAACCGCGAAGCCGCTGAAGAAGTATGGCACGCCCTTGGAGGGGAGCCACACCTCGTCGTTCAGGCCGAGATGGGCGATGCTGCAGCCATACAGGCAATGGTCGAAAAAACCGTAGCCCATTTTGGCCGTCTGGATATTCTGATAAACAACGCCGGAATCTTCGAAGCGCACCCCCTTGCCGAGGTCCGCTATGCTGAATGGCAGCAACACTGGCAGCGCATATTGGAAGTGAATCTGCTGGGCGCTGCGAACGCCATCTATTGCGCGGCCCAACAGATGATGAAACAGCGCAGCGGGCGTATTATTAATATTTCATCTCGCGGCGCGTTCCGGGGCGAACCCGATGCGCCCGCCTATGGGGCCAGCAAAAGCGGCATGAATGCCATGAGCGGCTCGCTGGCAAAGTATCTGGCGCCCTATAACATCTATGTGGCAACTGTAGCCCCGGGGTTTGTGGAAACCGATATGGCTGCCGCAAGTCTTTCTGGCGAACAAGGCGCGCAAATTCGAGCACAAAGCAGCCTCAACCGGGTGGCACGTCCCGCAGAAGTTGCCTACGCGGCGCTTTTCCTGGCATCGGAAGGCGCTGAATTTTCCACCGGCACGATCATTGATGTAAATGGCGCATCGTATCTGCGCTAACCGACAATCATCACGTTTTCACAATCTAATAGATGCGGTATAGTTTTATACACGTTTACCAAATGCGCTGATAGAACTACACACAGATCATTGAAATCTTCCGGAGAAAAAAACCATGTCTGTCAAAAACATACACGAAGTTGAAGCAACCCCCGTGCAGGCCGGGAGCGGCACCCACATGCAAGTGCTCATCTCGGCTCAAGAAGGCCCCAATTTTGCCATGCGCCGCTTTATTATGCAGCCCGGCGGCGGCATGCCCCGGCACACCAATCTGGTGGAGCATGAACAATATGTGCTTAACGGCCATGCCCGCATCGGCATCGGAGATGAGGTCTACGAAGTCAGCGCAGGGAATGTGGTCTTCATCCCGGCAGAAATACCGCATTGGTATACCAACATTGGCGCTGAACCTTTCGAGTTCTTATGCCTGGTGCCCAATCAACTCGACGAGATCAAAATTCTGGCATAGGCCTAATATGAAAAATACAACCTACGATATCATCATGGCAGGCGGCGGGCTGATGAGTTGTGCCACCGCCTATTATTTGCTCAAAGCTGATCCCGCGCTCAAGGTCGCCATCATCGAGATGGATCCCACCTACGCCAAGAACTCCACCGTTCTCTCCGATGGCAACACGCGCCTGCAATTCAACCTGAAAGAGAATATCCAAATTTCGCTTTACGCCCTCGAAGCGCTGAAAACCTTCGCCGACGATATGGCCGTAGACGATGTCAAACCGGCGATCAATTTTCGACAGCAAGGCAATCTCTTCCTCACCGATGAAGCCAACCTCGAAAACGCCCGCGCCGGGCAGGCAATGCAGCAAAGCCTGGGCTGCGATGTCGAGTGGTGGAGCCCCGCAGATGTTGTGGCGCATTTCCCCCTCTTCAGCACCAACGGCATCGCCGGGGGCGCCTTTGGTCGGCTGGATGGCACCATGGACCCCCATGCCGTGTTGATGGCTTTCAAGAACAAGGCTATCGCATTGGGAGCCGACTTCATTGAAGCAGAAGTCAGCGCAATCACACGGACGGGCGCACGCGTCTCCGGGGTGGCGCTTGCTTCCGGGGAAACGCTAATCTCGAAGTTTGTTCTCAACGGAGCGGGAGCCTGGGCTACCGGGCTGGCGCGCACCGCTGAGGTAGAACTGCCCATCAGCCCGGTGATGCGCCAGGTTTTCATCATCGAAACAGAAGCCAATCCCGCGGAGACCTACCCCCTCACCGTATTCCCCTCGGGCATGTACCTCATCCAGGAACACGCCAATCACTGGATGTGTGCCCAGTCCCTCGATGACGACCCCGTCGGCTTCGATTTCCGCACCAACCGTGACACCTTCATGGATAGGCTGTGGCCCGATCTGGTGGAATACGCCCCGGCGTTTGACCGGCTTAAAATCACCGGGGCTTGGGCCGGGTTGTATGCGGTCAACACATTTGACGGTAACGCTATTTTAGGCGAATGGCCTGAACTACAAGGCCTCATGCTGGCAAATGGATTCTCCGGGCACGGCTTCCAGCAGTGTCACGCGGTGGGGCGCTATCTCGCCGAATTGATTTTGGGACAAACGCCGAAGCTCGATCTTTCAATCTTCTCCCCCAAACGCATTTTAGAAAACAAGCCCGTTTTTGAAGGGCATGGAAAATTAGTTTAACTTAACAGAAGTAAGGGGATGGCAAAAGCCATCCCCTTACTTCTTTAGGGAATCGATTGGCGCACTTTTTCGGCATCCAGACTGCCGACCACGCGCCACAACTCTTCGCCTTCCACGTCGAAGAATACAAACGTCGGTGTGAAAGTGCCATACTCACGGGCCAGTTCACGCCCAAAGGCGGATTGAACATCCACGCGTACAACTTTCAAATGTGTTGGAAAATCTGCTTCTAACCCATCCACGATGGGTTTCGCCGCGGCGCAGGCAAATCAGAAGGGCGATTGCATTTCAAGTAAAACCGCACGCCCTTGCCCAAACTCGGCTTGTAGTTGTGCCAGCCCCTCGGCAGAACCCTGCTGAGGGCGCAGAATCAGCCACCCGCCAAGCAACGCAGCCGCCACCCCGATTAGAATCACACCATCCCTGGGGGTATAACCATTCCGCAGCAGAAAATATGCCGTCAATCCCAGGATGAATACCGCACTTATTATCATTGAATAGTGATTGATAATTTCCATTTGGCCTCCGCTCTTTTTTTGTCCTTGACCGCTTTGAATTCTGAGATAAAATAACTGCACTTGCCAAAGTGGCGGAACTGGCAGACGCGCACGACTCAAACTCGTGTTCCTCCGGGAGTGTGGGTTCGATTCCCACCTTTGGCA
>JACNJM010000123.1 GCA_014382605.1 Anaerolineae bacterium
TCAAATAAATATCAAGAATCTCTGCGCTCTCCGCGTACTCTGCGGTAAATTGACCCTTTTTGCAGTGGAGTCATTTGTACGATTTGAGTAACTATTTTGAATCTTTAGATAGGTTTAAATTGTGAAGGCGCTACCAATACCGAAAGTTGAATCCATGATATCCAATCGACTCAGCGACTCGTTTTTACTCGATTTTTCAATCCATTTTCTTAATCACGGTTCCTTTGGCGCTTGCCCGCGCCCGGTTTTTGATGTGTATCAGGATTGGCAGCGCAGATTGGAGCAGCAGCCGGTGTTGTTTCTGGGACGCGAGATGATCGCCCACGATCGTCAGGCGCGCCAGGCGTTGGGCGAATATCTGCACACCGCGGCTAATAATCTGGCTTTTGTTCCTAACGCCACGCACGGCGTGAATATTATCGCCCGTTCGCTGACGTTAGGCCCTGGCGATGAAATTTTAACCAGCGACCATGAATATGGCGCTTGTGATTACACCTGGGAATTCGTCTGTCAAAAGACCGGCGCAACCTATATTCATCAGCCCATCCCCTTGCCGGTACGTTCATCTGAAGAGATCTTTGAGCAGTTTTGGCGCGGCGTTACATCGCGCACCAGGGTTATCTACTTGAGTCATATCACCTCGCCGACGGCTTTGCGCCTCCCGGTTGAAGCCATCTGCGCTCGCGCCCGCCAGAATGGCATTTTGACTCTGGTAGATGGCGCCCATGCTCCTGGTCAGATTTTTCTCAACCTGGAAGCGATTGGCCCCGACTGGTATGTTGGCAATTGTCATAAATGGATGCTCGCTCCGAAGGGGGCTGGCTTTCTCTATGCTCGCCCTGAAGTGCAGCATTTGGTCGAGCCGTTGATCGTCAGTTGGGGGTATCATGCCGCCCCACAGATCACCAGCGGCTCGCAATATGTAGATTATCTGAGTTGGACCGGCACCAAAGACCCGGCTGCTTCGCTTTCGATTCCAGCGGCCATTCAATTTGTGGAAACACATAATTGGGAGCAAGTGCGTCAGGAATGCCACGATCTGCTCCGCCCGACGATCCAGCGGATATGCGAGTTGGTGCAAATGGAGCCTCTATATCCGCTGGATTCAGATCTGTACCATCAGATGGGCATTGCTCCTTTACCATCTAATACCGATATTGCCACGTTAAAAACGCGCCTGTATGACGAGTGCCGGGTAGAGGTTCCGCTGATAGATTGGAATAGGCGAAAATTCGTGCGCATTTCTGTTCAGGGCTACAATACACAAGAAGACCTGGATGCACTTTATGCCGGGTTGAAAGAATTGCTGCCCCAGACTCGCCTATAACGATCTGCCCAACTGCCACAAGTGGCTTAGGCCCCCAATTTATCCAGAATGATGAGTTGATGGCTGGTTCCGGCAGATATTCACGGTGGGCGCGATGAGTATTTCTGGGGCTATAATACATCGGAAGAAATTGTAGCATCACTGGCTGCACTGCCTTTTTGAGCTATTCGCAGTTGATATTTTTTCAACACTTGTGTCAACGCAGTATCCAGGTTGACTTGTGTGCCGTTCGCAAGGCAAATCAGCGAAAAGAAAGTGTCGCCCAATTCTGTGTCCCAGCTCTCAGAAGGTTGAAAAGCCTCGCGGCCATAATGGGTGGATTCAAGAATGTCTTTGGCAACTTCGCCAAGTTCGGAAACCAAATCGAGCAGACGGCTGACTGTGGAAATCTGTAGCTGGTGTTCTTGTGTAAATTCACGGACGATTTGTTGGTAGTTGAGTGGCGGCATAGATATGCTCCTTGAAAATCTTGAAAGACTCTACTTCAAAAAGCCATGAGGCGGAACCTTCCATCTGGTGCTTTCTGCAGCGAAGCCTTAAAATAAAAAAATTAATTTTTTGATTTATAAAATATCTAAATATAGTGAAAAATAAATAAAAATATAAAGAAATATTGACATTATTTATTTTTATATGTACAATCTTGATGTGTGTATAAAGAAGATGGGGTGTTAAAAATAAACCTAATCGTTACGAAAGCAGTAGTGTATGCACATTCAGGAGGTAGTGATGACTGTGCAAATGAAAAATGAGCAAAAGAGCATTATCAAGCCTGTGTTGAAAGTGCTCTTGTTGATAGCGGTGCCTTTGGTGATTGCTGGAGCGCTCTGGTTGGGTTCATACATCCACGGGCTGATCCGTTTTGATGAAGCGTATTTTAACGCAGAATATCAAGAAGAGTACTCATCCCCTGGTCCGGTAGCCATTGCCCTGGAGACGGCCATTAAACATGGTGACACCCGGCTCTATTCAGAACTGACCGGCCTGAAGCGTGAAATCATGCTGGAGTCGCGGCCCAAGATGGCCTATATGCTTCTGGTTGAAGTCGATGAAAGCGGATACTTTCATTATCTCTATTTTGATTTTGATACTTTCCACCGCCAGACACACTACATTAAGGAAGTCAATCAACGCTGGGTAGTTGCGCCCGAAGATGTGTACTTCTACTTCGATAGCGGACAGTGGCTGCGCACGTTTATGCCGCTGGCGATGACATGGTGGGCCATATTGATAGTGATCGGGCTCCTCAAAGGACTCTCGTACCTGGGTGCACGCACCCGAACGGCTTATGGCTATTAAAGATATGGAACAAACTCAAAAACAACCCCTCCTCACGCCGATCATGCGTTGGTTTATGTTCGCAATGGTGGTTGCCAATATTGCTGGTTCAATGTTCCCGATGATGATGCCAATTTACCTCACCGAACTGGGAGCCAGTATCAGCCAGGTGGGGTTGGTTTTTACACTCTCATCGGTAGCGATTCTGATTTTGCAGTTATTCGGCGGATGGGTTTCCGATTCGATTGGTCGGCTGCGCGCAATCGCGATTGGCAGCGTTGGCGGGGTGTTGGGTTATACCGCTATGTTGCTGGCGCCCTCCTGGCAGTGGATGTTGGTCGCCATCTCCTTTAGCCAGATTCCCTATGCGTTGGTTGGCCCCAGCTTTGGCGCGTTCATCGCCGAGAACTCATCCGAAAAGAATCGCGGTAAAGTTTATGGCATCACTGATACAATTTTCCAGATTACCGGAGTCATCGGGCCACCGCTGGGCGGATTCTTGACCCAATATTATGGCTTTAAAATAATGATGCTAGGATCAGCATTGCTATATGCCATCGCGGCAGGATTGCGCATTTGGATGGCAACGACGATGTCCTCCAGTTCGGACAGGCAGCCGCAAAAATTGACCGCCAGTTCATTCAAAACTAGCCTGAGTTCCATGTGGGCCATGCTGATTGGCGGTGGTGTTATCACCTGGATATTTGTCACCGATGGCGTGCGCGATATTGCTTTCAGATTATCTGGCGAGTTGCAGCCGCTCTATCTGGAGCAGGTGGCTGGAATTTCGCTAGTTCAAATTGGCCTGCTAGGTTCGATCTTCTCGCTGGCGATGATGATAACCCCGATGCTTTCAGGTCTGATTTCCGACCGTTTTGGGGAACGCGTGCCGATTTCGATGGGATTTCTGATGGTCTTTGCGGCCTTTATGATTTTCCTGCAGGTGGATGTTTTTCTGGGATTTGCGATCACCTGGGTGGTTTTTGGCTTTGGCGTGGGATTGCTCAGCCCGGCGTATCAATCGCTGATTTCTAAGGTGGTGCCGCAAAATTTGTTGGGCGTATTCTCGGGGATGTTCCGCAGCAGTCTGGGGCTGATTTCCCTGCCCGCTCCGTGGATTGGCGCGCAACTGTGGGAGCGCTTCAGCCCGCGCTTGCCATTTATTATCACCGCAGTTGTAGCCCTGTTGACCGTGATTCCCACCTGGTTCAAATTCAAAATACCCGATAAGCCAGACCCACCCGCGGGCCTGGCAAGTTGATGCAAAAGAGCCGCCGGATGTGTACACATCCGGCGGCTCTTTTGGCTAAATATCAGCCCTTCAGTATTACTGTGATCGCTTCAGCACGCTGTTGGATGGTAGCCGCCAGTTCTTGCTGCTCGCGCTGGCCCAGAAGCCAATCGCCAACGATTACCCCTTCGACATCAGCCAAAGCGGCGTAGACCAGTTTTAGCAGTTGGTACGCTTCGCTGGGCGGCTCTGTCAGCGCCAGGAGGTTCTTCTCAATTTGGAGCGTGTGCTGCCGCAGGTGCGAATCCAGCCGGTGCAGGCGGAACTCCACCGAGAGTGGGATGCCCTCCCACCACAGGGAGGGGGCTTCCAACTCGAAGGCGCGGATGTCAGCCAATTCGCGCAAGACGCGTTTATGCAGTGTATCGTAGATCGCCATCACTCCGGCCATTGAGAGCCGATTCATATTGCGCTCAAAATCAGCAAATGCCCCGACAAATTCTTCTACTTCGGCGCTGCTCATTTCGTTGGCTTCCTCAATGCCCTGGCGGTGCTGTTGAACCGCAAAACTGATACGGGCGAAAAATTCGCGCTCAGCAGCAATAATATGCCCGATTGTGCGCCGCAGGGACCACTCATTTTTCCCCGGAGAAAGATCAAAGAGTTCATCGTCTGCGGCCAGCATGACGGCTTGAAACTGGCGATACGCGGCATGATATTGCGCCAGGGCACGCTGGGCAGTATGGATGCTTTTGCCCCCCGTAGAGCGTTGCGAGATCAATGTGGCAGCCAGTTGGCGCAGTTCTTCGTAAGTGCGCAGAAAGGCAAAACGAAGCCCTTCGTTGTAGGCACGCCATTGCCACTCGCTTTCGAGTTCATCGTCTGTGCAGTTTTTGGTGGTGGCGGCAAAATATTCAATCGCTTCGATGAGTTTTAACTCGGTCATAGTATCTCCCTGATTTATTGCGATAGCGATCCCGACCAGGCTTCAAAATGTTTGCCACCGCGTTCGTCATCCTTAAAGAATGCCAGGTAAGTCATTACGTGCATGCCCACAAATTTTAGTTTAGCAGGGGCTTGCATGGTCATATCATAATAAGAATGCCAGGTGCCAGAGTTTATATAAATCTGGTTGTGCATCACGCTATTATCGAAATAGGTATCCAGCGGTGCAATTTCGTGAAAATGTGTATGCCCGTAGATAATATAATCGGCGGTGCGATCTTTATAAGCGGTTTCTTTTAGGGCATTTTCCGCAATCGAAATTTTGTCGGCGCCCCAAAGTTTTTGGTTTGCCCAACCAGCCAGTTTACTTATTGCATCAAAGGATAGCCCCTTGGCAAAGAAAAGCGCCGCTTCCAATCCGTCGACGGGATCAAACGCCAACCAGCGGTCGTGTGAACGCACAAATCCGGTTTGCAAAAACTCTTCGGCGGCTGTATCCCAAATGTTCTTGATGAATTTGGATTGTTCGGGATCGCTGGCATAATTATTGACCAGGTTATTCACCCACAGAGGGGTGACAATTGCTGGTCGGATGTTGGAGAGTTCTTTTAGACCCTCGCTCAACTCCAGGGGCAGGCGTGTGCCTGTTTGACGCCGAACCTCATAGGGGAAGCGCGTCAGCAGGTCTATTGTCATGGCATCCCCCACAGTTGAGGCGTCTCTCCCGGCATCCGCGTCATAATTCATCTTGTCAAACAGATCGCCATGCCGCGCATACACGCGGTAATCGCGAAAAAGCTTCATGATGGTTGGCGATTCTTCGGGGTGATAGGGGAATGGCTCAATAGAGTTGGATAGGCCCGACGTATCCACAACGCGCTGCCGAACGGCGTCGTATGCCGACCCAGGCAAGTGGAAGAACCAATCGTGGTTGCCTACCATGTAATGGATGCGCACGATCAGGGGGATGCGCTCAGCGCTATTATGATCGGGCTGCCCGGCTTGCGTTGCCGGAGGAAGTTGCACCATTTCTCCCCGGCTGATGCGTTTTAGCAATTCAAACCCGATTTGATTATGCTCCAGGATGGCATCCGTGATTTCGGCAATTTTCTCGCTGTAAGCATGGCCCTGCGGATGGTCCCACGGGCGGATTGTTTCAACTTCGTCATTGGCATCAACCAGCCAGCGTTCTGAGCGGATCAAATCGAAGGCATCGCCCAGCAGCAGTAGATCAATCGAGCGGAGGGGTTCGTAACGCCCGTCTGCACGCCAGGAGGCGTGGTAGGCCATGCTGCGCAGCCGCTCGCTAAATACGCGGAATGCATCGGGCGTAATTGAACTACCAGATGTGCCGTCTTTCAGGTGTAAATCGCTAATGATAACCAGCATATTGTGTTGTACCTCCGGTTCACCAATGGATGGCATTTCTGCAGTAAGCAGTTACCGTATAACTGCCTTCATTGTACAACAAACTCCGGATTTATGAGTTGAAACTCTGCTGGGTTTCTTGCGACAGTTCCCAGAGAATCCTTTTGAAAATAGCAGGATGATTAGCCTGCTATCTGGTAGAATTCTTTTATAATCAAATTTTTGACGAGCAGGCGGTACCCCGCGACTGGCCTTGGCTTCCTCGGAAACGCGCTTCAAAATTTAATGCCAGTCAGCACGAGATTTTTATCAGCTATTCATAACTACTCAGCCTATGATGAAAGTAAGTGAATTCCTGGCGAAGGCGCAGCCTGAGCCGTTTTGCCAGCGATGCCTTAGTAGTTACCAGCTATTCCACGCGGCAAGAAACAGCGGCTCTTAGCGTGGTGCGCGTTATTGCCTGGCGCTGGTTTCGCAAAGTTGGCGTACAGAAAAAACTTGGCGTTTTCTGTGTACTCTGTGGCTGATTAAACTATCGAAAGGAATTGTATGAAACTCAAAAACGGCGATCTCGCCCCCGATTTTACCCTGCCCGGACATCTGGACAAAGCCATTACCTTATCCGAGTTGCGCGGCAGCAGCGTTGTGCTGGCCTTCTTCCCCCTGGCCTTTACCCCCGTCTGAAGCAACCAGATTCCGTCATATCAGGCAGAATATGCCCGATTCACGGAATCAAATGTCCAGGTTCTGGGCATCAGCGTAGATCATATCCCCGGGTTACAGGCCTGGGCGAAAAGCCTGAGCGGAATATCTTTTCCACTATTGAGCGATTTCTGGCCCCACGGCGAAATTGCCGAAAAATACGGCGTGCTACGATCCGATGGCAGCAGCGAGCGCGCTATTTTTATCATTGACAAAAATGGTATTATTCAATATATCGACATCCACGATATTGACGACCAACCCGATAATGAAGTGCTTTTTGCCGAGTTGAAACGTATGGATCCGGATGCATTTGCCGAGTTGGCGGAAAATCTGCCCAAAGAAGCGGCATCCGCATCAAAAAGCGCTATCGTAATGTATTGCAACCGTTGGTGTCCCGACTGCCGCAAAGCGCGTCAGTGGTTTGCCGAGCATGAAATTGAATATGACGATATCGATGTGGTCATCAATAAAGATGCTGCCGAAAAAGCGCGCAGCCTGGCCAGGGGCAAATTGGTAACGCCAACTTTTGATATCAACGGCACCATCATCCTCGATTGGAATGAACGGCGAATCGCTGAGTTGGTGTTGAAATAGCGGCAATGATTGAGCATTACAATTGAAGATTTGTGTTGGATGACATAAAACAAAAAATCTGGCATCTATGATGCCAGATTTTTTGTGGGCGGTATTGGGCTCGAACCAACGACCTTTGCGATGTCAACGCAACGCTCTAACCAACTGAGCTAACCGCCCGGACCTGTGCTGAGTTTACCGAATCAGCCAACGGAATTATACCACTGCCAATTGGGTTTGCAAGACTTTTATGAGCATCCGCTCAAAATACTCCCCCACCGCTTTGTATCAATTGCGCTTGACATATAGATAAACTTCGATTAGAATTCTGGACGTATAGATAAACATCAATTTGACACTGCGTACGCATCAAACTCATGGAAACAGTAACACTTATTATCAGCACGGTTGAATTTGCCAAGGCATTAGCCGATGAAACCCGCCAAAAAATTATGGCGCTGTGTTGCTGCGAATTGGTCAGCGTCAATGACCTTGTTGACAAGCTCGATGTTGCTCAGCCAACCGTTTCCCATCACTTGAAGATTCTCAAAAACGCGGGATTGGTAAAATCGGAGCGACGCGGCAAGCAAGTTTTCTACACCCTCGATCAGGAAAGTTTGGCACGCGGCTGCTGCCAGGTTGCCGAGGATTTTGCTCCCAACCAGCCTGTGAAAATGGTAATCAGTGTGCCGGAATAAAATGGTGTTTTTTTGCCATAACACATCGATACATATAAATACTTCTATATAAGGAGAAAAAATGACAACTCAAACATTACAAAAAGCCGCCCCAGATATTCGTTCTGCAGTACGAGAGCGCTATGGCAATCTGGCCGAACAACACCAACCCGGATCGCAGGCTGATTGCGGCTGTTCTTCCACACAAAGCTCTTGCTGCAGTCCTTCGGATGACCTTCTTCAATTGGAAACCGTTGCGCGCATCTATGACGACCCCGCGGCTTTTGATCTCCCAGCCGATGTCACAGAGCTTTCTCTGGGATGCGGGGACCCGGTTACGTTAGCTGCTTTAGAAGCCGGTCAAACCGTATTGGATTTGGGCTCCGGTGGTGGGATTGATTGTTTTCTGGCGGCCAAAAAAGTTGGCCCTGCCGGAAAAGTGATTGGTGTGGATATGACCCCCGCGATGCTCGAACGCGCTCGCGCCAACAAAGCAAAACTGGGTGCAGATAATGTTGAATTCCGCTTGGGCGAGATTGAAAACCTGCCTGTTGCCGATGCAACTGTGGATGTTATTATCTCCAATTGCGTTATCAACCTCAGCCCCGATAAACCTCAGGTGCTTCGGGAAACGTTCCGGGTGCTGCGTCCGGGGGGCAAATTGGCCGTGAGCGATATTGTTACCGATGGCCCGCTGCCACAAGAAATCAAAACCAGCTTAAGCGCCTGGGCTGGCTGCATTGCTGGCGCGTTGGATGTTCAGGATTTTAAAGCCGTGATTGAAGCCGCAGGGTTTGTGGATGTAGAAATGAAAGCGGAATACTGGGGTAAAGAAATGGCAGACGAAGCCATTCAGCAGCTTGGTCTCAGTGATACGTTGATCGAAAATAAGTATGTCTTCGATAAAACGATTTTTAGCGCCAAGATCACAGCCCGCAAACCTGAATAAAGCCAGCTCTACAAACAAGAGTACATGGGCTACTTCACAGCCCATGTACTCTTGTTGTGTTTATGGCAAGAAATTCCAGGGGTTGACTCTGGCAGAGCCATACAGAATCTCAAAGTGCAGGTGTGGCCCCGACGAAGCGCCCGTACTCCCCATTGCGCCAACGGTTGCGCCTTGGTACACACTTTCCCCACAATTGACATAGTAGCCATCAAGGTGAGCGTACAACGATTGCCAGTCGTTGCCATGATCAATTACCACCAGATTGCCGTAGCCGCTGTAACTCCAGCCTGCATACACCACCACGCCATCATCAATCGCCGAAATCGTATCGCCGGTTTTGCCGCCGATGTCAATCCCCGAATGATTGGCCGCTGGGTTATAGTCGTAGCCCGAGAGCCAGTGCCCCGCTGTCGGCCAGGCAAATACCCCATCGCCGATGATGCCATCTGCCAACGTGCCGCAGTGACCAGGCCCGTAGGTGCGCGCCACCGCCGGGTTATCGCGCGGGATGCGCGGCGGGCCATAATCAATCAGTGCGCGCGTCCCGCCGGGAATAATCAACATTGTCCCGGCTTCAGCGCTGAAATTTTCAACCGCGGTTTGCGTCAAATCAAAATTATTCCCCGGCCATTGTAAGATTTCATTCGCATCCACGCCGTAGAATTCGGCCACTTTTGTGAGTTGCTCCCCCTCCCCCCACTTGTGATACGTGCCATCCACGGGCATAATATTGAGGATCTGCCCCTCTTGCAGTTGATGGGGGTTATCTTGCAGCGTGGCCGTATTGGCCCACAGAATCGTTTCGGGTTTCAAACCGAACTGCTCGGCGATACCAAAAACTGAATCGCCAAATTCAACCGTATATTGGATAATTTTTGAGCGCGCCCGCGTGGGAATGGTGGTATGAATTTTGGCCTGCCGCCCAATCCCTGTGCTATTGATCTGCTCCGGGGAGGGCATAGGGGGTAACGCGGCAATATAGCTTTGTGGCGTGGGTGTCATTTGCGGGGCTGAGAGCAGCCCGCCCCCTTCGTTGGGCAATCCACCCATCACTGCACTTAAGTTAACTGAACGCAACGCCCAAACCACAATGATGACTAATACCAGTGATAGCAAAAGTGTCCCTGAACGCAAAACCGGTTCGACCAAACCAGCATGAGCAATTTGAGTCCAGAATTGCTCAAAAAGACCGGCCGATGATTCGTCGTCTGGCGTTTCTTGTTCTGCAACCGCTCTGGTTTGAGCCGGTTCAGGAGTATATGCCTCTTCATCAAAGAGTTCGCTATCGTTTAGCGGATCATATGCCATAAATGTGCCTCAACGCGAGGCATCATATCACCAGCATTTGTGGCAGTCAAGTTAGCAAAAAATGAGCCGTAAAAAGAGATTACTCCCCCTCAAAGGTGATCCCATCGAAAAAATCGTCGTATATAGATTCGCTCGGGGTGGGTGAGGCCTGCATGAAGAGGTCTACACTCCCGAAGCCGAGTAAACGAAACAGCCAGCGGAACGCCCCGCCAGTGATTGCTGGCCCAATTTGGCTGGCATGACATTGCGACGCGGCTGCTTTGCGTTTTTCTACAGCGTGATAGTTGATTTTGACATGGGTAGGAAAATCTACCATCAATTGCGTCAAATCAATATCTGCATTGCGTCCCCAGCGACTAGGGTCTTTGCCAAATAACTGTAATAAACGTATGGCAACGCGGATAAAGCGTTTTGAAATCGTATGATAATAGAGGCGCTGCGGTTGATATGTTGGCAAATCGCTCTTGTAGGCGGCATCTCCGGCCATAGAAAAAGCTTGTGTGGTCGCTTTATGGATGTGAATATGATCTGGATGGCGGTAGCCGCCAATGGGGTCGAAGGTCAGCACAATTTGGGGTTTAAAGGTGCGTATCAGGTTGGCAACCTGTGCGGCAACATCCTTCAACGGGGCGTTGATAAATGCCTCGGGATGTTCATTGTCGGGGGAACCAACCATCCCTGAATCGCGGTAGTTAAGAAAGTGTACGCCCGTTAACCCCAGGTGACCTGCTGCACAGCGCAGTTCGGCTTCGCGCAATTCTGCAATTGAAGTAAAGTTCAGCAAATACTCTGGACCAACTTCGCCAGCCTCGCCGCGGGTAGCGCAAATGAGATGTACATCTACGCCGCGCTCGGCATAAAGCGCCAGCGTGCCCCCCATACCGAACGATTCATCATCCGGGTGAGCAAGTACAGCTAAAACAGTGGCTTTGTGATTTGAATTAGACATAATTAGTGCGATTATACCTTTCTGTTCAAATATGTGCTATCCTGAGGTATCCGATCTGCCGGAGTATTCTTTGAGATGCGGCCATAGAAATCTCTCGAATAACAAATTTGTAACATTCATTTACTGGAATAACGATAGAATACAGGCATTTCTGCGCCTACGAAGTGTTGGTTGTGGTATAAAAATAACAAATTTAATAAAGTCTATAATTGTGGAGTTTCTTTGCAATGGAAGACCATTTGCAACGTATTATTGCTCAACTGGAACCCGGGGATGAAAAATGGAATGATGCCATTATCCAATTTCTCTTTGAGCAATTAAAGCCTGATGATATCCTGGGAGAATCGCGCCGTGTATGGCTAACGGAAATGCTGCAACTAATTGAGTCGGTCACAACGATTGCAAATCTAACCAATTATCAAAAAATTGCTGTCAAAGCTGCGGCAGATATATGCAAGCTTATGCAGGCTGAATATGCTGTTTTTCTGCAATGGAATGCTGTTACCGAAAAGCTGGCTGCGTTGGATGACAGTCAGACCTTTGAGAGCGAATCGAAACTTCAACAGGGCGCTCACCCCGACCCAAGTCTGTTCCCCGCCTGGTTGCAAGCTGATCTCTCTACTCAGTCAACAAGCATCGTTGTAGCCTCAGATCCAACCTTGTCCGCTATCCAGCAAGAATTTTTAACCACAACCGGGCTGACATTATTTCTGTGGCTGGCCATAAGAACGGATGACGGCCTGGTGGGGGGAATTTTGGTAACAGATACGCGCCCTTCGTTTGCTTTGGAAGTTCATCAACTTGCCATGGGGCGGATGATCGCCAGTTGCGCCGGATCGGCGATGGCCCGCTCGCGGGTGTATGCGCTGGCGGAGTCGCGGGTGCAGGGGTTAGAAACATTGCGCCAGGTCAGCCTGGTTTTGACAAGTCATTTGGATTTGCAACACGTACTGGATAGTATCCTCCAACATGCTTTAGTGTTGATTGACCGTGCGCAGGATGCACACATTTTTTTATACGAAGCCAATAACCTGGTATTCAAAGCCGCCTTGTGGGCTGATGGGCGCAAAGGGCAGGCCTGGTCGCAGCCGCGCGAGGGCGGGCTGACGTATTCGGTGGCCAGAAGTGGGGAATTGATTCAGGTGAACAATATGCGCGACCACACCTTGTATGAGGGCGCGCCGAAAATGTGGGCGGGGTCGATCGTGGGGCTGCCCCTGAAAATTCAAGAACGCGTGGTAGGCGTGATGACGATTGCTCACCCGGAAACATTTGCTTTCTCAAAAGATGAGTTGCACATGCTGCGTTTGTTGGGAGATCAGGCCGCCGTGGCGATTGAGAACGCCCGTTTGCATGATCTGGTCAATCGACAGGCGCGCACTGATATGCTGACCGGATTGCCCAACCGACGCGCATTTAACGAACACCTGACCCATGAGTTGCACCGCGCTGAACGTTATGGACATTCATTTAGTCTGGCTGTGCTTGATTTGGATGGCTTCAAGGCCGTAAATGATGCATACGGGCATCCCCGCGGCGACCAGGTTTTGCGCAAGATCGCCCGACATATTCAAGCATCTATTCGTAATTCCGATTATCTGGCGCGGTTTGGCGGCGACGAGTTTGTACTGTTGCTTGCCGAAGCCGACAGCCAAACTTCGAAAGGGCTGATGCGTCGGTTGCAAGAAGTTGTGGAAGCGCTGCAAATTCCCGATGGTCTGAAAGTGGGGATTTCGTATGGGTGTGCAACTTTCCCCGATGACGCGCGCGCTCTCGATGATTTATATCGCATTGCCGATCAGGCGCTCTATGTCAGGAAAGCCGAGAAAACATCGTCTCGGAAGTGACAAGTTCAGGACTTGCGCAATACGATGAAAATATACCCCTGTTTTCAGGCATCTCTTTCGAGCAGCGTTTTCAACTCGCTGATAACCTGTTCGGCGCTGCGAAACAGAATGCCCTGCATCCCCACAGCTTGCGCGCCCTCAATATTGTGGGGGAAATCGTCAACAAAAACACATTCGTTGGCCTGGGCGCCCGCTCGTGCTAAAGCCAGTTGATAAATGCGGGCATCGGGTTTCATTATCCCTTCATCCCCCGAACCAACCACCATATCGAAAGCATCGGCGATTTCCCAGTGTTCCAGCGCTTCGGGCAAATTTTTCCAGGCGTTGCTGATGATGCCGGTTTTATAACGCGGCTTCAGGCTGCAGATGAAATTGACCAGATCATAATCGATGCGGTCGCCGTCGAAAAACCGTTCGCTAAAATCTGGATAGGCATCGGGGGGGAGCTTCAGCGCGGACCGCGCGGCGGCCCACAGTTCAACGGGGGTGATCTCACCTTTTTGGGCGCGCGTGCCGAGATCGCCCCCAAAGATAAGTTTCTCTAACTCGTGGCGCGTCAGCCCCAATTCCGCGGCGAGTTGCTCGCGGGGACCAGAGTCTTCCGTCCGCAAAATCACGCCGCCAATGTCCCATAATATTGTAGTAATCATAAAATCCTCCATTCTGCCACAGAGCGCACAGAGATCACGGAGAAAAAATACAGGATTTACGCACTTTCGCAAAAGAAAGCCCGAAAATAGGGGATCGTTTTGCGTAAGTCCTAAAATAGATAATTTTGTGATCTCTGTGGCTAAAAATTTACGTCAATGATTTTACACTGATTTCTTTGCCGGGACGCAGCTCTTTCTCGTACATATCAAACTGGCGGCTGATTTGCATCCCGGCCCGTTTGTAGAGACTTAAAGCTCCGGTCAGATTTTGGGCATCCACGCCCAGCGAGACGCGTTTGTAACCGCGGCGGTAGTACTCGCCAAAAGCGTGCTGCAACAGCGCCAACCCCAGCCCGCGCCGACGATAGGGACGCAACACAGCCAGGCTATCTATGTGACCGCATTCTTCGTCTTCAGGATCACGTTTGATGCACAAGGCAATTCCAGCGATTTTGTCGCCATCCATGGCCAGGTGCCACATGGTCGAATCGTGTATCTCATCATTATTCAGAAACCAATGCCGAAATTCAGAGAAGCCATCTTCAAAGGGCTGCTCTACGTACCCAAAATGATCGCGGAAGGCTTCGTTATCTGCGCGGTAAATGGCTTCGATCTCAGCTTCAGGATCATCCGGCCTGCGCACAGTGATGCCCGCGGGCCAAACGGGCGTGGGGGGTGGCGCAGCCAGCTCAACCAGCATCCGAAAGTAATGTCGGATGATTCTCATGCCGAAGTTTTCCATGAGTTGTTTTGGCGCTTCAATCTGTGAATGTACGCCGCAACGATAGGCCACGCGTAATTCTCCGGGGCAATTCGGGAGCGCCCGGCGAGCGCGTGCTTCGCCCCATTCCAGCAACCATTCACCGATCCCCAGCCCTTCATATTCCGGGTGCACGCGGAACCAAACCCAGGGATGCACCGGCGGATTTTCAATGGTCCAGACTTCGATATACCCAATCATCTCGCCCGCCGGATTATATACCATGCGGGCATCGGTATCAGGCTTGAATTTCGGAATTGTCCATTCGGCTTCATATGAACTGATCTGATGATCTTCAATCCCCAAATAGTGTTTTGACCAGGCATTGAAAAAATCTACTGCGGCAGGAATTTCGTCCAATGAAGAAGGCCGCGCGGTAAAGCCCTCCGGTAGTGTGATGTTCATGGTGTTCTCCTGTACTCTCAGCCTCCCCTGGCCCAAAGAGCCGGGGGAGGCTGAGAGCCTTCTAATCTATAATTCTTTCCGATACAACGTACTCTTGCGTACCACCTGATACCCCACGCCCTCGTATAAATTGAGTGCATGGTTGGGGTTCAGTGTGTCTACGCCCAAGACAGTCTCTTCAAAGCCCATCTCGCGGAACATTTCGATGCTCTGCACCAGTAGCGAGCGGGCCACGCCGCGTCGTCGCCAGGGTTTGCGCACAGAGATAAATTCGGTGTAGCCGCGTTTGCGGTCATATTCTTTATTTTCGTCTTCATCTACAAAATTGCGCACCATCCCGACCACTTCGTCAGCGTCCCAGGCAATTTTCCACAAGTGGGGCGTGAAAATTACCGGTTCGGCCAGCCAGCGCTGATATTCTTCTTCGGTGCGCTCGCTGTGACCCCAATGGTCGCGAAAAGCTTCGTTGTCCGCATCCCAGATCGGACGGTAATGCGCCTCATCCACCGGGCGCACTTCCAGATCCTCCGACATAGGCGCATCGGGCAGCGGCGCATCAATGGGACGCTGCATTTCGTAGCCCCAACGCGTTTCTGCGTAGCCGTTAGCCTTCAGCAAGGCTGCCACGCCGGGCTGTTTGTCGCTGTGATCGGTCTGGAAAAATTTGGGCGCAGCAGCGGGATGCTTTACCGTAATCTCACGGATACGGCGCTCATTATGCTTCAAAATTGCCGTGCCAATGCCTTTGCGTCGCCATTGGGGGTGTACCCACCCCAGGGTGTAGTAAATGTGAGTTCCATTGCTCTCCTCATACCATCCCACGCGCCCGTAGGCTACGGCCTGCCCATCCACTTCTACGAAGATCATATCTGTAAAAGGATCGCAGTTAATGATGTGATCAAAATGATGCTTCACACCTTCCAGCGTGAGACTGTACTCCACATCGTCAACAATTTTACAAGCATCGAAAACTGCGATGATATTTGGATAATCTGCCTGACCCTCAAAGTAGCGGACGTTCAATCCTGGAATTTGGGGTGATTCTGGAATAATGAGGTTTTTCTTGGTCGTCATGTTTTTCTCCTGTGCGAAAATGCGTACTCCTTTTGCCCCCAGTGCGTAGGCGCTGGGGCTTGTGAATTTATTTGTTTTCAATCTCATTATCTGGCAGCTTAAACTTCAGCCAGACCGGGATTATGGTAAGCAAGGCGACGCCGGCCGTGATACGAAAGGGAGTCTGTGGCGTGTAGCGAGTCCACAATTGTGCGCCGACTGCCGGAGCGGGTAGTGAGAACAGCCCCAGGCTGCTATGCAGCAGACCAAAGGCCGTGCCGCGCAATTTTTCCGGGACAGCTTTGCTGGTCAGCGATTGGTAGGCGGGTGACATCATGCCTACCCCAATTCCAAAAACGCCCCAGGCGACCGCATAACCCCAAAAACTGTATACATTGAGGAAGATAATCAGCCCAATAGCATCCAGTAAAAAACCGCCCGCAATGGCGATACGTTCACCTTTTTTGTCGGCCAACTTGCCTGCCGGAATGGTGGTGATCATATTACAAATGCCGAAAATTGACCCCAGGAAGCCGATTTGCTTCATCGAAAGCCCACCGACTTCATTCAAATAGAGTGATTCCAGCGTAAAAGACATCGTATAGGCGATGTCACGTACACCATCGGTAATTAGCACCCAGGTCATCACACCTCCGGCCAGCAGCAGCACGGTCATTGCGCTAAGCTTTTCTTTCAAACTAGCCAGGGATAGTTTTTCGGGATTTGCTTCCGCGCCTTTGGCCGCCGTGCGCGCCATGCCGATGCGAATTAGCGCCGCGAGGGTATACAGAACCGCCGCAACAATCAACATGAACTTGAAGCCGTATGCATCGGCCAACCAGCCGCCTAACGGCGGCCCGATAACTACCACCAGCATAAAAATGCTCTCGGTGATGCCAAAGACGCGAGCGCGGTTCTCTTCGGCTGATTGGTCGGCGATAAAAGAACTAAAACTGGGGCCAACCAACGAACGGGTGATAGCGCCAAAACCTTCCCCGAACAACACCCACTGCCAGGTAGGCGCTAGTATAATGCCGATATGCGCAATGACTCCGGCCACGCTGCCCATGGCGATACTACGCAAGCGCCCTAGCGAGTCCGATATCCATCCGCCCAAAATTTGCAAAATTAATGGCAGAATATTTGACAGAGTAAAAAACAACCCAACTTGCAACACATTGGCATTGAGACTTTTCAGGTAAAGCGGCAGCAAAGAGCCATACATACTGCCCGCGATATTTGCCAATACCATAGCGAACATAAACAATTTGAGAATATTGCTGAGCAGCGGTTCTTTCTTTTTCTCTTTCTTCGTTGTTGTTTGCATGTTTATCCTTTTCTCTCAGCCTCGTTTGAAGAAAATAAAAAAGTCACGGGGTATTTTTCCCGTGACTTTTACAAAGGCTCAACTTCGCGCGCGAGCGAATCAAAAAGCCACGGGGCTTGAAGTACACCCGTGGCTTTGGCAATTTAGGTTAGACTAAATTTCTCAGGCAGTAGGCGCACTCCGAGTCAGCAAAACATCTCCACCAATATTGGCGGAGCGGCGGACTTTAACTTGCATCGTGAAATAGCTTGTCATTTTCGTGCGCTCTCCTTTCAAAGATTTTAGCTCGTGGAGTCTATCATACGTGCGAAAGACGTGTCAAGGTTTTAATCTTCTACTCATTTTATTTTGTAATATTGCGTAAGTCTCATTATCATCCCAACCGGGGTGTGCTAAAATCGAGGGGTATGGCGCATTTTCCTATCAACGGAATAAAAAATGATGATAACTGACATTCGCCCCTCACCAATTGCGGGACGCTGGTATCCAGATAACCCGGAACAATTGGCTACTAGCCTGGATGAATACATGTCCTGCACAGAGGACTCTGTGCAACCGAAAGAGATTGTGGCTTTCGTTGTTCCACATGCGGGGCATCGCTATTCCGGGCCGGTAGCTGGTCATGCGTTTGCGCTGGCGCGCGGCTTGTCGCCCGAACTGGTAGTTGTTGTTTCTCCAATGCATCGCGCATGCAGCCAACCCCTGCTGACTTCCGGGCATGATGCCTATCAAACTCCGCTGGGGCCAATCATGATCGATCAGGCCGCGGTCGCCGAGTTAGATACCCGCCTCACGAATTTACTGGGTTTTGGGCTTGCACCTGTTCGTAATGACGATGAACATTCTCTGGAGATTGAATTGCCTTTCTTGCAGCGAGCATTGGTTGGCGATTTTTCCCTGTTGCCGGTGATGGTGCGCGATCAAACTCCGCGGGTGGCGCGTGCCCTGGGGCTGGCGCTGGCTAAAATTTTGGCCGGGCGAAATTCCCTCCTGGTGGCCAGCACCGACCTGTCGCATTTCTACCCCCAGAGTGTGGCCCACTCCCTCGACCAAGTTATCCTGAAACATGTTGCCGCCCTCGATCCGGAGGCCATCTTCCAGGCTGAGCGCGATGGAAGAGGCTTCGCCTGTGGGCGTGGCGCGCTGACCGCTGTCATTTGGGCTGCCAAAGAACTCGGCGCAACCGCCGCAACAATTCTCAACTATGCCACCTCTGGCGATATCAGCGGCGACTATTCGCAAGTTGTGGGTTATGGCGCCGCGATAATTACACGAACATTAGATCAAAAGTAGAGAAAAAATTAATGGAACAAACTATCGGAGTAGATTTACTCAAACTTGTAGGGGTTTTCTTGCTGGTTCTGGCCAATGGCTTTTTTGTTGCCGCCGAATTTGCGCTGGTGAGTGTGCGCCGCACGCGTATTGCCGAGCTGGTAGCTCAGGGAAACCCGGCGGCACGCTGGGCGCAAAAAGCGCTAGAAAACCCAGATCGGGTCATCGCAGCTACGCAATTAGGTATCACATTAGCCAGTCTGGGGTTGGGATGGGTGGGCGAACCGGCCTTATCGCATCTTCTGGAGCCGCTGATTAAGAAATTCCCTATCAATATTCAAAGCGAAGTTTCTCACAGTATTGCCGCAGGCATATCTTTTGCAATTATCACATTCTTGCATGTGGTGGTTGGCGAACTCGCGCCGAAATCTATCGCACTTCAAAATCCAGAGGGCACTTCACTGTGGGTTGCTCGTCCCACTCTTTGGACCGAATGGATTTTTAAGCCCTTTATTTGGGCGCTTAATGGTACTGGGAACTATCTACTCAAGCTTGTCGGTGTGGAGCCTGCCGAAGGTCATGAACTGGTCCATTCTGTTGCAGAACTGAAGATGCTGGTGACTGCCAGCGCAGAAGGTGGCGTGGTCGGTTCTGAAGAAAGCGAAATGTTGCACGCCATATTTGATATTAATAATCTCCTCGTCCGGCAGGTGATGAACCCGCGCACCGAGGTAACCGCATTGGAAGCGGATACCTCGCTAGAAAACAGCATCGCTGTGGCGATTGAATCTACCTTTAGCAAATTCCCGGTTTATCAGGATGATCTTGATACGATTTTGGGCGTGGTACACATCCGCGATCTGCTGCGAGCGCAACAAGACCCAGACCGCCAGAACAGCACGGCGCGCACGCTGGCGCGCGAAGCCCTTTTTGTGCCAGAGAGTTTGCCGCTTAAAAATGTATTGCAGCAATTACGGGACCGTCGACAGCATATTGCCATTGTGATCGACGAGTTCGGGGGAACCGCCGGGGTGGTGACACTCGAAGACATCATGGAAGAAATTATCGGTGAAGTCAGCGATCCCTTTGATTCACCGCACCCTGAAATACAAATCCAGGCCGATGGCACCGTCATCATTGAGGGCCTGGCGCTTATCGCAGAAGTTAACGAAAAATTGGGGCTGACGCTCATCGCGCCGCATTATGACACGATTGCCGGATATGTCCTCGGTATGCTCGACAGAATGCCCGAACTTGGTGATAGCGTAAACATCGGTTTGGGCATGTGCCTGAAAGTGATCAAAATGGATGGGATGCGCATTGAACAGCTATCGTTGAAACGCATTGAAAAACCACCCGCGGATGAATAACATATGAACACACGTGCTTCTTTGTGTCCTCCGTATCTCTGTGGTAAATCTCACTGCTTATGACTACATTTGTAGAAGTGGTCGTGAATATTCCCCAGGTTTCTGGGGTTTTTCATTACCATTTACCCCCCGAACTGGAAGGAACTATCTCCGCCGGACATTTGGTTACGGTGCCCTTTGGACGTCAGACTGTACAGGGCGTGGTGCTGCAAACTGTGACCGAAGCCAGCACTCCGGAAACACGCCCGGTGATGTCCTTGCTCGACCCACAACCGGTACTCTCCGCGGCGCAAATTCAGTTAGCGCAGCATATTGCCACACAATCGCTGACCCCTTTGGCGGCTTGTTTGAGTCTGATGCTGCCGCCGGGCCTCAGCCAGATGGCAGATACATTGTATGCGTTGACGCCAGGCGGTGAAGCGTTAATTCAGAACGGAGGACGGAAGACGGAAGACGGGGCTGAGCCGCCGGGACAAACCGGTCTTTCGTCTCCGGCCCCCGGTCAAGAATTGACCAAACCCCAATGGAAACTTCTCGCCCTGCTTGCCGAGCGCGGCCCGTTGCGCGGCCGTCAGATCGATCATCATCTGCCGCGTAAACGGTGGCGGGCAACCGCGGGGGCGCTGGCGCGGCGCGGTCTGCTGACCAGTCAGGCTATCCTCACCGAGCCAACCGTCTCTGTAAAAAAAGAGCGCATGGCGTGCCTGCTGGCCTCGCCAGATGAAGCCGTGGCCCAAATGGATTCATTGGGACGCAGTGGCAGCCCGGCGCTGGCCCGACGGCAGAAAATGCTACAGGCATTATTGGAAATGGAAGACACCCTTCCGGCGAAAACACTCTATAAATTGAGCGGAGGAAATTCGGCTGACCTGAAGCAACTCGCAACCCGCGGGCTGATTGCCATCGAAGAAGTGCAGGTCTGGCGCGACCCGCTGGCAGGTATGGAGTTCGTTGCCGAGACTCCCCCCGAGTTGACGCGGGCGCAGGCCGATGTTTGGGCGCAGGTTCAAACTGCTCTGCGGCAAACCGCCGCGGGCGAGTCTGCCGCGCCCTGCCTGCTTTATGGTGTCACCGGTTCGGGCAAGACAGAAATCTATCTGCGCGCCGTCGCCGAAACCTTGCAGCAAGGACGGCAGGCCATCATCCTGGTTCCCGAAATCGCCCTCACGCCGCAAACTGTGCGCCGTTTCGTGGCGCGCTTCCCCGAGCGAGTGGGATTGGTGCATTCCGGTTTGTCGGCGGGCGAGCGTTACGATACCTGGCGGCGTGCCCGCAATGGTGAGATTGATGTCGTGGTAGGGCCGCGTAGTGCGCTCTTCACCCCCTTTGCCGATGTGGGGCTAATTGTAGTGGATGAGTGCCATGATGGTTCGTATTATCAGGGAGAACCGGCGCCAAGCTACCATGCGCGTGAAGCTGCGGCAACGTACGCTCTCCAGGTGGGCGCGGTCTGCCTGATGGGATCGGCTACCCCCGATGTAGTCAGCACCTACCGCGCCGCCCGCGGCGAGTGGACGCCCCTGAGCCTGCCCGACCGCATTCTGGCGCATAAGCAAGCGATTGCTGCCTGGCAAGTTTCGCATAGTCGTTACCAGCCCCTGGAGCACGACGCCGAGACGATTGACCTGCCCCCGGTGGAAGTTGTGGATATGCGCGCCGAATTGAAAGCAGGCAACCGCTCTATTTTTAGTCAGGCTTTGCAGGATGCTCTGGTGCATGTGCTGGAACACGGACAACAGGCAATTCTCTTTCTGAACCGGCGTGGCACAGCGACGTATGTTTTTTGCCGTGAGTGTGGATACTCGCTCCAGTGCCCGCGTTGCGATATTCCGCTCACCTATCACGTCAATACGTCCGGACGTCAGGACGTCCAGACGTCAGGACGCCCCGACGCATTAATCTGTCATCGCTGTAACTATCGCCGTAAAATGCCTGCCAAATGCCCGCAGTGCGGCGGAACGAAAATTCGGCAGTATGGCACCGGAACCGAAAAGGTCGAGAGCGAAGTGCAGGCCTTGTTCCCCGGCGCGCGCACCTTGCGCTGGGATTGGAGTACAACACGCAAAAAGGGTTCTCACGATGCTATTTTGAGTCAGTTTGCCGCCCACGAAGCCGATGTACTCGTCGGCACGCAGATGCTCGCCAAAGGCCTGGATTTGCCGCTGGTGACGCTGGTGGGGGCGGTGCTGGCCGACGTGGGTCTGAACCTGCCCGATTACCGCGCTACAGAGCGTGTCTTTCAGGTACTTACTCAGGTGGCCGGGCGCGCCGGGCGCTCTCCGCTGGGTGGGCAGATGATTTTGCAAACTTTCGAGCCGGAGCATTATGTCATTCTGGCTGCTTCTCAACACAGTTACCGCGAATTTTACCGCCAGGAGATCGCTTATCGCCGGGAATTAGGCTACCCACCCTTTGCGCGTTTGGTTCGGTTAGAATTCCGGGGGCAGGATGCCGCCCAGGTAGAAGAATCCGCCCAGAGCGCCGCCCGCCAACTCGCCGCACAAGACGATCAGCGCAACGAAATTATCGGCCCGGTACCGTGCTTTTTTAGCCGCGTTTCTGGCATTTATCGCTGGCAAATTGTACTGCGTGGCCCGAACCCCACCGTCGGGCTGGATGAATATTTGCTAAAATCGTGCCGCGTTGAAGTGGATCCGATTTCTTTGCTATAATTTGATGAATCGAAAACTGCGGAGACACAGAGAACACGGAGCTTTTTGTAATCATCAAGAGAAGTGTAAACACAAACGTTTTCACGCAAAGGC